>DASYAN010000467.1:0-2976 GCA_036501345.1 Ktedonobacteraceae bacterium
CTGCGCAGACCTTGACCAGCCAGAACTAAGATCTCTGCTGACTACGCCACATCTTGTCCCCAAAAGGGAGAGTGCTGTCCTCATCGCACCATTTACTCACGTGTATGAGATATGCTATTATTGGTGCCACATTGGAGGACAATATTTGTCAAGAACCCCTGGATAAATCCTAGGCAAAGGTTTACCCCCGATGCCCAAGCCACCAAGAAAGGAAGGCCTCTTTCTCCCCTGGATGAATCCGAGGGGTCTCCTAGGCCGACAAGATGAGCGAATATCAACGTTACGAATTTATGACCAGTGATCGGCCTCTGGCACGGACGCAACTCGATGCGGTCAATGACCTTTCCAGTCATATCGAAGCATCTTCCACTCATGCTGTCATTGAATATCACTGGGGTGATTTCAAGCACGATCCCATCGATGTGCTCCACAAATACTTCGATGGTTTCCTGTATTGGGCCAATTGGGGATCGCCAGAATTGGCATTGCGCTTCCCACATGGGACTTTACCAGCCAATCTCATTGAAGGCTACGATTATGATGATTTCGTTACATTCACTCAACATCCAGATTATGATATCCTCGATATCTACTTTAGCGAGATGGAAGCTCCTGACGAATGGACTGAATATGAGCTGGGATCGCTGATCGCCATTCGCGATGAGTTGATGGAAGGTGATCTGCGGACACTGTATATCGCTTGGTTGGCCACGATGTGCATGCTAGGGAGCTATGATGAAGAAGAAGACGATGAAATCATCAGTGCGCCACCAGTTCCGCCCGCTTTTGGAACGTTGACGGCGGCTCAGCAGGCTCTGGCAGAGTTTTTACAACTGCCGCAAGAGCTGCTCGGCGCGGCAGCTCGCTATAGCAAGGCAGCTGTGTTATCAACTGACGATAATTTTGTTGCATGGGTCGAGTTGTTGCCACAAGAGCGCCGCAGCGATTATCTGGTGCGGTTAGCTCACAATGAGTCAGGTCTGAGCCGCCGACTGGTAAAAGAGTTGCGCGAATTGGGTCAGGATAAGACGAGAGCGATGCCATCGACTGGTGAGCACGTCACCTACGCCACGCTGCTCGCCGAAAGCAAGATCATTAAGGCCAAACAGGAACGCGAGAAGCACGAGCAGGAGCAACTGGCCCGCCAGCGTCATCTGCAAAATATCCACACTCACCAGGACGATTATTGGCATCAAGCTGATCTGGCAGCTACGCGTAAATCGGGTTCAGGCTACGACGAAGCCGTTCGATTATTGAGTGAACTACGTGAAGTCGCCGATCAATTTAAAGAGAGCCAGCAGTTTCAAGCGCGTTTTGCCACCTGGGTCCGGCCTCATCTACGCCGTCCCGCTTTAATCCAGCGCTTGAAGGATCGCAAGTTTGCTTTGCCTGAAGCGTAAGGAGGGGTGTCTTCCAAAACGTCGTGTAGTTGTCTTGCAGTTGTCGTTGCATTTTCATCGTTGATGAGGCATACTTATAAGCGTAAAGTACATCTTAAAAATTGTCGGGGGAAACTGTGAGAAAGAAAATTACATCTTTCTCACAAATTTAAATCGCTTTTTATGTTTTGTTAAACTTAAATCTAATAGTTAATGTAAGGAGAAATGAATGTCAGTCATGTTTAGCTATGCAAAGATTTTGTATGCAGTTGGTCAAATACTCGATGAAATTGATGCGAAAGGTATTGCTATTCATGAACAAGAGGAAGGTCTGCTTGTAGAAGGATTCAGTGGTGACGATCTGGTGCCAGTAGAGGGCCATTATAGCATTGCTGACCTGTATGACTTAGTTAGTAAAGCTGAAAACAAGCAAGAAGAGTATATAGGGACTACAAATGCTATTGCTGACCTGTGTGGAATTGTTCGTAGAACAGATAATCTGAAAGAAGAGTATGCAGTAACACCAACCGCAAGTTCACTTTATCGGTTTCTTGCTAAGCACAATCGCGAACTGGTTGGAGCCTCACCTTAATCCATTAAGCAGTTGAGAGGAGGGAGAGAACTAGGGCGTATCGCTAGTTTCTTCTATCATCCAGTAGGCAGGAAAAGTATTATTGGCTCATCTATCGGTCAGGTTCGTGGAGGAGACGGACCTGATCTTTTTTGTGCTTTGTCAAAGCCACAATATCATGGGCACAAACAAAAGCTCCACATTGTCATTGTGGAGCGATTTGGTGATTCAAGTCAAGTTTTTAAGAGAAATTCTCTGAAGTGCTCATCGAGCTCAAATTTTCCTTAGAGTTGCTCTCCGTTCCATTTTTGTTCGAGGGTCCAAGTGTACTCCTACCGGAAGCGGAACCAGTTTCTTGAAGGAACGTCCTGAGATCAACTTGAGCAGGCCATGGCTTTGCTCTCTGCATTGTCTGAGGTACCACTTCACTGCCGATACTGAGACATCAAACATGTGGGCAACTTCTGTGCGTGTTGCTCCTTGCTTTACCGCTTTAACTACCCTTCCTCTCAAATCTTGGAAATGCAATTTTATAGTAGAATAAGCTTCTTGAAGTACTCCTTCATAGCCTTGAAAGTGTTGCTTTGTATTTATTTTCAAGTCGTGCCAATACAATTTTACCATAGAATAACTCTCTTGAAGTACTCCTTTATGCCAGTGGAAATGTTTCTCTGCATTTGCTCTCATAAAGTTGCTTAGCTTATCTACAACTGAAACATTAGATCTGCTGCTATTGTCATATACCATATGAGTATCTCCTTTAAGCCGTAATCACAATTAAATCTAAAAAAACATTATATTGAGCCTAAAACCAAAGAATAGAATCAGTTAGAATTGTTATACTTCTTTCCTGCAATTTCTCTTTAGCTATTGGTCAGTGAGAAGTACTTTACGCTTATAAGTATGCCTCATCAATTGTGGTAACGCAACGACAAGGACAAGACATCTGCTAGACATTTCTTTTTGGATGCAGGATTGCTGCTACTATACTGCACTATTGCTTTATTCATCCTTATTAAACATTGT
>DASYAN010000468.1:0-10926 GCA_036501345.1 Ktedonobacteraceae bacterium
TCGTCAAGCTCCTGGGCGAGGGCGGCTTCGCTAGCGTGTATCTAGGACAACACGTGCAGATTGTTGCTCAACAAGTGGCCATCAAAGTCCTGCATCTCACGCAAGTTAACACACAACAGTTTCGGCAAGAAGCTGAGACTACCGCCGCACTCAAACATCCACATATTGTGCGCCTGCTCGACTTTGCTATTGAGCAGGGCACACCCTTTCTCGTGCTCGACTATGCGTTCAATGGCTCTCTACGTACACGTCATGCTCTCGGTGAGCCATTGCCATTAGCGACTATCATAGAGTGCGTCACGCAAATTGCCGACGCCTTGCAGTATGCGCACGACAAACACCACATTATCCACCGCGACATCAAACCAGACAATGTGCTGATTGACCAGCATGGCAGCCTCCTGCTCAGCGACTTCGGCATTGCGGTGATCTCCAAGACGGGACGCACAACGCGCTCAGTCGCCCATGGCATTACTGGCACACCCTACTATATGGCCCCTGAGATGTTCCGAGGGAAACCGGAGAAGGCCAGCGACCAATATTCGCTGGCCGTGATGGCCTATCAGTGGCTGGGTGGCACGCTCCCATTTCGCGAGGGCAATTTTATCCAGCTCGGTTATCAGCATGGGCACGTGCCAGTGCCACCGCTGCGCGACAAGGTCCCCACTATCTCGGCAGACGTCGAAGCCGTGATCATGAGAGCGCTATCCAAGGAGCCCCAGGATCGTTTTGCTAGCGTGCGTGAGTTTGCTGAGGCTCTGGAAGCGGCGAGCAAGAAGCCTGCCATTGGTCAGCAGTTGGGCAACTATCGCCTCATTGAGCTGCTGGGCGAGGGTGGCTTTGCCAGTGTCTATTTGGGGCAACACGTGAATATAGCTACCCAGCAAGCTGCCATTAAGGTCTTGCATCTGGCCGGGATCGATCAGCAAAAGTTTCAGCGCGAAGCCGAAACCATCGCAGCACTCAGACACCCACACATTGTGCGCCTGCTCGACTTTGCTTTCCAGTCGGGCACAGGCATACCCTTTCTCGTGCTCGATTATGCGCTTAATGGCTCACTGCGGACACGTCATGCAGATGGCGAACGACTGCCATTGGCAACCGTCGTGCAATACGTCATGCAGATTGCTGATGCTCTGCAATACGCGCATGACAAACACCACATTATTCACTGCGACATCAAACCGGACAACGTCCTGATTGACCAGCAAGGCGAACTCCTGCTCAGTGACTTCGGCATTGCCGTGATGTCCCAGACGGGACGGACGACCGTGCAATCCACCGCAGATCTCCTAGGCACGCCCGCCTATATGGCCCCGGAGATGTTCACCGCCCAGCCAGTGTTTGCCAGCGATCAATATGCACTGGCGGTGATGGTCTATCAGTGGCTCAGTGGCACGCTCCCATTTGGCGAGGGCGATTTTTACCAGTTGGGGTATCAGCATACCCATGAGCCCGTGCCACTCCTGCGCGACAAAGTGCCAGCCATCTTGGTAGCCATGGAAGCAGTGGTGCTGAAAGGACTAGCCAAGCAGCCACAGGACCGTTTCCCCAGCGTGTATGCCTTTGCCGAGGCTCTAGACTCGGCGAGCAAGAAGCCACCAATTGGCACGAGGTTGTTGACCTATCGCGGACACAACGATGCACTAGGGGAGACATGTGCCTGGTCACCGGATGGCACGCGCCTCGCCACTGGCGGGAGCAATGGTCTCCTGAAAATCTGGGATGCGAGAACAGGTCAACTGATCCTGACCTGTGAAGATTGCTGTGTAGCCCCGATCAATGCCGTGGCGTGGTCGCCGGGTGGCCGTCGTCTGGCCTCCGCTTCTGGTGACAAGATAGCACGAGTGTGGGATGTTAGCAGTGGCCAATGTATACTCTCTTTCAACGGTCATTCCCGTGCTGTGAACGCGGTGGCGTGGTCACCAGATGGCCGTCGTCTCGCTTCCGCTTCTGAGGATCATACCGTGCAGGTCTGGGACGCTGCCAGTGGCAACCTCTTTCTCTCTTTCAACGGTCATTCTGATGCTGTGAACGCGGTGGCGTGGTCCCCAGATGGCCATCGTCTCGCCTCCGCTTCCGGTAGTAGTATTAGCTGGAATAGCATGGGTAAGAGTGTGCAAGTCTGGGACGCTGCCAGTGGCAAGACCTTACTCTCTTTCAACGGTCATCCCCGTGCTGTGAACGCGGTGGCGTGGTCCCCAGATGGCCATCGTCTCGCCTCTACTTCCAATTATCATACCGTGCAGGTCTGGGACGCTGCCAGTGGCAAGGCCTTACTCTCTTTCAACGGTCATTCTGATGATGTGAACGCGGTGGCGTGGTCCCCAGATGGCCGTTGTCTCGCCTCCGCTTCCGGTAGTAGTGGCTGGAATAGCATGGATAAGAGTGTGCAAGTCTGGGACGCCGCCAGTGGCAAGGCCTTACTCTCTTTCAACGGTCATTCCCGTGCTGTGAACGCGGTGGCGTGGTCCCCAGATGGCCATCGTCTCGCCTCTACTTCCGATGATGATACCGTGCAGGTCTGGGATGCCGCCAGTGGCAAGGCCTTACTCTCTTTCAACGGTCATTCCAATCCCGTGCAGGCCGTAGTGTGGTCACCAGATGGCCGTCGTCTCGCTTCCGCTTCCGCTTCTGGTAGCTGGGGGGAAAGCGATGATCATACCGTGCAGGTCTGGGACGCCGCCAGTGGCAAGACCTTACTCTCTTTCAACGGTCATTCCCGTACTGTGAACGCGGTGGCGTGGTCCCCAGATGGCTATCGTCTGGCCACCGCTTCCGATGATCATACCGTGCAGGTCTGGGATGCCGTCAGTGGCAAAGCCTTACTCTCTTTCAACTTTTTCAACGATTTTTCTGACACAATGCAGGTTATCATGGTATGGTCCCCAGATGGCCGTCGTCTGGCCTTCACTTATGATTTTTACTGCGAGGACGAATGTTATCACACCGTGCAGGTCTGCGACGCCACCAATGGCAAGACCTTATTCTCTTACGAGGACCATTCTACTGTGCAGGCCGTGGCGTGGTCGCCGGATGGCCGTCGTCTGGCCACCGCTTCCGACGATCATATGGTGCAGGTCTGCGACGCCACCAATGGCGAGGACTTACTCTCTTTCAACGGTCATTCCCGTGCTGTGAACGCGGTGGCGTGGTCGCCGGATGGCCGTCGTCTGGCCACCGCTTCCGACGATCATACCGTGCAGGTCTGGGATACTGCCAGTGGTACTTTACTGCACACCTACGACGATCATGGTTATTATGTAAATAGAGTGGCGTGGTCGCCGGATGGCACGTGCATTGCATCGGGGGCTCACAATGGGGTGGTGGTTGTGTGGCAGGCGGTGTGAGAGAGCGACTGGGCACGAGCCATGGTGTCATATGGTGGTAATACGTTGCAAAGCGTGTGTAATGTCAATGGACACGATAAATGACGCCAATGGGGAATTTTATGCTGTGCAATAGTTGGAGCACTGATGGGTCAACCAGCTTGGCGACTTTGACCAGTCTTCGTCGCAATGACGAGCACATGCATTGGTTGCACCACCGGGACATTCCCTTCACCTTTCCTGGGCACAGGCAGGTCAAACCTGCTGCATGAAAGGAGTTCCTGGTCGGAGGGCAATTTCACAGGTGGAATTTTTTCGTCTTCTCATTGGTCGTTCCAGATACGACAATGCAGAGGACCGCTTCGATTGGAAAGCGCATGAGCAGCGACGCAAACAAAAAATCGAAGAGTATGTGGAGCGATTAGCAGATACAGCGATTACAAAGTTCATTCATGATATAACTTTCATAGCAGAGCAAGCGGATGAAGCGAAACAAAATAGTGACACCTACTGGATGGACTTCCTGCTAGAAACGTTGGGGGAACTCCATCCTGACTTTGCGGATTTATTGATACAAAAAGCATTAACAGGTAATTCGGCCCTTAAAAAACATCTTCACTGGATATTCATTGGGCTACGCCGATGTAGGCCGGATGTGGTAGTAACCTATACCAACTCCTGGGTTTCTAGCGATAATGAGACGCTATTACGTAGTATTGTGCTTAGTTATTCCTATGTATCATGGGGCGAACTGCAAAAACAGGAATGGGATATACTCTCTACCCTCGTTGCCAAGGGTTCGTCGCAACTTGATTGGGATATCCTTTCGCTGCTTCCCTCATTCTCACCATATCGGCCTGAACTGGCAGTATCCTTTCTCAAGGAAATTGCGGCTCGCGGCGACACTACAATTTTACGACGAATCGCAGATATTGTAGCTCAGCCGAACATGACAAATGATGGTTGGGATATAACTATAACTAATAAACAAGACTACCTTGACATCTTCCAAAGTTTTGAGCAACTTCCAGAATTAGATCATGCTGCCCAGCAATGCATGAATCGTTTGGGGCAATTCGGGCCAATGCTCGTAATAGATTTTCTCGAACAGCGTATAGCTCATGCGGCCAAACATCAGCTTAAAGACAAACGCTATCGTGCTATTCCTTTCCAATTTACCCTGCCATTGGAAAGCATACATACTAGTGACACTTACCGAGACGTACTACAACGCATTTGCGATTGGATGCTCCGCAACGAGGCGGAATTTTTTTGGGAGGTACCGCAGGTCTTAAAAGTGATTGCCCATACCTTAGATGAGGTGTTGTGCAGTGTACTGATGGAAAGGGTCACATCTGGTGATACAAAAAAACAAGAAGCTGCTGCACGTCTCTTGCGTTGGTTTAATGACGGTCAAGTTTTCTATGATTTGAGCCGAGAACTCATCATACGCACTGATAATAAAATTGTCTTAGACGCTATTGGTGCCGCTATTGTAAGTACGCCGCTTTCAAACCTTGGAATGTTTGCTCCATCCTATTTTCATACTAAGCGTATAGAAGAGCTTTCCCTATGGCTTCAGGATAACAATTTCCGCGTGCGGCATTTTGCACAGAGACAGATCCAACATTTTCAGAAGATGCTTGAATTCGATGAAGGCTTAGATAGGCATAGATATTGATCTTTTTTTATTGGCTTTGATAGTCATAAGGGCTTCAGAAATCTCTGATGAGCTTTCTGAAGCCTTTTCAGCCAATTTTCCTTACTCTTTTTTTTCTCTTGCTTGACATCAACGAGGACAGCAAGGGAAGATTCTGCTTTCGTGGAGTGTACGAGATTTCCTTTCTCCGACTCTCCCAAACTGGGGGAGGATCAAGTTGGAAAAGGGCTGAGAAATCAGTACCTCGCTGGCTGCCTACTTCACATTGATACAATGACGCGTCTGAGAAAAGATGCCGGCAATTGAGTGTGTGGTGAGCAAGTGCGTTATTAAAGAGAGGAAATTTATTACAGACATGATAGTTAATCTATCATACTCAAAGTGCGAAAGATGCGGATAATCCGTAAAAATCGAGTCAACATCAACATCCTCATTCACCCTCTCTTTCTTCTCTGCTATAACGGGCTTGTGCTGCCAACGCAATTCCTAGATAAATGCGCCTACATTCTGGATTGTCTGGCTCTTTCATTTCTGTATTCTCCGTAAAAAATCTCTGGTGGGTCACATCGAACGCTTGTCGGAGTGCCATATTTAGAGGAAGCGGTGTTGCATAGAAATCATCGTCCATAGCAACCTCAAATGGGTTCTGGTCAACTTCGATGACATACAAGTTCCCCGCTCCCTGCTCACTTCCCTCACCAGTCCAATGCCGAGGATTGCGCCCTTCAGAGATACGGCTTTCTGGTACCAGTTGAAATACTGTTGTTTTTGGAGGAAGCCCATAGAGGGCAAACGCCTCACCAGATTTGGACTCCTCCAAAACTGCTTCTTTCCAGGCATGTAATATGGAAGAACACATGTGCTTTATGATCTCCTGAGGGGCCCGCTCAATAAGTTTGCTCAAACGTTTCTGCACCTGATTGTACTGGATATCATGTTCCTGCTGAAGAGACCGTAGCTTGTCTGCTTTCCATGCTTGCGAACGCGCCGTCTCGTTTCTTTGCTTCCTGCGTTTCTTCGATTGACCTAGCCCCTCATCTATTCTCTGCTGGATCTTGTCATAGAGCTGCTGGAAAGCGATTGTGTGAGTATGATGAGGTCCACTTTGCTGCTCAACGATCAGCAAGGCCTGTATTACCATGCGCTTTGCCATATGGTATTTGTCATAGGCATAATAGAGAGTTGCGAGATTCGCAAGGGATGCCGCCACCTCTGGATGCGTCTGCCCAAATGACTGCTCACGAATGTGTAAAGCACGCAGATACAACAGTTCTGCCTCTCCATATCTGCCTTGGATACTCAAGATGATTGCCAAATTCGTGAGCATCTGAGCCATGTGGAGAAGGTCTGCTTCTACTGTCTGCTCCAGAAGAGAGATAGCTCGCTTATAGAGTGACTCAGCCTCCTCATATTTCTCTTGTTGGCGGTACAGTTCTGCGAGGTTGTTGAGCGATGCTGCTCTGTCGAGATGTGCCTCGCCCTCTGCCTGCTCCCAGATAGAGATAGCTCGCTTGTAGAGCGGTTCTGCCTTCTCGTACTTTTCTTGCTCAGCATACAGGTTTGCGAGACCGTCGAGTTGGATAGCCACGTCAGGATGTGCCTTGCCCAAGGTCTGTTCCTGGATATGCAACGTTCGTCGAAAGAGTGATTCCGCCTCGGCGTATTTGCCTTGTTCACGGTGGATCATTGCCAGATGATTGAGGAGAGAAACGAGATCAGAATGGTCCGTTCCGAGCCGTTGTTCTTGCACGCGCAAAGCCCGTTGGTAGAGCGGCTCTGCCTCCCTATACTTGCCCTGTTCGCGGTAACATCTTGCCATACTCTGTAACAGAGTGGCTAGGTGGGACTGTGACACGTCTTGTCTCTGTCCCCAGAGAGACAACGCGCGCTGATAGAATGGCTCTGCCTCATCATACTTGCCTTGTTCAGAGTAGATGTTACCGAGCCCATTCAGAGGAAAAGCGAGGAGAGGATGACTGGGTCCCAAGACCTGTTCTCGGATGCACAGTGACCGTTGGTAGAGCACCTCCGCCTCGTCATACTTGTCCTGTTCGCAGTAGAGCATTGCTATGTAGTCTAGTGAAGTGGCTACATCGCTATGCTCCGGTCCCAGGGCCTGTTCTCGAATGTGCAAGGCACGCAAGCAGTGAGCCTCCGCCAGCCTATACTTGCCCTGTTCCTGGTAGATTTTCCCCAGATTGTTGAGCGCAGCGGCTAGCTGAACGTTTGTCGGACCCACTGTTTGCTCATAGATACGCAAGGCCTGCTGGTACAAGGCTTCCGCTTCTCGATGGTTATCCTTAATCTGGTAGATGTTCGCCAGACTGTTCAGCGTATGTGCAAGCTGGTGATGATCTGGCCCAAAGGCCTGTTCAAGAATGTGTAAGGCCCTCTGATAGAGCAGCTCTGCCTCATCATATTTGCCCTCATCTACGTAGAGATTAGCTAGGTTGTGCAACAAAGGAGCGATCCGAGGATGGTCCGGGTCCAGCACTTGCTCATAGATATATAAAGCCTGTTGGAAAAACCCTTCTGCTTCCCCATATCTGCCCTGCTCAGTATAGAGTTCTGCCAGACCGTGGAACACATCGACCCAAGCAGGTTGCTCCTTGCTTAATGTCTGCTCATAGAGACGCAAGTTTCGTTGATAGAGTGACTCCGCTTGCGCATATTTGCCCTGCTCTCGATAGAGATTGGCCAAGCAATTCAGCAGAGTGGTCATTTGAGACTGATCGAGCCTTTGCGTTTGCTCAAGAATAGTAATCGCTTCTTGGTAGAGTGGCTCTGCCTCGTGATAGTTCGCCTGCATGTGGTGCAGTTCTGCCAGACCTCTCAACGGATGGACTAACTCGGGGTAATAAGAACCCGATACCTGCCTCCAGATACGTAAGGTCTGTTGATACAAGGGAATTGCTTCTCTATATTTGCCCTGCTCCCGATAGAGTTCTGCCAGGACATACAATGGATAGCCTACCTCCGGGTGCTCGGGTCCCTGTGCCCGCTCTCGAATATTCAAGCATTGGATATAGAGGGCCTCAGCTTCTCCATAGCGGACATGTTCTGCAAGATACACTCCCGTTCGGTAGAGGAGTTGCGTGGCAGAACGTTCAGTCAGGTGATATTGTTCAATGAGTCTGGCACAGTTCTGAGCATGAGGAAGGAGTCGTTCAAATGCTCCCGTGGCACGATCATCTCCAACAGGTAAGATGCTCTCCATCGCTTGCACCACGCGGTCCGCCCATTGGTGGGCGGTTGACGCATCCATCTCATCTATGAGCACCGCTTGCACAAGCCGATGAATGGAGAGCGTCTCTGTCTCGGCACTGCGGTGGACTAATGAATAGTCTTGAAGTACGCTTATCGCTTGGTCTATATACTCTTCACCGGAGGAGAGACGCGGGCTAAGATGCCCTGCCCCTTTACGAAACAAATCGATAGGGATAGCTTCGCTGTAGAGGAAAGAGCATACTCGTAACAGATCAGCAGCAATCGGGCTGAGTGCTTCAATCCTCTCAAACGCCAGTGAAAATGTGGTAGCAACGGACTCTTCATGGCCGATGAAGCGCTTTCCTCTTCTCTTGAGGAGTTCTGCTCTCCGACAAGCATACTGTTCTTGATAGCGGGAGAATGAACAGCCCATCTCCAGGATATAGGAGCCTGCCTGATCAAGTGCGAGCGGTAATCCATCCATGAGTTGCCAGATGTGACGCGCCTCGTCGTGTTGTGCTGAACTGGCCTGATCCAGTTGGGCATATTGAGCAACTCTTCGTGTGCGACGCAGGAGGAAGAGGATACCATCCTGCTCAGACATGGTTGAAAGCACCTGTGTCTGAGCAAGTGGCTCGACATCATGCGTGCGTGTGGTGATGAGGATGCTCCCTTGATGGTGTGTTGGCACAAATTTTGAGATGATCTCCTGCGGGTTTTCCACGTTATCAAGAATGAGTAACCAGCGATGGTGCTTGCGTAGCCAGCGTTGCACCTCTGCAATACATTGATCTACTTCCTTTTGCTCCGGGAGTTCTAACTCAATGGCGAGCTGCATACATGATGAAGCCAGGATTTCCCAGGAATCAGCTTGTAACCAGAGAACAGCCTCATAATCCAGGCAAAAACGATAGGCATACTCGACCGCTGTATGTGTCTTGCCAATGCCTCCCAGCCCGCTGATTGCTTGCATTAAGGTCGCTGTGCCTCCAGGGATGAGAAGGGATCGAAGGGAGTGGAACAGATCATCACGGCCAGTAAAAAACATATCTTTTTGCATGGGAACGGTCCATACTTCTGTCGGCCACCGATCTACAGAAAACCCGGCGGCCTGGAGAAGGTCTTTTCGTTCCTGTTTCGAGAGGAAGAGTTCATCGGCGAGTCGCAGGACCTGAGCACGCGATGTGGGCTGCGAGGCGCGATTCATCCATTTGACAATGGTATTGCGATGCATCCCTACCTTGTGCGCGAGTTCTTGCTGCGTAAACCCTGCACGCGCAAGATACCGACCAAGCTGGTCAGCGAAATCTTCGTGGTCCTCATCCATACACTTTCATCTCTCATCACAGATGCACAAATTTTGCACACTCGCTCCCGTCCTTCTGGCTTTATACTCCTCTTGATTGATCAAGACAAACAACAAAGATGGCGTGCCTCACTATTTGCGAGCCGAGAGAGGAAAACTCGTCTGTGCAGAAAGTCCTGTCCATCCAAGACGCTCCACTCGCTTAGGGGCAGTATAGGACAACGGTAATGCACAGGTCAACACATTCCTTGTTCATGGATGTATCTGTCTCGTGCTGCGACATGACCAAAAGAGTGTACGTGGGAGGTAACATATGAAGCATTCTCAGCGCAACGCTTTCCTTCGTGACCATCATTATCGCTGGCGCAAAAGCTTCTCTGGTCAGTGGTTCCTCATTGGCCCTGATGGCTATCCTACAACCGAACAAGCAGCGAGGTCGGCGATTGAACAGCAAAGAAAGAGCATCTCACTGTCTCCTGGAGAATGGGCACGTGCCTTGCTTAAAAAACGTCCGCTTGTGCTGGATACGGAAACGAGTGGATTGGAAGCCGGCCATGAGGTCATCGAACTGGCGTTAGTGGAAATAGACGGGAGGGTCGTAGTGGATACGCTCATTCAATGCCAGGGGGAGATCCCAGAGGACGCTACGAGAATACATGGGATAACAAGAACGATGCTCTCTTCTGCGCCGTCATTTCCCGATGTCTGGGCGAGGCTCTTGCCTTATCGTGATCGCGAGATCATCATCTATAATGCCGCGTTCGATATTCCTCTCTTGGCCCAGACGGCGGCACGATATCAGATCACACTGCCGCGACTCAAGAGCCATTGTTTGATGATCCAGTATCTCTCGTATGTAGCAGCAGGCCAGAATACTGGAACCGAACATCTGAGCTATCGCTCATTAGAAACCGCTTGTACCCAATTCGGGATTGCTGCGGGTGGGCACAGGGCTGTATCGGATGCGCAAGCCGCGCGAGCCGTGTTCTGTCGTCTAGCCGAGTGCTCATAAAAAGGGAGGGAAGGACGATGCAATGTCGTGTGTGTCAGACAACTCCTTGCCAGGTGCTAGGAGGTCATCTTGCGGAGGCATGCGCCTGGCTCTTTTCAGATGAGGCAGAACAGATGTTAAATAGTGGGGAGTGGTGCTCGCTGTTTGAGCATCTGACTGCTCACATAAGGGAGCCAGAGATGGAAACCAGGAGAAAGAGCAAGGGCCAATCTATAGAGAGTGTACATGAGCCATCTCATCCTGCTTCAGTCCTCCCTTCGCAAGAGGTGGGGGACTATTGGATCTGGGCTTATTCTGCTCGGCCTGGGTCAGATACCTATAATGTAGAGAAAAGAGGCAAGTGGCTTGTGTTTGTCCCTGTCATCCATGTTGATGCAGCCTGGGCCAGAATCAAAGAGGCCGTCGAGGAGGG
>DASYAN010000469.1:0-19628 GCA_036501345.1 Ktedonobacteraceae bacterium
AGCTTTGCTTGCTCCTGTCCCCACCATTTTGGGTGCTGGTAGTGGGTCATGCTAGGAGGATGGCTCTTTGCAGATTGTAGCGATGAAGGGTCCCTACTTTGTGGCGAGCGTGTTGCCCCACAACACCCCACGGACGCGATACCCGGAGGGCACACGGTAAATCGGGTCCCTACACTCGCGCAATAAATTGCTACGAAGAATCGATAAATCTATTCTTGTCTCCTAGACAATTTATGCTCTTTCTATGCAATAGATAATTAACCGGAAACAATGGAAATGACGGTTATTAACATCGTGCCCTTATTGCATACTATATAGCAATTCATACCCAGAGGGCACACGGTTGCTCGTATCGTAGGGACCCAATTCTGATCTTTGCCTTTTTAATCCGGCAATTCATACCCAGAGGGCACACGGTTGCCCGTGTCGTAGGGGCCCAATTCACCGTGTGCCCTCTGGGTATTGCGCCCGTGGCGTGGCGTGGGGCTTGCCGACATCGCCTTCATTTTTCAACAATCTTCATTGCGCCCGTGACATGGCGTGGGGCTTGCCGACATCGGCTTCATTTTTCAACAATCTTCATCGCGCCCGTGGGGAAAGGGGACGGGACGGAAGCTTACTCTTTACATCTATCTATGCAAAAAAGAGACAGTTTTATAGTTCCAGACCCACTGGAGCCTTATCATCGGCTACACTGACCTCAGTATCATACATAGCCTCTATAGCCAGAAGTTTGTCCGTCCCATATTCTAGCAGCGATCCCGCATCTCCAGCGAATCTCTGATGGAAGAAGACCCACAGGCGCATACCGAAGAAGGAGATGGACATCGTACCGATGATTGCCGCAAGCTTCAAGGCATTGGCTCCAATAAGGCTACTATTCATAAACGTGGGAAAAATCCTGCCAAGTAGCCACATGATCGTGTCATTCATAAGTGTTGTTCCGCTTGCTAGCACGATAAAACGGTAGGTCTCCTGGCGATTGATAGGATTTCGCTGCTGAAATGTCCAGTATTTGTTCCAGAAGAAGCTGTTAGTAGACGCCAATGCCACAGCAATCGAATTATATCCAAGTGTTTTCCAGAGATCTGTCGTTGGATACATCCACAACAGTAAGTTTAAGACTCCAAAATCAATTACAGCGTTTGATGTGCCGACGACACAAAAGCGTAAAAACTGCCAAATATCGGTCTTGTTGATCTTTTTCAGCATTTCTATCTTTACAATTTCCAATCTAAACAATTTTTTAGGGGAGAGTTCTTTCCACTCTCCTCTTGTTCCATTGTCAGCTCAGAAAAAGTCCCCTTAGTGTGATAGATGAGGTTATCCTCATTCAATATTCCGTTCTCTCACTCCCTTATCTGCTCCCCCCTATAATCATGTCTGATTGATGAGCTTCATTGCAAGGGGTTAAGAGGTCCAAAAAGGGACAAGTTGAAAGTGGCAAGTGGACTTTATACTAGCTTCCCTTTCTCTATAATACCAGATGATGCCAGTGAACTATTCGGTTTTGGATGGAAAGGGGACTTTTTATACTAGCTGCCCTCTGTACAAGCTCACTTTAGTGCTTTACAACTCATCCCATGCTTGTTCTGCACTCCCGATCCAGCTCAACTAAGGTTTACCAACCTCGTTACGGTTTCTCAACTTGACATCCATGGTCTTCTCTGCTAGCATCATGCTCATAGAGGCAGGAGTGCTGCCTTCAGGCGCAAAGATTCGCCAGCTGGTGGCATGTAGTCTGAGCAGCCATTGGTCTTAGCCATCAGAGGCTATTGATAACGTTTGACTTTTTCATCCGGCACCTTTTAAGCAGGACCCTGCGCCCGCTTCAGCGGGCCATATAGCATGGTAGGCACGCGCTTCAGCGCGTCCGTCGTTAGCTGGGGCTCTATCTTGCCATCTCAATTTGTCAAACATCATTAATAGGCTCCTGATTAATCTAACGATTAACAACAGCATCAGGATACATCTATGCTTGCTAGCACTCTAAAGCTCAAGCCCAGAGACTTTAGTTACCATATCAAACACCATCGATATGGTAAAACGTTTTGTATTTTTAAACACTGTAAAGGAAGGTTCTCTGTAGATGAAACTCAACGGTACACACAAATTTAAAGCATCTAGCGCACAAGTATTTAACGCTATTCTCGACCCAGAAATCTTGAAATCCGCCATCCCTGGCTGCAACTCGGTCACCTATGCCGCTCCTGACCAGATTGAAGTTGAGGTTACCACTCCCCTGCCCGGTGCACACGGACCATACGGAGTAGCAATTGACATTGTCAACAAACAAGCTCCCAGCTCCCTGGAGTTGCACGTTCAGGCTAACGGCAGACCTGGTTCTATGAAAGCCGTAAACAAGATCAGCATCGCTGACGAGGCCGACGGCTCATTGCTCTCCTACGATGCACAGGCAGAACTCGAAGGCCTGATCGCTGTCGCCGATAATCCGATCGGCCACCCAATCGTGAAAAGTTCACTGAACACCTTCTTCAAAAATCTGGAAAAGGCTATTGAAGCGCCTCACGCCTAGACAATATTTTTGGCAATGCGGAGGGGGGTATGCTAACGTTAGCATACCCCTTTTTTGTTCTGGACAAAAAAAAGACCCCAGCCGAAGCCAGGGCAAATATCAGAGGCTACTCTTGCTTTGGGAGCCGCCTCAGGATCTCTTGTAGCATTGCACCGTGTTCATCCTTGAGTGCTGCAAGGTCCTCTCTTGTTGCTGTAGCCTCAAGACGATCTCTCAGGTCAGCTTGGCTTTCTCTCAGTGCTAAGACATCAGCTTTGATGCCCTCCACGTCGGTCTTGAGAGTGCTCACATCTCCTTTGAGAGTACCGATGTCGGTAGCTTGTGTGCCAACCATGCTCATGATTGTTTGAAGCAAGGTAGCCTCAGATGCTGGCAATCCACGTTCGATCCTTAAATTGATTGGCTCCGTCTGCTGCTCAATTTTGTCCAACCTGTCTTCTATCTGCTTGAAACGGTCCTCTGTGGGTTGGTTCATACGTTCTCACCTTCTTTCTTTCTCGGCCTGCCAGATCTAGGGGGTGTTACCTCGACAGCTTCTAGATCTTGGATGGTATATGATTGCTGGAAAGTAGTATTAAGTGCCTTTATAAAAGGTACAATCACAAGAAAACTGTCTCCCTCGTTTTACGTCTGAGATAGTAGCATTCCTCTGCCCTGATATCCTATGTCCCATAGCTTACTCCAGATAATGCAAAAATAATCTTATTTTAGCGCCAAACTTGCCTTTACATGCAATGGTCATTCCCATGTGCACAAGGGGTCGTAAATGCATAAGGAGTTGCGGAAGGAGTAATCATAGAATCGGTTACCATTGAGATTGGAGCTTGCGTTGCTATTGGCGCAGGTGCTACAACTGCAGATGATAAAGAAGCTACTTGTTTAAAAGCGGATAGCGTAGCAGTTTTCGGAGAACCATTAGCATCATACAACCCGAAGTCTCCATCTGTAGTGTTATCCTGCCAGCTAAATACGAAAACAGGTCCTGTCCACGGCCAAGTATTTGCTTGATCGAACGCCTGAGTTATTTGTTGGGCTAATGTACTATCTGTGCAGCTTGCAGAAATGCCGTCATCGGAACCTGTTGGACAGCCAAATTCCGTCAGCCAAATCTTTTTATTGCCGTCGCCATTTTGTTGCATGACAGCATACATAGCTGGTAAGTCAGAACAAAAACCATTATAGCTATAGCAATCAGCTGCTGCTGGCGCTGGCATATCTGGAAAACTATAAGGATGTAGGTTAGCCGCATCGAAATACCCTTTAGCACCGGCCGCATACATAGCTTGAAGATACGTATAAGGCTCTTGACTGTCAGGTCCTGGACCAAGCCCCGACATTAACACTGTTGAGGAGGGATCAGCACTTTTAATAGCGCTATAGGCTGCTTTAAGTATCGGCACATACTGGTCTGCAGTCATTGTGGGAGTATAGAGATTAACTTCGTTAAGAATCTCGTAAGTGTGCACGCCTAGAGGTTCAAGAGTATTAACAGCTTGTGTGCTGAAGCTGGCAAATTCTGCCGATGTTGCAGTAAAATCTTCCAACAAGGCATCGACGTTAATTCCAACTGCTTCAGCATCTTTTATAAATTGGTAATCATAGGAAGAGTTATTGTAGTAATCGAGACGCAACCATTGTACCCCATCACTTTTCATCTGGTTAATGACTGCTTGCTGTTGACTACTGTTCATATTCTCAAAAGGTCCTTCAAAGCCAGAACCAGGACTGATACCAATTA
Source organism: Ktedonobacteraceae bacterium (assembly GCA_036501345.1). GTDB lineage: Bacteria > Chloroflexota > Ktedonobacteria > Ktedonobacterales > Ktedonobacteraceae > DASYAN01. Next base: position 4,275 of record DASYAN010000469.1, read on the forward strand.
CCCCATGGTTTATACTTGAGCTTGCTGCATGCGTTGCCGGTTGCTGTTGAGAGGTAGAGATAATCAGAGGAAGAATTAGAAGAAAACCGACAAGTACTTTGTACTTGGTATTTTTCTTTGAGTTATGCAAGAGCAAGAGACTCACAGCTATGCCAATAGCTAAAAAAGCTCCTATAGTTTGCCAGATAGGACTGGAGAGTAGGGTAAGCATTAAATATTCACACTCCTTGTGTTTTGTAACGCATAGTTCAAACGAACTTGACACTTTTGTACTTGTACCAGACAAACATTATCAAGCAGAATTACTCTCATTTGAACCTTATCTGAATGTAGAATGCACTACTTTGAACCAGAAAACACCCGCAACTAGACAGATAGAGCTTTCCATGGCGCACTCATAGAAATGATTATAGCATTCGTGTCACGTTGTGATCCTTTTCTTAACAAGAATTTCCTATTTTGCAAGAAAGGGAAGTATCCCTTCTTCGTAATCCCTTTTCCAGATTAGTTAGAATCAACGCAAGTTGATAGGATTAATTGCGCATGAAGTATAGTTGAGAAATCTTAACTCAGAATTTGTAAATTCTGCATTTGAGGAATAAGATTTCATCTGATAAGAGAATGTCCAAGCTACTATAACGCCCCATATGCTCGTTTTCATTGAAATACGTCTTATACAGGTTAAGGTTTAGACATAATTTATAGAAAAATACTATCCACAAGTCCTAAAGCGTAACCTCCTTAACCTTGACTTTTATAACTCAGGAATGTATCCTTCCTCACGAGGCATAGAAGAATTGAAGTATAACGATTTTGTGCTATACAAGCTATGCAATTATTACACCTATTTGGGTGTCAATTGAGTAATGCCTTAGGACTAGTGACTGGACAACTGGTTACGGTTCTCAGGTTTAAAAAAATCTCTAGTTTAATAGAGAGGTGAAAACTTTTTACTGAGCAATATCTTGCACTTGAATGCCACGAACCAACTAGTGCTAATTTACTAATGACGGCAAAACGTATGAAATTATTTTCGTATCATTAAGCTTGTGGCGGTATACAACCGAACATGAGTTACAGAAAAGGCATCTGACGTTATTGGCATTTAGGTTGGATTTATTGGGCTTCAAATGATTTAGAAAAGAACAAGACTTAAGTATCTTCTCGCTTAGCCCCAAGCGTAGGATCTCAATATCAAGCTATCGGAATGTATAGCTGTAGTTGACGACAAGATTTATTATCAATAGATATTTACCATGTTCACTCTACCTATCTACAGTACCTCTAAGTTTTGTTTACATAAAGCTGTTTATAAAGATACAAAGGTAGCTCCACCTGTTCAAGCGCGACGTGCTCTAAATTGAGCCTGTCTATAGAAAGGTTTCGTCAGGAAACTTTAATAGGTACGAAAGGTTTTAATTGATGCACCTAACAACTAAACAGCTTTTCAATTTAGTATTTCTATTATTGATAGGAACAGCATTATTCGTAGGAATGCTCATTTTCTTCAGCTTAAATAGAGCGTCCATTTATAACGAGCTTATTACTCTTGATCTAATCCCCAAACCCGAAAAATTGACGGAGCTCTATTTTAACGATAATGCGAATTTGCCAAATTCTGTGACAAGTAACCAGACAGTAAGTTTTGCATTTGTCATCCATAACCTCGAGGCAACTAATTTCCAATATACCTATGATGTATCCGTGAATGCTAATGGCACGAGACACATCGTTGATAGCGGGAATGTACTGGTTAAAAACAATCAGTACTACGTCAAAAATGAGAAAATTAATCTCATCCATTCGACTGGAAGTCAAGAGGTTGTTATTGAATTAACCAATAAACAACAATCCATAGATTTCTGGATAGGAGAGTAGCGAAATGAAAAAAGAAAAAATTACTATTTTGATACCGTGCCACAACGAAGAACAAGGTATCGCCAAAGTAATCGACAATATTCCCTATCACACATTAGATAAATATGGATTTGAAGTCAACGTTATTGTGATTGACAACAACTCTTCTGACCGGACCAGAGAAGTTGCTGAGAGTAAGGGGGCCCAGGTTATTTTTGAACATGCAAAAGGTAAAGGCAATGCAATGCGTAGGGCCTTCAATTGTGTTGATAGCAATACCACATATGTCGTCATGCTTGATGGCGATAATACCTATGATGCCAAAGAAATGCTCAGACTTATAGAGCCTATTCAAAGTGGCTTTTGCGATGTCGTTGTTGGTTCCAGACTTGGCGGAAAAGTTACTAAAAATGCTTTTAAGGCCCAAAATCGCTTGGCCAATTGGATCTATACTTTTTTAGTAAGATGCTTTTACTGCGCAAATATCACTGATGTATTAAGCGGCTATTTTGCTTGGCGAAGAGACGTTGTTGTAGAGATGAGAGATCATTTAAGATCAGAAGGGTTTAGTATCGAAATGGAAATGATCTCTAAGTTGGTGAAACTGAATTACTCTATCTATTCAGTGCCAATTACCTATGATGTCCGTGAAGGTGAAACAAAAATTGAATCGATCAAAGATGGATTAAAGATTCTTTTTACCCTTTATCGTAACCTTTTCTGGTCTCCACCAAAAGAAGCGATGGGTAGAAAGAATAATGATCAACATATCATTGATGTATATGATACTAGCGATTCGTTCAGTACAGCAGGTGAACGAAAAACTGCTGATTTGCTGATTTAAGTGTAATAATCATTTTAAGCACTTCCCTGCTTTTTCTTTTGTGCGGAGAGGAGACCATTTTGAAAATAGCGATAGTATCCGATGCCATTTACCCCTATAACAAAGGTGGTAAAGAGAAAAGAATCTACGAAATTTCTACACGACTTGCTAAAATGGGTCATGAAGTCACAGTTTACTGCATGAAATGGTGGAAAGAGTCAGATGCCCGAATGGAAGAAGGTGTACAGATAAAAGCCATAAGTCCCTATTTCCCTTTATACTCTGGTGAAAGGAGATCTATCAAAGAGGCTTTGTTATTCTCGTTGCATTGCCTTAAGTTAGTAAAAGAAGACTTTGATATTATTGACGTCGATCATATGCCACACTTAGTGCTTTTTAGCACTAAGGTAGTTGCTCTTCTTAAGCGGAAAAAACTGCATGTCATCTGGAACGAGGTATGGGGAACTTCATACTGGATAAACTATATGGGTCCATCAGGAATATTAGCAAGCTTGATTGAAAAAATTACCTCAATGCTTCCTGATAAATTTATAGCTGTATCTGAACACACTGCAAGAGAACTTACCACAAAACTAAAGGTTCCCCAGCGTAAAATCACGGTTGTCCCTAATGGTATTTCAATTGCTGAGCTTGAAGCTATTGTTCCAGCACCAACACGCTCAGATATTATTTTTGTTGGTAGGTTGTTATCTCACAAAAATGTTGATGTGTTGATACAGAGCGTAGCCCTGCTGAAGACAAAGTATCCCGAGATAAAGTGTGTGATTGTGGGTAGGGGTCCCGAGAGAAATAACTTAATTGAGCTTGTTCAAAAGCATGATCTGGTTGAAAACATTGACTTCATTGAAGAGATCGAAGACCACGATCAATTATATTCGTTAATGAAATCATCTCGTGTCTTTGCCTTTCCTTCGACGCGAGAAGGATTTGGTATTGTCGTTCTGGAAGCAAACGCCTGTGGACTTCCGGTTATAACAACTGACTATCATCAAAATGCTGCTAGATACTTGATTGAAGAAGGGTTAAACGGCAAGACAATATCTTTATCAAAAGAGAAGCTAGCGCATACAATTGATCTATATATGACAACGAAGCCGGACTCTACAAGGTACACATTATTTCTTCAACAGTTTGACTGGAATAATTTGGCCCAAAAAGTTGAAAGTGTATATGTAACAGAACACTCCTCAAAGACAACATCAAAAGAGGAACCAACTCGTTTAGGAGACTATCTAGAAGTACTAGAAATGAGTGCCCATCAAGAAGTTTTGGTGCATAATAGTAAGTCTGTGAGGAAAGAATGAAAAAAATCGTAACGACTAGTTGGGATGACGGACATAAACTGGATTTAAAATTAGCACATTTACTTCAAAAATATAACATTCCAGCAACATTTTATGTCTCCCCTGCAAATCGGGAATTCTCTAAAAAAGATCTGCTTTCGGAGCAAGAAATTCGATCTCTCAGCGAGGATTTTGAGATTGGAGGACATACTCTCCATCATCCCAATTTAGCTCAAGTTTCTTTGGATTATGCTGTTGATGATATCAAAGCTGGAAAGGAAATGTTAGAGTCAATAGTAGAGAAAGAAATCAAAACGTTTGCGTATCCTTATGGAGCTTATACCGAACAAGTTCAAAAGGCTATGCATGATTTAGGTTTTGCAGTGGCTAGAACAACAAAGCGTTTTTCAATTGCGACTTCGAGTGAGAGCAGTGCATTACCCACCACTGTTCATGTGTATACTCATCTGTCAGATATGTTGCAATTGCCAAAATATCGAACAATAAATTGGCAAAAACTTGCTCGGTACTTTTTTGATCAAGTTATGGAAGCTGGAGGCATTTTCCATCTATGGGGCCATTCATGGGAAGTAGATAAGCACAACGAGTGGAAAAATTTAGAAGAAGTTTTACGATATATATCGAATCGAGATGATGTTGAATATATCAACAATTCGGGATTAGCATGAAAGATAAGAAAGTTAAATTACTCTTAGTTACACCTTACTTTCCACCTCATTCGGGTGGGTTAGAAAACTATGCATTCAATATTGCACAGGGTCTCATGCAGACACATAAATATGAGGTGTTTGTAGTTACCTCAAATTCCAATGATAAAAGACAAATTATTGAGGAATATTGTGGAATAAAGGTATATCGCTTACCAGTCATGCTCAGGTTTGCGAATACGCCTATCAACCCATTATGGTATCTAGCTATAAGAAAAATAATTCGTGCGGAAAAACCTGATATTATCAACTCACATCAACCAGTTCCCTTCATCGGTGATTTGACAGCATCGCTCACCGGAAACATTCCCTTCGTTTTAACTTATCATTCCGGAGCAATGCGGAAAAATAAGTTATTACCAGATATTATTATTTTTCTGTATGAGACGTTTATTCTCCCCCATACCGCGAAGAAAGCAACCAAAATAATCTGCGTATCCAATTTTGTGAGAGATTCTATCTTAAAAAACTATGCTTCTAAAAGTACTATTATTCACCCAGGAGTGGATGTTTCTCTATTCAAACCCGATTCACTCATCGAAAAAGAAAATAAACTCATCTTGTTCATTTGTCATTCTAAAAGCATGCATAAAATAAAAGGCCTCTATTATTTGCTTGAAGCGCTAAAATTGCTCCCCGAAGTCAAATTACATATTATTGGAGAAAAAGGCGATTTTACGGACAAGAGATTTATTTCTGTTGGTATAAAACGAGGGAAAAATCTAGTTGAGGAGATGCAGAGAGCATCTGTGGTTGTGCTGCCATCTATTGCCATAGAAAGCTTCGGCATGGTGCTCATTGAAGCATTGGCATGTCAAACTCCTGTGGTTGGAACAAAGATAGGTGGCATTCCTGAAGTCATCAGAGATGGTATCGATGGGTTCCTTGTGCCTGCTCAGGATAGCAACGCCTTGGCGCTAGCAATTTCAAAAATAATGGTGGATAAAGAATTAGCAACCCGTATGGGATGTTCTGGTGCAGCTAGAGTCAGGGAAAACTTTACCTGGGATACACGCGTTGATTTAACTAAGGAAGTATTTGAATCATGTCTAAAATAATCATAAAGAAGGTGCTTATAAGGAATTTAAATTATGACATTTAGTAAAAATACACTCTTTCTCTTATTACTGGGGTTTGACTTCCTAGCCAACATACTTGCGTTTACACAGATCAATTTTCTGTATACAACGACGCTCATTTCCTTCTGCACCTGTATTTTATTGCCGGGTTTCCTCATCTCATTAATCTTGCGAATTAGAAAGCTCTCTTTTTGGGAAAATCTTTTATTTATTGTAGGGCTCAGCATTGCCTTTTTAGAATTTGGTGGATTACTCTTAAATATTCTCTTGCCATTATTCAACGTGAATAACCCACTAGCATCCCAAAATGTTCTGTGTGGCTTCAATGTGCTTATATCGATACTTTTTATATTTGCATGGATAAGAACAGAACAACTAGTGGTTAAGATACAGTTTCCCAACCGCTCGAATATGGAAAAAGTATTCTATGTCCTACCTGTGTTCTTTCCTATACTTGCCACATTGGGAGCCATTGTCTTAAATAATGGTGGCAGCGATATTCTAACACTTATCCTACTTGGGTCCATAGCAATCTATAGCCTTCTCCTGGTGCTATTTCGCGATAAGATCGCAGTTGATCTCTATCCCTATGCGATATTTTTCATAGGAGTGGCCTCTTTATTTACCACTTCTCTCCGTAGCTGGTATATAACAGGGCATGATATTGAAAGAGAATTTTACGTATTCCAGCTTACAAATACACATCACATTTGGAGTATGGCATTTTATCAAGATGCCTATAATGCTTGCCTTAGTATCACTATACTACCGACAGTTCTAACTAGTCTCTTATCTATACAAGATATGTACGTTTATAAAGTTATTTTTCAAATTCTATTTGCAACTTCACCGGTATTAGTGTTTTTTATCATAAGAAACTATACAATACCAGTATTTGCATTTTTATCAGCTTTCTTTTTTATGTCTTTCCCAACGTTTTTCAATGATATGCCCATGCTGAATCGACAGGAAATAGGCTTTATCTTCTTCGGCTTGGTGCTATATATGATGCTCCTTCCTAAACTCTCTTTATCAATAAGAAAGATATTGTTCATTGTTTTTGCGCTCAGTGTTATAATTTCTCATTACTCAACGAATTTTGTTTTATTAGCATTAGTTGCATTTGTATATGCCTTAATGTTAATAAGTTCCTTGCCATTGGTGAAAAACATATTTGCTTGGCTGCTAGCAACGTTTCATATTACACTAAAAAATACTTTTACTAATTGGTATGCAAATGAAAATACAATAGTGCTTCCTAAAGTATCTCCAACTGATCGTCCTCCTAAGATCCATAACCCTAAAGGGTTTCTCAACCTGCCACAGAAAACTTGGATGGGTCATTCTCCTAAGATCGATAGTGGTCAAAAGAGGAATGATAAGGTAGTTTGGTATGCAAATGAACATACAGTAATGCTTTCTACAATGGGTCAGACTGATCATTCCTCTGCTAAGATTGGTAGTGATCAAAAGGGGACAATTTGGTATTCAAATGAAGACACAGTAGTGCTTTATGCTGTAACTCCGACTAATCCTTCCTCTAAGACCCACTACCATAAAATGTTTCTTACCCTCCCCCTGGTGTTGCTGCTCTTTTTGATGACCTATGTCTGGAATAATTTGTATACAAATTCATCAAGCCATGTTGGATCGGTAATATCAGAAGTTGTCGGTAGCCTATTTGTAAAGTCAGATGCTGATGCTAAGTCAGGTGATGTTTCTTATAGCATCTTCTCTGCTCCTCAAGAGGAGGATCCTAAACAGCAACTTCAAGATTATATTAACAGTACTATTCAATCAGGAGCATCAGCAAATGAGGGAAATGCAGATACTAGCCAATTTTATAGTAAATCAATAACTAATAAATATCCCAGCTATCCGGTTTCGCAAGACGAACTTGCACCAACACCATTAGGCAATTTGCTAGCTACTCTTCATGTCCCCGTATTTGACATTCAGGCAGAATTGAGATCCCTTTCTGCTGATTTCATGCAAATTTTTGTATTCATTGGTTTGCTAGCGGTTCTGTTCCTTAAGAATAAAAAACCATTTGATCTGCAATATCTACTTCTATGTTTTGGCGCTGTTCTTCTTCTGATTCTTGAAGTTATACTGCCAGATCTATCAGCCGAGTATGGGTTGTTGCGAATGTTTCAACAGCTTCTTTTTATGCTTTCACTGCCAATAGTGCTAGGTGTTTGTTCTATATTGTTTTTTGCAAAAGAACAGGGAAAAGTGATTTTCATTGGAATAATAGCGATTATTTTCTTTTTAAATTTAACAGGATTTGTTTCACACCTTACAGGAGATTATTATCCTCAAATGACCTTGGATAATGCTGGTCAGTACTATCGCGGTTACTATGTTCATAAATCAGATGTTCTTGCTATAGTCTGGCTCTCAAAGAATAATGTCAATAATGAGTCTGTAGAGGCTGATACAGCGGGTGCCAGCAAATTACTAGATTATGGAAACATAACTGTCGTAAATAATATTTTTCCATCTACAACCTTAAGAGACGCCTATGTTTATCTGGAAATTTCAACCAATATAGAAACTAGCATTGATGGAGGATTTCTCAATTACACTTCGTCTAAACCTTTCTTAGATGCAAATAAGAATCTTGTGTATAATAACGGTGAAAACAATGTTTATAGATGAATATTTTGCGATTCGCGTATCTGGGAATTTAATTTGCTAAAGTATAAAATAAATGTGAAATATGAATCATATAATAAATGAGTAAAATTATGAAATTTGCTCACTTACATGCTAGAAAGTGGATATAGATAATACCACTGTTGTTGCTAACGATGCTTCAGGATGGTTCCACCGCTGTCGCTATCTGGTATCAGATCCTCCCAAGCAAGAGGTTTGCCTGAAACGCGTCAAGGAAGAAGGCTCCGCTGTAACAGGATAGGAACATTATCAATACGTTCGGTTGTTAGAAGTTCAAATTCGTTCATAGTGCTCATGTAGCATCCATTCTGCTAGTTAACTAGTAAAATGAGCAACCGTGAGTGATAAAGGAGATGCTTGAAATATGTCTAAGATAACCCAAATCAGACCAACAATCATACATGTAATATCCTATTACCCACCTCATCTGGGTGGGATGGAAAAAGGTACAGCGCTGAGAGCGGAGAGATTTGTAGACAGAGGATACCCCGTGTTGGTATATACATCTGATATAGGCTATTCCAAGGAGGCAGCTTACAACACTAAAGTGCAGGTTTATTATTTAAAATCAATTGAATTGGCACATACGCCAATCATGTTCACCTTGTTTTTTCGGCTTCTTGCTCTCCCGCGTAACTCTCTTATACATCTCCATATTGCACAGGCATTCTCGCCAGAAATTGTCTACTTGATATCCAAGTTGAAAGGGCTACCCTATATCGCCCATATCCATCTGGATGTGGATCCCTCTGGCCCTTTAGGTTTCTTCCTCGAGACCTATAAGAAATGGTTTCTCAAAAGAGTTTTAAAATCGGCTGCAAAAATTCTTTGCCAAACGGAGTCGCAGAAGAGCATTATGGCCTCCAAATATGCACTTCCATTGGAATCTATTGTTGTGATACCTAATGGTGTGGCTGAAGAATATTTCGTAGATAAAAGCACGAGCCAAACCCCTATTCCACATCTGTTGTTCGTTGGTCGATTGGCAGCTCAGAAAAACCTTCCGCTTCTTATCGAGGCCGTTGCACAAATGCAAACAAGTGTCTTTTTGGATATTGTCGGCGAAGGGGAACTAAAGGAAAACCTAGAAGCTTTAATTCAGGAGAAAAGGCTGCAAAATGTTCAACTACATGGTAGAAAAACAGGCAGCGAGCTTCTTGAATTTTACAAGTCAGCGGATATATTTGTACTTCCCTCTTTGAAAGAAGGTCTCTCTAATGCAATGCTTGAAGCGCTCGCTGCTGGCCTTCCTGTAGTAGCTTCCAATTTGCCTGAAATACGGCAAATTCTTGGCGAGTCTGCTGTGCTCATTCAAGATCCGACTGCTGCAAAATATGCAAAAACATTAGATGCACTTTTATCAGATAAGCAGGCCATCCAAAATTTGAGTATTTTATCAGTACAGAAAGCACGTTCTTATTCATGGGAAAACGTTTTGGATGCCACAGAAGATCTTTATAAAGAGACGTGTATGGTATGATCTTGCTGCTACATCGTCGAAAGGTAATTACGAATGGAGCAAAAGGCTGTTGCACCAGCCTTGCTACGAAAGGTGCCTGCAATCTTCTAATGAATATTGCTTTAATATTATATCGTTTTGTATCATATTGGTTGGAGGATATATCATGCGTTGTCTAATTACTGGTGTAGCCGGCTTTATCGGTTCAAATCTAGCTAAACGTTTGCTTGCTGATGGGCATGAGGTGATTGGAATAGATGCGTTTATCGACTATTATCCTCGCTTCATGAAAGAGCAGAATATAGAAAATATACGTTCGCATAAGCGCTTTACTTTTATTGAAGGTAATTTGCTAGGGCTTTCACTCGCGCCATTGCTGGATGGAGTTGACTACATATTCCACCAAGCGGCTCAGGCTGGAGTGCGTGCAAGCTGGGGCAGTAGTTTTTCGATTTATACGGATTGTAACGTTTTGGCAACGCAACGTTTGTTGGATACACTGCTGACCACTCGTCAACAAATCAAACGCTTTGTCTATGCATCCTCATCTTCAATCTATGGTAATATCAGGGAATTACCAGTATCTGAGACTGCAACTCCTCAACCGATTTCTCCCTATGGTGTTACGAAGTTAGCTGCAGAGCACTTATGTCAACTGTACTATCATAACTTTGGTATTCCAACGGTGGCTCTGCGGTACTTCACGGTTTATGGCCCTGATCAACGACCAGATATGGCTTTTCACCGTTTCTGTAAAGCCATCATTAACCATGAGCCAATTCATGTTTTCGATGATGGCGCTCAAACCCGCGACTTCACGTATGTGGCTGATATTGTCGAGGCGAATATACGCGCTGCCACTTTTGAAACCCAAGGCTCGGTCATGAATATTGCTGGTGGATCACGCGTGACGGTGCGTGAGGTCATTGCCTTGTTGGAGGAGATTAGTAGCACCAAGATTCAGGTCATCTTTGAACCGAAGCAATATGGCGATGTACGCGATACATTTGCCGATATTAGCAGAGCTCAACAACTGATTAGCTACCAGCCTCTCACGCCTCTGCGAGAAGGTTTAGCTCAGGAGTTTGATGCTATTGTTTCTTTATATAACAAAATGCAGTGGAGTATTGCTTGAGGCCGCGATTTGTACAATCGGTGCTTCCGCCAATTCTACAAGTGGTAATATGCTGTTCGCAGCACGATGTTTAAGGCTGTGCCACAGCAAGCGGCGGGTCTGGCGAGAGCTAATCACGACCTGAGAGTTCTGACGATGTAATGGAGTTATACCCATCCCTTACCGGTTGAATAAGCGACCATAATTGATAATGGAGGATCAAAAATATGCAAATGAAAGTACTTGCAATAAATAGCGTAGGATACGAAGCCGGTGGTGCAGAGACTATCCTTATAAAAATCAATCCCTACTTATTAGATAAAGGCTATATCGTTAAAACTCTTGCAAGTGATTTAGGAGCTGATAGAGAGCATTTTAATGACTATACCTTTAAGAATATTAGCTCTACTGGTCCATTAAAATTCCTCTTTTTTCTTTTTAATCCATTCTCGTTTTTTGCCTTAAAATCAGTATTAACTAAATATAATCCATCTCTAGTGCATTTACATGTAATGCATGAAATTACGCCATCAGTGCTATTTTTACTCAAAAAGTACCCTACGGTTATGACTTTACATGGCTCAGAAACATTTCTTAGTAAATTAGTACTTTGGAAACTGAAGCCTGGGAATTTTAAACAGCATGTTTATGACAAAAAAGATTTGAATATGGCAGGGAAGTTCACGTACTTCTATTTTAATTCTATTCAGAAATTTTTCTATAACTTTGCACTTAAGAATGTGGATACCTTTATTGCCCCAAGTAAGTATATTCAAAACATAGCAAAGACTGATGTGTCACCCATAATTCATTTACCTAACTTCATTGAGTTCCAGAAATTTCATGAATTAACGAATAATTACAACTTACTGTTTGTTGGACGCTTGGAAAAAATCAAGGGGGTTGTATTCTTAATACAAGCCATCTCTTTCATCATCAAGGTATTTCCTCAAACCACACTGACTATTATTGGTGATGGTCGTGATAAGACTGACTTGTTCAATCTGACAAAAAAATTACAGATGGAGAAGTATATACAATTTAGAGGTTGGGTAGACCATAAAGATCTTGATACCTATTACGAAAAAGCTTCTATAGTCGTTATTCCTTCTGTTGTGCCAGAAAATTTCCCGACAGTTTGCAATGAAGCCATGAGTGCGGGAAGGCCTGTGATTGGAACAAATGTAGGGGGAATTCCGGAAATTATTGATGATGGAGTAAATGGCTATCTTGTCAAGCCTGAAAACTCAGAACAAATAGCGGAGAAAGTAATAAAACTTTTTTCAGAAGAAAAATTGCTAAAAGAATTTGGGAGCAATGCTCGGAAAAAAGCGGAAGAGTTTAGTATAGAAAAACATCTGGAAAAATTGGACAAAGTTTATGAAGAGATAATAAGCAAGTATAAACTACAGAATCCTCTCAATCAGCCTTCCAGATAACTACTCAGGTATTACTGAATATGGTATCCTTATTTGGATTGGAGAGATCTTGATACTATCTGGCTTACAACCTTTGGTGGTGTTCACTATCTATTGCAACAAGTTCTATGACATAAATTAAAGGAGAACGATCTATGTATGATAAGATGATGACTTTGATTGCTGCCTGTTTATACTATAGTGGATGTGTGGCGCTAGGACGCTGGTGGATGCAGCGACAGGGACCACGACTCATGATCCTGAATTACCATACAGCGACTCCAGGCGACTTGCGACAACATTGGCTCTACTTGCAGCATCATTATCGTCTTCTTCATCTCGAGGATGCTCTAGAAGAACTATTTTCTCCATCATCACACAAGGTGCAGGATCGACGTACGCCACTGGTCATAACCTTCGATGATGGATACCATGACAACTATACCCACTGTTTTGCTCTTGCCTGTGAGTTACAAATTCCTATAACCATTTTCCTTGTTCCCAACTATATCGAAACAGGTGATCGCTTCTGGTGGCTAGAGTCAGATTATCTTGTCACACATGCCAAAGTGCGCGAAGTAACGATTGAAGGACAGGAGCATCATCTGAACACATCAGAAGAGCGAGAAGTATTGACGCGAGCAATAGACGCTCGCGTACGTTTCGCCTCATCAGTTCATGAGCGTGAAGCTTATCTTAAAGAGGTTCGCGAACTCCTTAGGGTCCCTTATGCAGTAACACTGGAGGAAAAGAAGAAGCTTCCCATGTCCTGGGTAGAGATCGGGGCAATGAAAGGATGCGAATGGATTTCATTTGGTGGTCATACAATGCACCATCCTATCCTAACTCATTTAACCGATCCAGATGAAGTGGAGTATGAGGTGTGCAAATCTCGCATCGAGTTGGAGTGTCATCTCGAGTCTCCAGTACGTAGTTTTGCCTATCCTGTAGGAAAGTTTGAGGAACAAACCGTTCGCAGCGTACAAAAAGCAGGATACACCTGGGCTGTTACGACAATAAAAGGCTGGAATACACCTCAGAGTAACCCATACCTCTTGCATCGTCTCTCTGTTGATCCATGGCAACATTGGTTGCTTATAGCTGTTCAGGTCTCCGATATGCGGAGTTTCTTTACTAATCTCCTTAGAATATCCGTGAAGTTTCTGTTCTGTTTAGCGAGAGATAAGTAGAGAATATTGTTATCCTTGTCTAGCGTAGAAAGAGAAATACCCCATTATGAAAGACAAAAATACTCAAGCAGCAGTAATCGAAATTGTTCCTTTCTCAGAACACATTGCAGCAGCTAAGAGGTGGCAGGCTATAGAGAAAAGTATTAGCAATACAGGCTTAACAAATTCCTGGCCCTGGATAAAAACATGGCTTGATCATTATAGTGATACAGTACAGCCTACCTTCGCATTTGGTAAACTAGATGACCAGCCTATCGGGGCAGCATTAATAACGAAAGTCACACATAGAATTGGGGGTATTCTCATTCCTTCGATACATCTAGGAACAGCTGGTGAGCCAGAAAAAGAGACAACGTGGGTAGAGTGTAATCAGCTACTTGTTGCTCCTGAACATCTGGATGCCTTTGCTCTAGCACTCATACAGACACTCCGGCAACAGTTTCGCTGGTCACGACTTAGGTTAGATGGGTTTGTTGCTAACCATGCGGATGCACTAATTAGATCTGGTGCCAATGTCGGTTTGCAATTTACGGTAAAGGAGGAGAGAAAATCTCCGGCGTTTGATTTTCAAAAAGCAAAAAAAGAAGAGTATAAGGATACTATATCTGCATTGGGAAATAAAACACGATATAATATTCGCCGTAGTATGCGCTTATTTGACAGTAACTTTGGTCCACAGAAAATAGAGTGGGCAGAAACTTCAGAGCAAGCTAAAGATATTTTGAGGGAATTAATTGAGCTTCATGAAAAACGCTGGCAACATGTTAAAATGCCAGGCGCTTTCCAAACTGATCGCGTCAAGCGATATCATGAGGATCTTATCGACGCACTCTCGCTTTGGCCTCAAGGCTCTTTAATTATTTTCCGTATAAAACAAGGGGAGACAACTATTGGCTGCCTCTTTAACTTTATTGATAAAAATGGACATATTTTGTTTTATAAAAGCGGTTTTCCTCTATTTGAGGATAATAGACTGAAACCTGGATTAGTCACTCATGTCGTATGCATGGAAGAGTGTAAACGACGTGCCCTCTTGGAGGAAGAGAAGTGCAGACAGCGTGGCCTTTCAGAAGAAGAGTGTCGTAAATCCCGTCTCTTAAAATATGATTTCTTAGCAGGAGAAAATATCTATAAGGAGCAATTGTCAAACACAGCAAGTAACTTAACTTGGGCAACAGCTGGGCAAGGTCTGAGAGCCTGGCTCATTGATAAAGTACGTCTATTATTTCAACTTGTAGAGAACTTGTACCGAGTAACAAGCGACAAGGCTCAAGTACCAGCCTTGTCTCATGAGTCTTCCACTGATCCGACTGGTGCTTACAGATGAACGCCTTTGATATAACATAGTTTGTATTGTCATATTTTCTGCTCCCAGCTTTTATTGGACATTAATCGTCAATGTGTATGCAGGAGTTGCACAAATGACGCTTGTTTGGCATTGCGCATTAGAGATGATATTGAGTCGTACACTCCCCTTACTCAGAGCCCGATACACGGCAGAACACAAATTCGATGCAACACAATGGAAGACCTCTACAGGCTGTAACACACCATTCGCACTTAGAGAGTGTAAGAAGAGGGTGAAATCGGCAATCTCTCGGCCCGACCCGATCGTTTCCATGTGGGATAAGGATCAGGTTTGGGAATGAAGCCAAGGCGATCTACCAGATAAATCTGTATTGCCGCTCATCATCCAATTTGCT
>DASYAN010000470.1:0-10317 GCA_036501345.1 Ktedonobacteraceae bacterium
TGATGAAACGAGAAATTTGCGTCCCGGGAGCGTATTAAGTACGTATGATGGAGAAAGGGATAGGCATAGCATCCAATCATCAGATCAAGCCACACTACTTAACGACGATTCCAGGAGGCTGACTTTTAGTACGCTTTTAAGTGATGGGGATACTTCTCGAACTTATGATAATTTAGTGCCGCATGATATAGAAAAGATGCGTAAATCCATCAGTATGACGCAAAAAGAAATCAGATCACTCAGACAGTGGCTTTCATCTTTTACCCAGAATAGGCCTATCATCAGAGCGTCCAGTGAATTCTTTGAACTACGAAAATTACTTTTACATGCTCGAGATATTAGAGCCCGCATTGATCAAAATATTACGAGCAATCAGTGGGATAGCCTGAATAGTGCTTTTGAAGAATATGACGAAGCACATTTTGATATTCAGAAAGTCACAATTCGTTTTTTGGTAGTGGATCATCCCCGGAGGATGACATGGATGCGACGTAAGCTTCTTCATCACTACAATCTAGATGGGCCATCCTCCTAGATTGAGCCACTACCCTTTTTATAATGGTCCGAGGAGGAATAATTGAATATTAAGGATATATAATACAAAAAGTGCTACAGATGTACTTGGTGAGACTGATGTGTCTGAGCTAGAAGTCTGAGCAGCCTCCTTGAGAGCACGGAAGGGCTTATTTTGTCTATCGATGCTCCCCCTGCTATGCTCTTCTATTAAGCCTAACTGATAAGTAAAGTTTTTTCCAGGATAAGTCAGTGACACTTATGCGGCACTTATGCGACTTTTGGCAGGATGAGAGGCTTAGGCAAGAGTACTTCATATATCCGGCTAGCATAGTCTGCGGCATCAACACATTCTGAGCACAACCAGTAGTATCAACACACTAGAAGACCACCAGTTGTCGCTTTCTCTCATTTAGTTGTCAGCTAGTTGCTGTGGTCAAATCTCCTCCTACGGAGTATCCTTTACAAGGCAGAATCAGTAGAGGATAAGTGCTCGCAGCGTCTGCATCGCTTGATAAACACCTTGAATAGTAGAGAGAGGCATCGTATGCATCAAAAATTTAATCAGTATAATCTTGTAATGAAATTGGCCGAAAAATATTCGCATTCGACCTATCTCGCTTCTCCAATTAATGAGCCTGAGTGTCAATTGGTTCTCACTCTCTTCCCACTGTCACTTTGCAGTTCTCCATATGAGCGTGAGAACTTGCTTCTCAAGGCCCAGAGCATCAAACAACTTCAGCACAAGCATCTGGTGCCTATCCTCAATATAGGGGTCGAAGAAGAGCAGCTATTTGTCGTACGTGAGTATCTGCCTTATAGTTCGCTGCGAAGCCGTCTGAAGAGAGTCTCTCCTCAAGGTCTCGAACTGCGAAATGCGCTGAACCTTATATTACAAGTGGGGGAAGCTCTCGTTTATGCGCATGATCTCCAAATCTTTCATAGCAACCTCAAACCGGAGAATATTTTCTTCGATGCCAATGGTCAGGTCATATTGACCGACTTCAATTTTATTAGTGAGCACGACGTATTCATTCGTGACCATATAGCAGATGAGTATCCTCTCTGTTATATGGCTCCCGAGCAATTTGTCGGTACCTACGATGCCAAAAGTGATCAATATGTACTGGGTTGCTTGGCTTACGAATTGATCACTGGACGGCCTCCTTTTGCCGTACACAATTTTGATTTAATGCACAAGCAACATAGCGGCACTGAGCATATACGACTCTTTAAGAGTGATGCTCACCTGCCACTCTCTCTTGAAGTTGCTGTGCTCAAGAGTCTGGCTCAAGATCCTAATGAACGATTTGCTGACTTCTCTTTGTTTATTGAAATCATCAGCTTCATTTTATCATCGCTACTCTCTTCTACTTCTCCACGTCCTGGCAATTCTCACAGGAAAAAGATTTCCTCTCTTCTTATGAAGGCAAAAGAGGCAGGAAATAGTTTACCTTCCACAAAAGATAATAAAACATCTCCATCATTAACTCCTCAAATACAATACTTTTCACCTATTATGCAGAGTTCACTTGGTGGTATGTCAGAAATGCTAATTTCTTCTTTTATTCCACAAGTCACTATATCTGGTTCGGTAAGCTCTGTATCACCTAAGCCGGAAGCCCTTAATGACGTCTCAGTGCAGAAAAATTCATCTTTTATCGATTCAAGCACACTATCTGAGACAGTAAAACCTATGCCACTTATGCCTGGTATTCTTGATAACACCTCTGCATGGCAACATTCGTCTTTCATCACTTCAGCCACACTATCCGGGCCAGCAACGCCTACGCCACTTACGCAGGGCACTTTTGATAACATCTCGGCATGGCAGCATTCATCTTTCATCCCTCTATCTAAGCAAGCAACACCCATACCACTTGCTGAGTCATATGCACCGATCTTCCCATTCCCAGAGCAGTCTCAGGAAAGATCGAGGTTACGAGTATCCCTCAGGTCTTCAAAACTCAGTCGAAGAGATGTTTACGCATTACCACTGGAAGAAACAGAGCTAAATCTTACTCCTGAAAAAAGTCATTCCTCTCAAGAGACCACCTCTCACCGTTTGATGGACTATCAGAACGCAATATTTTTACGAAGTGTTATAGGGCTAATCCTGCTTTTCTTCGTAATTCTAAGCCTAGCTATGTATGTTTTTTGGATACGTTGAGTCTTTATCTTGCCCTCCGTGATACAATGTAGCCTGTTACTCGACATTATGGAGAGGGAAAAGGCATGGCTAAAGACACACATCTCCTCGCTCCTTCTAACCTGGACCCACACACGGTTAAATGGATCAGGCGAGCATTCATTACTATCACGATTCTTGGTTGGATTGCCCTAGCATGGGTCGCCATGCTGGTTGCCGGTCATATTGTCCAGGCTCTATTATTGCTCGTTATTGCTGCATTATTTGCTTATGCCCTTGCACCTGGAGCCAAATTTTTAGAGCGTTTCATGCCGCGTTTCCTGGCAATCCTCATCGTTTACCTTGGCGTTCTGGGTTTGACCATCATCTTTTGCTACTTCGCCGTGACTACTACCATCCAGCAGACAAGAGAACTTGTCAATGCCATCAGGATTTTATTAGCCCCGGGTCTGCGTGGTCAGCCATCGCAGCTAGAGCACCTCCTCGCCGTTTATGGGATTCAGCATGGGCAAATCATGAATGCCCTGCAACAAATTGAGAATTGGGCTGGGGACTTCGCGAAAAATTCAGTGTCGATGATCAGAGGCCTGTTAGATACCCTCCTTGATACCATCATTGTCACCGTACTGAGCATTTATCTGCTGATTGATGGCTCACGCGTTGCTCACTGGGCACGCCGTAACGCGCCAGCTGCTGCACGGGCTAACTTCTTCCTGGAGACTATGCAAAGAATTGTCGGTGGCTACATTCGTGGGCAAGTGACACTAGCGGCCCTGATTGGCTTGCTGGTATGGGCTGGCATGTTCTTTCTCTTCCACCTGCCATATTCTGTCTTCCTGGGTTTCCTGGCCTTCATTATGGCCTTCATCCCCGTACTCGGCACACTAATTTCTGGAGCTGTTTGTGTCCTGGTTGGCCTCACACATGGCTGGCTGGTAGCCGTGTTTGTGCTTTTGTACTTTGCCTTCATTCACGTAATCGAGAGTGAGCTAGTAGGTCCACGCATTGTAGGTAAAGCTATCGGCCTGCATCCGGTCGTCTCACTCTTCGCGCTGGTTGCCGGATCTGAGCTGTTTGGCATCTGGGGAGCACTATTCGCCTCACCGATCGCCGGATTATTGCAAGCCTTGATCATCACCTTCTGGACTGAATGGCGACAAGCTCATCCCGAACAATTTAGCCGATATACGACAAAGCTGCCTGATGATATTGGGCAGACAGTTGCTGCTACACCCGATCATGGGGTAGAGAGTCCCAAAGGATAGCTAGCAGTTGTCACAGATGGTCACTACTGAAGACGAATTGCGTTATCTATCATTACCCCAACCCGTAGTTAAGTAAGCAAATCCATAGACACATTGAGAGCAACTGCAATTGCCTTTATCATCTTAACGCTTCCTTCTCGTATCCCGCTTTCAAGCTGGCTAAGATAGGCAGGAGAAATGCCTGCCATATGAGCAAGATCAGCTTGCTTTATCCCACGATATTCACGAAATGCTTTGATGGGATTCACCCCATTCTCAATGGCATCAAGCAGAGTAATAGGAAATGCCTCTTCACCATGCTCCATTGCAGCATCAAAAGCCATAGCATCCATAATATCCTCGCTATTACTAGCCATACGCTCAAAATCCACAAGCGGTACAAGTACGAAGGTTTCTCCATTCTCAGTAAGGGTTCTCATCGCTCTTCCTCCTAAATCTAGTAAAATTCTCTTCTGTGTCCTATCGCTATAACCTCGACGATCAGCTCATTATTATTAAGCCTATAAATAGCTCTATAGTCACCAACACGCAATCTATATCCCTCACGCCCCTGAAGTTTTTTCACATCAAAGGCATCACTGTACGGATTCTCACAGAGATTGCTAAGCTTATCCCGAATCGCAGCTTGGACACTCTTCTCCAGTTTCTTCAACTGGCGATAAGCAGCTGAGGTCACGTACAATCTATATCTCATAGCAGTATATTAGCTGATAGCTAACATTATGTCAATAATAGCATAGCTAGGAGCAAAGCAAAAAAAATCTTATTGTGCTTTCCATGTACTGAGAGCGTTCCACTTTGCTTCCCCACCTTCAAGCGAGCATGCGTTAGGGTACAAAGTTCCCTGTGCACGCAGACCTGTGTGGAGTTAAAAGACTGGTCTGGCGGTGAAGACTGATTTGAGAACAATTCGGACATTGGTTAGGACACAGGGAGGTCCTCGCCTCAGGAGAAGGCCATCTAAAGTAGTAGAGAGGGTGACCTCCAGTCCCACAGGGGGTGTGAAAGCATGCCGTACGGATAGAGAATGCTTTCAGGGCAAATAATCCGGAGGCCCTACAAGAATAGTTGCCAAAAGAGGGTGAAAGGTTATGGGTATTTCCAATTTTGTCCTAAAGTCTCATGGCCTCGAGAGCCCCTGAGACTTTTCCTCGTTGAGCTAGACGATTTTTCTGGCATTCAGCCAGAGATTGTTGGAACGCTTTTAGAAGTGAGGTATCAGTCTGGTGGGCATGATAGAGTGCCCAGCCAATTTTCGGTAGACTCAGTGTATCGGAATAAACGAGGTAGCGGCTCTCCCAGGTAGGCTGGAACTTCTTTTTGAAGTTGAAGAGCGATTGGTTCTTGCTGGGATTACCGAAGCGTTCCGTCAGAAAATCGACACTGGTACCCAGGAATGTCTCATCCTCCCCATTAGCGTTGCTCAACGGTGCCAATCCCAGGCTGACCATTTCGAAGCCACCACTCTTCATATACTCGATACAGCGTGCAAGCAAGAGTTCCATCGTGCCTGGAGCACAGTTCTCTGCACGGCGCATCAGATCCAATCCCCAACCAAGACGTCCGTAGATCGGCACGAAGGACACAAATGCATGGACTTGATTATCGGAATCTACTGCAAGAGCATAAAGTTGTTGTGGGTCACCGTGGAGATCGAAACGTCCCATGCTGAAACCCATCTCGTTGCCTCCCTTGGACATCAGCCAGTGGGAAGAAATGCTTTCCATCTGCGTGAGCTGATCGGGATTAGTGACCTGCCCACGGTAAAAGATGACATGTACGCCTTCTTTCTCCGCTCGTTTAGCACTTGAACGAATGTTGGCCATTGCACCGCCTTTGAGTGTGAAGGCCTGTGGATTGAGTACGGCATCTTCACCAATCTTCAGGAGATGGAAACGAGCCTGTCGGTAGAGTACAGAGACAGCATCGTGTGTCTGCCAAAAGACAATCGTCCAGTCTTGCTCGCTACAGAACTTGATGAATTGTTGAATTACATCAAACATTTCCTCATTGGGTCCAATCGGGTCGCCCGCAACGACGGCAGTACTGCCTTGCAGGACGTAGCTAATCACCGAATTGCCTGAAGTCGAAAAGAAGTATGACTTTTCCTCGCTAAGAGCAAAGTAAGAGATTGTATTCTTACCATATTTATAGGCGAGATTAACAACTCTGTCGCGTTCTTCGGTGTCTGGAATGAGAACTGCCGCAACAGGGCGAAAAATGGAAAACATTCCATAGAGAACTGCGCTGGTGCATAACAGTGGAAGTGCTTGCTGAAAGAAAAATGCAGGTGTTGCGTGCGAGACGTGCAGCGGTCCATGCGAAATCAAGTGTAAGATCACACCATCGATGCCTACCCGATCAATCCAGGGCGCGAAGCTGTCGTAGAGTACAATGAACCCACCTATAGTATAAAACGTCACAATACCTAATCCCAGGCCCAGAGCAATGTATCCGCGTCGTGCCGAAGGAGGATCACTTCGAGCATGGAAGAAACGTGAAAGTATAGATAGGAGTATAGCAAGCAATAATGCTATAACGGTTGCCAATATCGAACCACTACGCCTCACATGAAGGAGGGCTGACAAGATTAAGAGGACGAGTGTGATTATCCAAGCGTGCTGTTTGCCACGTGCCAGACCGTAAGAGAGCATAATGAGAAAGAA
Source organism: Ktedonobacteraceae bacterium (assembly GCA_036501345.1). Taxonomy (GTDB): domain Bacteria; phylum Chloroflexota; class Ktedonobacteria; order Ktedonobacterales; family Ktedonobacteraceae; genus DASYAN01. The sequence goes on from DASYAN010000470.1 coordinate 6,594, forward strand.
GCCTACTACAACTGTGAATGTCTGGGCTGGTACCCGATGGTCTAGAATGGGCCAGGCTCCCAGAGGAATGTCCCAGTTTAGTTTTGGTGCCATTGCTGATAGCATATCAGCAATGCCTACTAGGCCTGTGATCAGGCCAATAAGGTAGCGTATGATGTGTCGGATAGGATCAGTATGGGCAAGTGAAACCTTGCTGGTAATTTCTGATTCCATAAAACCCCTTCATTTCTTACTGAAGCTCTCGATGGTTGGGCCACATTAAGGAAACTCTTGACTGGTGCTTGTTCTATATAAAGCCAGTGACACCATCACTGACTATGCCAAAATCGCATTAAGAAAATTCTTGACTGGTGCTTGCTCTACTAAAGGCTTCATTTAAAGGTTCATTGGCTACTTCTAGCTGGCTATGTAATGTTTCGAATCCTCAAGCTATAATAATCTCAAGCAATAGTGTAGCATACATCTCCACTCCATTATACATTGAATAGTATGTCATATAGAGCGTAAGTCTTCCTTTGCCTACAACTTTTGTCCTATGCTAACTCAAAGACTCCTTCCAAGTTAGGGACCAAACCCAGCAGGTCAGAGATGAGTTTCGAGATTTGCCATGGCAAATGACCTTACAATGAAAAGATCAATTCGGAACACACTTCGTGGTAGCCTGTGATTAGCATAATCTACCGGGACTGTTATTTACTAGAGACAAATAGGACAACTTTGTCTAAATTATTGAGCCATTGCAAAATATATATAGAGGTGTCCTATTTGTCCTCTATGATGCGTTAGTTGAACAATGAATAGTCTCTCATGTCATAGAACGCTGATAAGCTGCCATTTTTTGAGGTCTCTTTAACAAATATGGAGAAAGTGTCACCAATACCCAATGTTGTCTGCAATCTGGGCATTGCTCGTCACGCTCTCTACCCAACTTCTGCAGAGTATGACTAGAATTGGTAGCATATGGAGCTGATCAATATTCTATCGAGGGACTATTGCAATATCTTCTGAGTAATAATTACGTCTCTTTAGTTTTATTAGTCACATGTCTTCCGATTCTAACTATGTCTATGTAAAGCAAAGGAGGAAATATCTTGCTGCAATACTCTCTTTGTTGAAGTCAGATACAAGTGTCCAATGAATGGAGAGGAGAGTGGCTGCAACTCATCTCTTCTGCGTGCGTATATATGGCGCAACCAATTTTACAGGTCGGGAAATTATAGAATCAAGGACCTCACGTGCCAACACTGAGGCCTCTTTGTTGTAAGACTGTGAGGCTTGCTTATTATGATACAGAGAGCAACTACTTTGGGACTTAGTGAACGCTTTGAGCGTGTCCTGGCTTACATGTTTTTCTGTTTTTCCGGAGTGGTCCTTTTCATTTTCGAGAAAAATCGCAATGTTCGCTGGCATGCAATGCAATCAATGCTCACATTTGGCACCCTGTTCGTGCTTATGTTTGTGGTCAGTGCGCTCAGGAGTATATTAGGAATTATTCCACTGCTTAGTTTATTGACCAACTTTGGCCTAGGCTTGCTCTTCAGCATTCTGCAAATCGTAACACTTTTTCTATGGCTATGGCTAATGGCTATGGCTATGGTACGCCCAAATTATCGTTTGCCCTTCATTGGTAAGTGGGTACGCGTCTTCATTTAGTGAAGTCGTACTCTCTTTAACAATAGTGGACCCAGAAAGCTCTGGCATTCATTTCAAAGAGGGCTTTCTGGGTCCTACCTTTAACTAATATAGCCCATCCTGCTCGTGATCTGTTGACAATGGCAGATATCGAGACTCGCCTGCTGCCTTATGTATCTTCACCTTCCGCTTTCCTATGCATCTTCACCTTGTTTGTATCGTTCATTATAGGCAGATGTTGCGATTTCTTGTATAAGACAGACGCTCTCAACCCCATGTTTTAGCCCATTGGTCACTGTACGAAATCTCTCAGGCTTCGTTCCCATCAGCGTACTCGCCTCATCAAGCTATGGTACCATCTTGCGCATATGTTTTATGATAAATGAAAATTATTCACCATCGAAGTTTTTACCAAATGTTCACTATTGACAATATTTATTCCTGTCAATGAAACTGATCATTTAACAACAAAAAACAGTGAGTGTTTTTTGCCAAACTAATGGTGTCAGAAATCTCAAACCGTACGCAGGAACAGAAATGGAAGATGATACTCAGGATCTAGACGCACTTTCTCATCGTCAAGATTCGGTCCATTGGCCCGGAACCCTCCCCACTACTTTGGGTATTAACACTATTAAGGAAGTTTTAGATCACAAAGCAGTAAAAAATATACTCAGAGTAGAAAAAATATCAACATTCTTAGATATAGATGCATATAAAAATCGCCTTAATAAGATATGGCAATATAATCATACAAGCACTGCGCAAGGACTTTTAACATCCATTATTCTCGATATAGCGACTATTAGCGTTACTTTAGACCAAATAAGCGGTGAGGATGAAAGAACGGCCAGGGATATCTTGTGTCGCTATCTCCAAACGTATGGGCATATCATGCGTGATCAAGGGCAGTATACCGAGGCTATAATAGCTCTAGAGGAAGCGGTGAGTATAGCGGAATGCGTGAGCAATAACCAGCTTCTCGCAGTCACTCTACTAAGGCTTGGGAATATTCACCATGATCGTGGAGATATTGCTCTGGCTCAGTCAAAGATAGATACTACTGATGTGAATATGCAAAGAACGAGCGCAAATGCGGACTTTCAGGCCGCTATCAAGCATTTTGCTAGAATACGTACTATGAAGAATATCTCACCAGAAATGAGCATTGCTCTATTGATGGGAGAAGGAAACACACAAGCACGTACGGCACATGGTAAAAAAGATGCTATTCTAGCAGCTCTAACATTGTTGAACGAAGCCGAGAAGTTCATTACCGATAACTATTTGCAAGATTCGTCAGGAGACGAGTATTCAGTATTTGCCAACTCGATCGATGTGGCAAAGAGGCAGCTTCAAATCAGCAAAGCATCAGCCCTTCTTGCTGCTGACTGGCCTCGTGAAGCCTTACAGGAGCTAACAGAGATGCTGGGTCTTCCTCCACAGGGAAATATGACGCGCATGAATGCCTATACAAATTTTTTATGGGCACAAGGGTATGCAGATACAGGAAAGCTTGAAGGAGCTGCACTATTAGCGCAGGATACTTTGGTAGTGATGAAACGTATTAAGTCCGAAGTGAATATTGCGCGTATACGTAGATTATATAGGCAATTGATCAATGCGGATAGCAGGCAGATAGAGGTGATACGGCTTGGGGTAATGTTGGGATGAAGGCTCATTAGCTAGCTGCTATAAATAGAAATTTATAAATAAGAGAAAAGATGCTCCTTTCTCCCTCTTCAGTTTCTTCCTATTTCGGCGATACTCAACAATAGGAAGGAGCGAATAGCATTATGAGTATGCAGGACCAAACACAGCCCGGTGTAATTGTAACAACGGACAATCCATATGACACAGCTAATATTTTCCCTGACTCTGCTCTTGAGACGGCCATGACGGTCATGATAGCTATATCTCCTGAGGAGCAGCAGCAACTCTCTCAAAATCAACCCCTAAGCAAAAAAGCACGAGCCAAGGACTGGCGGACGTGGTCTCGCTTTCGCCTGTGGAGGAAACAACGCCCATTCTGGGGATCATTGTTTTTGATACTGGCAGGTATTTTGGTGCTTGGAGGGCCTATGAGTCTTTT
>DASYAN010000471.1:0-4246 GCA_036501345.1 Ktedonobacteraceae bacterium
TTCTCCCGTTTGTCTCTGAGTGGAAGGCGACAATCCTTGAGGTTTGGTTTTAACCCAGCAAGAAGAGGAACTACTAATGATATTACTTCTCGAGGATCTGATGCTAATCCTCCTAGGACTACACTTGGAGAATTCTTCGCAGATTTAGCGGACGGAAGAAGAAGAACTCTTCACAATATTGGGCAACCCGCTATCAATCAACGCGGTAACAATCTAGATGGCGCTTCTGATAGCATCAGTATTACTTCTGCAGAACGGAGCCGTCTCCAAGCATTCTGGGAAGATGATGAGCCTGTGCAACAAGATTTTGGGGACGAGCATTCATCGGCGGGAGAGGACGACGGCTGGTAGTATCTGTTTTGAGGGTAGGAGCCCTGTTTGAAAAGGTCTATCTAATCGGCCTGATAAGCTAGATGACATTGCCTCAAGTTTGGGCCTTGTCTGCACTTGATGCAGAAGTCCTCCACATCCCCTGAGAAGATTTTTAGTATTGATGTCCTTAAGAATGTGTTATACTCAATTCTGGAAAGCCTATGAAGTTCGTCATTCTGTAGTGTTTGTTCGACTGTATGCTGTTGATCGGGATACACTGACACAAGAGGAAAGATTGAGTATGGCAAAGGACATCTCTGTGCGTCCACTTGGCACCATGCCTGTTACCAAGCATGATTATTGTGAGCAATATCAGACTGTTCGTCTCTTCACAGAGCAGTTGTGTGAGCCACTGGTGGCTGAAGATTACGTTATTCAGTCGATGCCAGATGTGAGTCCAACAAAATGGCATCTCGCCCATGTGACTTGGTTCTGGGAGACCTTTCTGCTTTCTCCTACACTTCCTGGGTACACATCTTTTCATCCAGAATATGGGTACCTTTTTAACTCCTATTACAACTCGCTTGGCAAACGATATTCTCGTCCCTTGCGGGGCTTGCTTTCTCGACCGACTGTTGAAGAGGTATATCTGTATCGTCGGTATGTTGATCGGCAAGTTGTTGATCTACTCAACAAGGTAGATGAGCGGCAATTTACAGAACTTATACCCATCATTACCATTGGCCTGAATCATGAGCAACAACATCAAGAGTTGATGCTTACTGATATAAAACATGTCCTGTCGTGTAATCCCCTGCATCCTGCCTATCTGGAGCGAGAGCAAGCACCTTCGACGGATATTCCCTCAATAGAGTGGGTGGCCTATCCTGAGGGAGTTGATTGGATAGGACATGAGGGGGAAGGTTTTTGCTTTGATAATGAGGAACCCAGACATAGACAGTTTCTCAATGCATTCCGGCTTGCTTCACGGTTAGTCACAAATGGAGAATATCTGGAGTTCATAAAAGACGGAGGCTATACTAATCCGCTTTTGTGGCTCTCGGATGGCTGGTACACGGTGCAGCAGGAGGGGTGGGAAGCTCCTTTGTACTGGGAAAAGCGAGGTGATCGCTGGTGGACGATGACGCTTCACGGCTTTTGCGAGGTGAACCCAACTGAGCCTGTCTGCCATGTTAGCTACTACGAAGCTGATGCCTACGCACGTTGGGCCGATGCACGCCTTGCTACAGAGGCGGAGTGGGAGATAGCCTCGCGTAATATCGCTATCGAAGGCAACTTTGTCGAAGAGGGTCTCTATCATCCTACGCCTTTAAATAGCGCTACTACAGGTGGAAAACTGGCTCAGATGTATGGCGATGTGTGGGAGTGGACCCAGAGTGCCTACTTACCCTATCCTGGTTATAAGCCAGCACCGGGTGCTGTAGGAGAATATAACGGGAAGTTCATGTGTAACCAGTTTGTGCTGCGCGGCGGTTCATGTGCAACGTCCCTTTCACATATTCGGCCAACTTACCGAAACTTCTTTCCCCCCAATGCTCGTTGGCAATTTATGGGTATTCGACTCGTACGGGAGGTGTAACTATTACACAGCATTCGAATTTTCCGCTACGGTTCTATGACTTTGAGCCGCAGCAGAACACGTTTCTTGAGGAGGTGCTGCAAGGATTGCAGAAACCGAGAAAAGAGCTACCGAATAAGTACTTCTACAATGAACGTGGCTCACGCCTGTTTGAGCAGATTTGTCTGCTTGATGAGTATTATCTCACACGTACTGAGTTACATATTATGCAACAGAGGGTCCAAGAGATGGCATCATTACTTGGACCTAATTGTTTGCTCATCGAGTATGGGAGTGGAAACAGCACAAAAATCCGCATGTTATTGGGTGCTCTGGAGACTCCAGTAGGCTATGTGCCCATAGACATCTCAAAAGAGCACCTTATACAGGCTGGGGCGGCATTGGCGTCTGCATATCCTGATTTGGAGGTATTGCCAGTCTGTGCAGATTATACAAGTGCGTTCGAGATTCCTATGCCGACTAGGACAGTTGGTCGTAGGATTGTCTATTATCCTGGTTCGACCATTGGCAACTTTAAACCAGAACATACTAGCAATTTCCTCAAACAAATGGCTACGGTTTGCCAGGGAGGAGGTCTGCTGATTGGTGCGGATTTGAAGAAAGATCCTATGCTTCTACACCGTGCCTACAATGATCGACAAGGGGTGACTGAGCAGTTTAACAAAAATCTGCTTGTACGTATTAACCAGGAACTTGGAGGTAACTTCCAGCTCGACCAGTTTGAACATTATGCATTTTTCAATCCTACGGAAGGGTGGGTTGAAGCGCATCTCATAAGTCACAAGAACCAGACCGTTCGCATTGGGGAGGTCGAAATCTTCTTTGCCTTGGGTGAGAGCATTTGGACAGAGATCTCTTGTAAGTATACCCTGGAAGGGTTTGCATCTTTGGCTGCAACAGCTGGTTTGCAGGTAGAGCATGTGTGGACAGATCCTCAGCAGTTTTACAGTGTGCAGTATCTCACTGTAAAAGCAGAGTGATCTGTCTTAAAAGCAAGCATTCAGTGCTTCATATGCATCTTTGGGGGCTTCCAAGTTGGAAGCCCCTTTTAAATTTTAACCTTTTTCAACTCAGTTTCAAGAAGTGCTTGACTGCCCAAAGTGTGCCATACCCTCCTGCACCAGTTGCTTCGCTCGTTCTGTTTAATGAAACGTCATGCGGAGTAGCACGCCTATAGCGCATAACATTTCATTAAATGCTTCTATTGAGATTGGGAGTCCTGCTTTTTTTCGCTCTTATACTCACCTGTCAAGTAACAAGCCATGCAGTATCCGCTCTTGGAGCATGTCAGACTGCCACAAGTAGGATTACCACAATGTGAGCAGTAATTAATTGATGTGTTTGGACATCGGAAACATTTTGGCTTCTTTTGTCTTCTTGGCATTCACCATTCCTTAATATAAAAATCTGCAATCGCCGCTAAGAATTGCAGAGAACTGACAAGATCATGATATTGGAAGCTGTCTAGGCTGTCAATAGTGCTATTTAAAAGTTGGAACCCCAAGGAGCGAGCGGATAGCCAGATCAGGCTGAGCATCAAAGAGACGAGTTTGAGCGGCTAGCTTAGAGACATGAAAAGGTCCATCAAAAAGCCAGCACGGCACAATTGAGTGCGGCAAGGATGGAAGAAGCATGTATTGTTTTAAATAGCCTAAAGATGTTACTAGGTAGTAATTGTGTTGCCTTATTCGTGTATTTTATTCTGTAGTGTGGTTATACTATAATTTTTACTGTATTATACATATTCTAAACTATGCAATGCCCATGTGAGATTACTAAAACTACAAACTTATGATTAGTATGCCTCATCTTCCAACTTGGTAAGTACACCTATCTGGCGCATCCAGTTTTGAAATTTTTCATCTCGAGCTCCTGATTTTCTTTGAGTAAGGCTTCTAGCGAAAGCCTAAAATCCTCTCCAATATTTTTATTTTTGTGCTCAGCTGCTTCTAGCATTGCTGCACATCTACCAAATACTACTATCCCCTTTTCGCTATTTAACTGCTTAATAATTAAAATACCGAATTGAGGATCATAGTCGATCTTTACATGTAGTATCCCTTCTAATAAATCTATTAGCACTCGTGCTCCCTGATATTCCCCCTTAAAGTGTGTAAATCGAGATATCGCCAGCGAAACAAAATGTTTAAGCTGTTCTGAACAAAGAATATTGCTACAAGGAATGTTTATAGAAATACTCACCATTCGCACAATCCAGAAAGGGGAAAAAGCCATTCTTGGTCCTATTTTAGCAGCAAGAATGGCAATTCAGGTGATATCGTAAGGTCTTGCAGTTGCTTGGTGCTTGGCAGTGAGCAAAAAGGATGAGAAACC
>DASYAN010000472.1:0-3371 GCA_036501345.1 Ktedonobacteraceae bacterium
GCCTTATCAGCATCGGTGAAGAAACCTGTAGACTCAATAACAACCTGGACGCCTAAATCCGCCCAGGGAATTTGAGCTGGGTCCCTTTGTGCAATAAGTTGAAGCTTATGGCCATTGACGATCAGAGAATCTGCTGTCGCCTCAACTTCGCCAGGAAAACGTCCGTAGGTCGAGTCATATTTCAAAAGATGAGCATTGGTCTTTGTATCAGTAAGATCATTAATTGCTACAACATCAAGATCATTGGAGTGGTGGTCGAGAATTGCTTTTAAGGACTGACGCCCAATACGCCCGAAACCATTAATACCCACGCGAATAGCCATGTAATTTCTCCTTGTTCGTTATTTGAACCCAGTGTGCACATTGCCCATAAGGACATTCCAAAGACGAGTGTAAAAACATGAACCAATGAGATACAAAATAATCTCTTCGGTTCTCCATTTCTATATATACCAGGGTATCACTAGGTGGTGCAACTAGGCAAGATTTGCAAGTTCAAAAAATGAGGGAGATGGCTTCCCATTGCCACCATCAAGGAGTCATGTGCTAGAAAGAGGCTGTCTTCTCCTGCTGATGATATACTCAAGGAGAAGATAGTTCCATGAGCATATCATCAGAGTGACTGCATTGTTACTGAAAAGGCTCTCACCAAAAGTGGGCCAAAATCAAGTTATAGGTAAAGTCACTATTAGGCGTTGGTATTAACACAATGCTTAACTGGACCTGCATTAGTATGAATGGTCTTACATTTCCAGTGAGGCGGCTTTTGGTTAGGACGACTAAAATGGCGGACGGGTCCATACTTGGGATGATCAGTATTGCATCCGCCGATACACTTTTGTGAAGTGCCGGGTCCCGGGACCGGGGCTGTATTTGCGAGGGCGGTCAAGGTAGAGCTCAAGAGTGTAGTGGCTATAACAACAAGGACTAGGGAACAGATGAGTCCTTGTCTCAAGGACGCTATGCGTGTGTTACGACGAAATGTTTGCAAGGTAAAACCTCCATAGAAAGCTAGAATTAAAACATACTTTACCTGGAATGTTGGCTCAATAGCAGTCTTCATGCGAGCTTGGTCCAGCTAGGAGCGGCCCAGCGAGCAGCAAAAGAGAAAGATGTCCACTAGCCTGCCAGCCGTTTGGTCTCTGGCTGCTCGGCAGTAGCCTTTAAAAGGAACATCATGACGACTTGAATTTCATACATTATAACGAGAAAAAGTATGGTAAAGAGGGCTGAATCGACCGATGACAGTTCTTCTTAACGCAATGTCCTCTCACTAGCACTCTACTTAGTGCAGAAACACACAACCTATTAGGGAAAAGGGCGAGGGGAGAAACAGTGTTTTCACTGCTTCTTGCTAGAAGTGGGAGCCACATCCCTTTTCCCTAACGCCTCTCGTGTGAATGCATTAGGAAGGAAGCCGAGCGCGTTTCCTTTTTTGAAAGCGAGGCTCTCCTATTTCATGTAAAGTAGGGTGCTACAGCATCCTACATGAATGAGGGCATTTCCTAATTGAAAAACGCTTCTGCTATTGGTCTACTTTGCTAATGATACCCAATAAAAGAAAAAATCTCTAGGCAAAAATGGTGCATCTTAAGGGAAAAAATGGTGCATCTTGACAAAAAATGATGCATGTTAAGAGGAAAAATAGTGCATTTTGAGGAGAAAAAGGACAGATAACCCATTCCTTTCTCTTGCTCAAAACGTTTCTTGTTGGGCTAGATTGAGGAAGGCTTCAACAACAGGAGAGTCGTCATCACGTCGCCATACCATGGCCGTCTCGATCTGCGTAGTATCGCCCTCTAAACGACGATACACGACTCCCTGGCTATGCAGGGACTGGACTGAAGCAGGGACAAGCGAGATACCCATCTTTGCAGCGACTAACCCAATAAGGAGATATGTGTCAGCCGCTTCTTGCTTAACATTGGGGCTAAAATCCGCCGAATGACAAAGCTTCATAACATGGTCGTAGAGGCCCAATGCCCAGTGACGTGGTTGCAGGACAAAGGTCTCATGGACTAGATCGTGGATAGAGATCTGGTCTTTGCTCACAAGCGGATGCTGAGATGGCAATGCTAGTAGTAATGGCTCTCGCAAGATTATCTCAGAGCAAAGCTCCGAGCTATCGACATCTGGACGTAATAGGCCGACCTGGATCTGTCTTGCAAATAATGCTGCAATTTGTTGATCCTTTTCCATCTCGTGCAGACTGACATGGATCTGGGGATACTGTTCACGGTAAGCGTAAAGTAGACGGGGCAGCAGTTCAAAAGCGGTTGAACTCACAAATCCCAGCGCAAGCTTACCGATCTCGCCTCGGGCTGTTCGCTGCGCCAACAGTTTTGCTTGCTCAACCTGATCGAGAATTTTGTAAGCTTCGCCTAGGAAGGCCTGTCCCGCATCCGTTAATTCAACGCGGCGATGAGATCGTTTAAAGAGCAACACCTCCAACTCCTCCTCCAACTGCTGGATCTGCTGACTTAAAGGTGGCTGGGCTATATACAAGCGTTTGGCGGCACGGCCAAAGTGAAGCTCTTCGGCAACGGTAACAAAGTAGCGTAAGTGTCTGAGTTCCATCGTTAGCGATACTTCCTATATATCATTTGCCTGAGATCCATATATTGGACATCTAGATCATAGCACAGTATACTAATAAATAGGAAGAGAAATTTCTGTAGCCTTTCAATGCTTTTATAATAACGGAGGAGCAAAAATCATGCGAAGAATAGTAATATTGGCAGAAGATCTTTTTGGATGGCATGACGCTAAAACAGCAATTGGGGTTATACGCTATGGCACAGATACCGTAGTTGCTGTGATCGATAGCACAAAAGCAGGACAAGATGTGGCACAAGCGCTGAGAACCGACCTTGGCAGAGGCATTCCTATTGTACAGGATATCAACGAAGCATTAGAATATCAGCCAGATGCGCTCTTAATCGGTATTACGCCCAGAGGTGGCCTGCTGCCTAGCGCGTATCGCTGGCAATTACTCACAGCCATCAATGCTGGACTTGACATTATTAGTGGCTTACACGTCTTTCTCTCCGATGATGAAGAATTGTGTACAGCGGCAGCAGAGCATAAGGTGACTATCTGCGATGTCCGGCGTCCCTCTAATAAGAAACGTGTTGCCGCTTTCACTCCTCATCGGTCAGGCAGTCATACTGTCCTCTTCGTAGGGTCAGATTGTGCTACAGGGAAAATGTCGGCTGCATTAGAGCTCAACCAGGAGGCTCTGCGAAGAGAACTGAATAGTGCCTTTATTGCAACGGGACAGACGGGTATTATGATCTCAGGAAACGGACTGCCAATAGACGCTATCGTTAGCGATTTTGTGGCTGGTCTGGTTGAAGAAATAGTCCTGGACT
>DASYAN010000473.1:0-18534 GCA_036501345.1 Ktedonobacteraceae bacterium
CGGTTTCTCATCCTTTTTGCTCACTGCCAAGCACCAAGCAACTGCAAGACCTTACGATATCACCTGAATTGCCATTCTTGCTGCTAAAATAGGACCAAGAATGGCTTTTTCCCCTTTCTGGATTGTGCGAATGGTGAGTGAAAGGATTTTTGATTATGTCAAAAAATCTAGAAGGAAAAAGAAAACAACTGGACACCTCAGAGGGCTTGGGTATATCATCGACTTCTGGAAATCGCCCCCACTTGTCGCACGCTGAGGGAAATCTTGCAGGCAATAACGTAGATCCAGAGTCACAAACAAGTAGCGTTCAAGCTTTCATGCGGGCAGCAAAGGAGGAGACACGTAGGCTGAAAGCTAAACTCACAGCAGAACGAGGAAATCCTGAAGAATATAGACCAGAGTATCAATCGCGACTCCAAGCAGAGAAGAATTTCCAAGCTGATAATATCGCGAGAAAGAGAGAACACTTATCATATATTAAAGACTTTAGAGGTGTTAGAGGTGTTAGAAGTTCTACGGGAGATACCCTAGTAGAAGGTTCCAGTCAGCATAAAGCAAAGCAAAGCTCTCCTGACTCTGACTCTGACCTATATTCTTCAAATAGTGAAACAGAGTTCGAAACTGTTACAGGGGACCTTACTTTTGGTTTTTTTGCTAAACCAGAAAACTCAGACACCAAGACAGTTCCGAATAACCCTGATGGATATCGAAGACAGGTAGTAAACGAAGGTTATCATCCTGCGCCACCACAAAGCCTTTGGGATGCGTGGCATAATTACTTTTCGTCGAATCGTCAGAAGACAGAGCATCTAGTAAGACTTCGAGATGCTAAACAAAGAAGCAGTGAATATAAAGGACTCTTGGATAGAAATACTAAAGAAGATTTACAGCTTGCGAAAAAAATTGCTGAAGATTTTTTTAAAGAAGACATAAATGAATTAAAAGAATATCTGGGACAGAATGAAGATAAAATTGAAACAGAGGAGTATAAGCGCGAAAAAGATAAACTTGATGATTTAAAGAAAAGAAGAAGTGACTTTCAATCAGAGGTTGGAAAAAAGCTTTCTGATAATGCAGAACGTTCTCATAAGCTCTTTCTTCAGAATCTAGAAGAAATAGCAACCGAGTATGGGAAATCAGGAAAGTTTTCACTTTTCAAAGTAAGTAGCTTTTTTAGATTGGGTGGTTTGTCCTAGCAATAAGCCATAAAAAGCCCCGACCGCTCGCAGTGAACGGTCGGGACATTGTTATTACTCTGGCTTTGGTCAAGCTTGCTGCCACGTTTTCACATCGTTGGCACTGGCCTAGGTGTATAAGTCTCACAGTTCCAGATTTTTTATACAAACACAAGGGACAACTTGAGCAGAGAAAGGGAACAACTTACAGAGGAAGGAGGGCAAGACTTTCTCGAACATGGTACAATTGCCACAATGAAGGATACCTATTCGCGCTTGCTCCAGTGGCAAGATACGTGGCCCGTATTGCATAGACAAGGCAAAACGATGACAAGTGAACAAGAAGCAACTTCACTTCTGCGTGGGAACCGCGATCTGGCAGTTCTCTATGATATTGCGGGCTATCTCAATCATCAGGTTGATGTTCATCAGGCCTTGCACGAAGTATTAGCCCGTGTGACAGAACTACTCGGTCTGCAAACGGGATGGGTCTGGCTGATTCATGAGCAGGGTGTTTCCTCCCTAGCCGCTTCACGCAATCTCCCGCCTTATCTGGCAGATCATCCAGAGCGAATGAGTGGTTCATGTCTGTGCATGGATACATTCTTGAGTGGCACAATGGAGCATCCAGCAAATGTGGATGTCTTGCGCTGTAGCCGCCTGAAGAACGCCGAACGAGATAGTGACCCTTCGGCATTGGGTCTACGTTTCCATGCCAGCGTACCTATTTATGCAGGTGATACTCCCCTTGGTGTAATGAATGTTGCCAGTGAGGATTGGCGCGAGTTGCAGCCCGATGAGTTGCAACTACTACACATTGTCAGCGACCAGATCGGGCTAGCAATCCAACGTGCGCATCTCTCCGCTCAGCATACACGCGCTGCGGCTCGTCTGGCTACGATCGAAGAACGCAATCGTTTGGCACGTGAAATTCACGATACTCTGGCCCAGGGACTGGCTGCAGTCACCTTGCAACTTGAAACAGCTGATGCCTTGGCCATCTCACGTCCGCAGCAAGCACACGAAGCTATCCAGCGTGCGCTGAAGCTTGCACGTAACAATCTCGAAGAGGCCCGTCGCTCTGTAATGGATCTACGTGCAGCTTCCTTACAAGATCGCACCTTGCCTGAGGCCTTAGCTGCCCTGGCAACCACAGAGGCAAGTCCCCCGGTCCACTACTCCTACACACCTGCACCGGATTTCCCCACTTTACCAGCACGTGTAGAGATCGGTCTTTATCGCATTGCCCAGGAGGCGCTCACTAACGTTCGCAAACACGCTTCTGCTCAATTTATTGAGATGACACTCTTTGCTGAGGAGCAATGTATTCGCCTGATGATCCAGGATGATGGATGTGGCTTTGAGGCGCAGAAGGTCTCGCAGTCCCTAGGACCAGGTTCGGGACACTTTGGCCTGACCGGTATGGCCGAACGTGTCAAATTGCTGGGGGGCAGCATGTATATCCAGAGTGAACCAGGAACAGGCACGTGCATTGACATTTCGGTCCCTTACTGACCGTTGCTAACCATGTCATCTCTAAGAAAGTGACGCGTCAATCATGATTCGTATTTTGCTTGCTGACGACCATCCTACCGTGCACGAGGGTTTATGTGCATTCTTTCCTCGCTTTTTTCCTCTCTGCTACTAGGTCGGTAAAGAAAAATCCATCACAGAGCACAACCATAAGACATTTAGGCTAAAATTCAGATAAAAACACATGAATAGGCATAGTCTGATATACAATAGCACATGGGACTAGTTGAGTTTATGTAAAAGTCGTTTTACTCCTCTATATCAGCTAAATTATGCTGTTGACTGAAAGAAGTTTTCTACTTCGGGTAAAAATGGCTATTTCGTGGTGATAGCTAGTGGTATAGTCCCTGCATATAGAACCTTACGTTTTAAGGTGGAGCGGGTCGTCTGGGACCTTAAATCCACTCTTTAACAAAGCAAATATTTAACAAGGATGCATAACAAATGAGTAGCAGGAAAGATAGAGCAGTAGCGCGTGTACGTGTGAACCATAATGAGCGTTATCTAGACGGAGCTGATGTGGTCATTATCGGCAATGGCATTGCAGGCCTAGCAGCAGCGATAGAAGCCCGTCGCCATCTTCCCGATAGACCTATCGTCATCATTACGGATCAACTACATCCTACTATTAACACTCCTGCACTCAAGCAGTTTGCGGTCGCTAAACTGGCACGTGAGCAGCTCCTGGCCTATCCAGCGGGAACAGAACGGGCTGAGCGCATACATGTCGTCAATGCACATGTTGAGGAAATAGAGGCCAAAAGCAAATATGTGAGCATCTCAGGCAATCGCTACTTCGGATATAACTCGCTGCTAATAGCTACAGGAAGTTCACCAGTAGGGCTGCCGGAGCAGATACCCGGACGTAGCTTTGATGGCGTAATGACTCTCCATCGTTTAGAAGATTACTTGGATTTCCGCAGACGTCTACCGGAAGTACGCGAAGCCGTCGTTATTGGTGGAGGGGCACATGCTTGTGAGACCGTGATGGGATTGCTCTACTGGGGCATCCGTGTGCACTGGCTTATACGGGGCAAGACGTTTATGGGACGCATGCTAGATCAGGTAGCCTCGGAAATGGTGCTGAATAGTGTGCGGCGAGCCGGGGCAATTATCCATACAGAAACTGAGATCAAGGGTGTCGTAGGTCGTGTAGGAGCTGTTGCAGGTGTTATTACCAATGATAGCCAACTGATCCCCTGTCAACTAGTATTAACGTGCACAGGTACCCGGTCTGAGATGACTCTGGCACAGCAGTGTAGTATTCCTATGCAATACAAGAACGGTATCCTAGTAGATAACAAGCAGCGCAGTAGTGTGCGCGATATTTATGCCGCTGGCGACGTGGCGGCCTTGCATAATCCACAAACGGGAGCCTATGAGACAAGAGCTTTATGGTATGCAGCTGTTGCTCAGGGACGGATTGCCGGGGCCATGATGGCGGGACACGATGAACTGGCACATCAGCCTTTAGGTGTACCATGGCATGCTACACAGCTCGGCGAACTCTCCATGCTTACCGTTGGTGCGCCTCTGGACGAAGATAACCAGGTAATGATCCTGACTGATACCAGTCAGGGAGGTTATCGTCGGCTTGCTATCGTTGATGATCGTCTGGTGGGTTATCTTTCTGTTGGGACTGCTCAGCCAGATAGCTTGGCAATCAAGCACATTATTGATGAGGGTCTCTCGATCCGCGATATGCTGAATACTCTGCTCAAAGGAAACTTTGATGCCCGTGGATATCTCTCGCAACAGAAATCTCATGCAGTCAAAAAGTGGATTACTGGACAGTTGTCGGTACCGAGCAGTGAACGCAATACTACTACTCAAGCCTTTGCCGTGCCACACACCGACCCAGTTGTGCCAGTACTCATTACCGAGCAAGCTGATGCCTTGTTGATCAAAGCTTCTGCTAAGAATGCAATCAGCTCACAGGAAGAGCAGTCGTCACCCTCGATCCTGACAGATGAGGGCCAGTTGGAGCAATATGCCATTTATGAAGAGGAACCCAGTCCCTTTACAGGTACTCTCCCCGTTGTCTTTGGGCACAACAAGAATATTGAGGGATGTCTTTTCTTGAAGGATGATGAAGCGAACATCCCCAAGCAGGGAGAACCTATTGTTGAGGAGATCGGCCCATTTACAGGTAACCTCCCAACGATTTCTGGTCAGATAGTCGAGTCCCAAAAGCAATCTATGAAGTCTCAGACTAGACCAACGCGCAAGCTGTGGGCGTATATTGAGAATAGAGCATAGGAAATTGGCCCGTTGGAGCCGATGACACATAGAATGCAAAAGGCGTGAAAGGCTCATTTGAGATTGTGATAAGATGTTGAAAATGTTCAAACCCAATCCTGTTATTTTACATAAGACCAAACCACAGGTTGAGCAGGAAATACAGGCATGTATCGGCTGCAATGAATGCTTACTGGCCTGTCCTGCGCTAGCGGAACCGATCACCATCGACGTACTGAATCGAGAAACTGTTGCTGGCTCCATCTCTGCACCTGTAGAGCGTTTTACGCATGCATGCTATCAATGTGGGGCCTGTGTCTCGCCTTGTCCGGTAGGTTTGCATCGTGATGCCATGATGATGTGGTTAAAAGTGCGCCTGCTTAACAACCCTAAGGAAGCGCAAGCGGGAAATTAGGAGAGAGATAGCTATGAAAACGACCAGCACACAAAGGTATCCCTGGCTGATCAGCCTGCTGGTGACGTTGGGTATCATCATCCTGTTACTGGCTAGTTTGCTAGCGTATACTCGCGTTAGCAATGATCGATCTCCAGATGGTACAGTTGGCCTTGCCTACGCAATAGCTGGTTTAATTTTCATGGGACTGGCTACAATAGGCTATACGCTATCCCGACGCTCACATAAACGCGTCGTGGGCGCACTCAATGCTTCTTTGCATTGGCATATCAGTTTTGGCATTATTGCGCTGTTCCTGATATTCTTGCATTCCTTTGGTAACTTTGAGCTAGTTTCCGGCACTTATGCACTCTTTGCCTTAATTGCTCTTGTCATTAGTGGCATAGCAGGCCGAACGTTGGATCGTTTTTTACCACGATTGATTGCACGCGAGGTCAACACAGCACTGACCGAGCAAGGTGACGATCGTGTCGAGTCGGTCACGCGGACACTGCAGGATATTACTGCATATCATAAGGAGCAGGTACACAGCCTCAAGTCGCAGTCGGAATTACTAGTTGCCGAGAAAGATATGCAGACTGCTGCTGCCTATTTAGTCGGTCAAGACGGTACAGCCTTGCCTACCTCCTGGGATCTAGCCTATATCTCACTAGAGGAGACGCCTCAAGAGATCGAGCGTGATGCTACACACTATCGTTTCGTTCCCGACCGCAAGAGTCCGCTCTCTGAGCCGAAGGCACTGATTCCAGGTTTGCAGAAGCATATGGAAGAATTGCAAAGTGTTCAGCGAGCCCTACGACGTGAACGATTCTATCGAGCCATTATTCGCTACTGGCGTGTCTTCCATGTCTGTCTGGCCTTGCTAACTATTGGCCTGACGCTCTGGCACCTTGAATTTGCCGCAACAATACTCTTTCCTACATTTTTTATCACTAAGCTACAAGCACTGCTATCTTTGCACTTTTTTAGGTTAGCTTGAGAGAAACGAGGCTGGTTATAGAAGCCCTCTTTCCTTCTATTAAGCCTAGTTCCCGTGCAAAACATCATGCGACCCATCCGTGACAGACAAAGAGGAGTGCATAAATGGTGAAAAGAGAAAGAGACAATCCCATTAAAAGGTTCCGCATCCGAGACTTTTTGCACCAGAAAGCAAAGAGAATGTAGAGTGGAAAAATTACCATCATGAAACGTGGTGATGAACTAAGGGGATAATTCGGTCCTTTAACGGGATGAGTAAGCGAAAAAATCATCATTGCTAGTGAAAAAAGACTATAATACAAAGGTAAGCGTCTCCAGTAAACCAGCAGAGTGGCTAGTGGAATTGATGTAAAAACGAGATCCGTGAAGTTTTCTTCGAAATTACTGCGATAAACGAAGAAGGAACGAACAGCGTTTACCAAACCAGCCCAAGGAAAGTCCAATTTGCGTCCCCATGATACTTCTTCGGCAATGTCAAATGCAAGCGGATTCCCCTTAGTAATACCAAGATAGATCATGTAAAGCAGCAGACCGCAAGGTATCAACAAGAGAGGAAGAGCCATATTTAGTAAGGGACGCCAGTGTGCCTTTATCTCATGACGATGGGGCCAGAATCGTTGTACAAGTAGGACTAGGAAAGGTATTATAAGCACAAAACCGGTGGCACGAGTTAATGATGCCAGAAAACCACAGAGTCCAGCCAACCACCAATCCAGCGCATGACCACGACGCAGGAAAAAAAATGCCCCTAAACATAACAATAGAAAAAAGGCTTCGCTGTAGCCAATAAAGAAGAAGAGAGCATATGGGCCCAGTGCCAGAAAAAATAAGGCGTTTTTAGCAATTTTTGAGGAAAAATCGAATGATACTAAACGATAAAACAATACTAGAGAAAAATAGAAGCAAATATTACTTAATACCAGTCCAGTATAAAAGATGGCCTTAGAAGGATCTCCAAAATGGTCACCAATAATATGCATGACTAAAGGCCATAATGGAAAGATGGCTACAAGGTTTTGCTTATTCGCAATATTGGGATAGCCTCGGTGTGCAACATCGGCAAAAACACCATCATCCCAGGAATTCCAGGCTAGCAAACAATGTTCTACCTCAACGGCACACTGAACAGGTGGGTGGACAACATTTACCGCAGTCAGATGATGGTTAACCTCATGATACTCGACCTCAAAATGGGGAAATACACTTGGGCCGATAAAAGTTACCAATAGTAAAATAAAACGGCTGAGAAGGAAAACCCATCCCGCCTCTTTCCACGCATTATACCATTGTGATAATTTTTCACGGTATTGAAAAGACAAGGCTGGTTTATCTTGTACTAACATATTTTATCTCTATCTATGCACTCTTTCTATACTATCAATGGGAGCAAAATGAGGTTTTCAGAGCCTCTAACTTGCAATCTATATCTTTAAATCGTATGAAAATCAGACATTTAACAATTCGAAAGCTCTCACACTTACTCTCCCTATAAGAAGACGAACAGAAGTGTTTCTCAGTGACCAATAGGACATTTCGGGGAATACAATAAGACCCTTCGGAAGTATAGCCTTCTACTCTATATATTTGCTAAGCCAAGGTTCAAACACAGCCACCTACTTGACAGTTTTTGCTTGTTATAAGCATAGCAGCATCACGCCCATTTGAAAGATGTCCCAAAGGTGCCGCAAAAGTGCCGCTATTTTTGCTGGAAAATGATGCCTGCATTAGCTACACTATAACAGAGTTCAGAAATCGCTAGCAATGAGATAAATGAGATGACGTAGTGAATCATGACATGCCGACCTCTCCCTGGACTCGCTCCTGGGTTGAGTCCTTGGAGAAGTCAGGTGTTCCTTGGCTCTCTACTATGGAGGAACCAGAGGTTGTGCTAGCTGAACGTGAATGGACTGCGACTGTTGTCCA
The DNA here is from genome assembly GCA_036501345.1 of Ktedonobacteraceae bacterium. GTDB lineage: Bacteria > Chloroflexota > Ktedonobacteria > Ktedonobacterales > Ktedonobacteraceae > DASYAN01. Next base: position 8,263 of record DASYAN010000473.1, read on the forward strand.
GTTTGGGGAGGAGAGTGCCAACTTTGGCAGCTGGCCATATCCCACCGCTCCTCGCTCGGTTCCAGGCATTCCACGTAGCTTCCTGGTTACGGCAACACGCACACTAAACTCATAGTAGAAAGAGGCAGGCCCAGCAGGTTAACTACATCTTGGCAGCTTGCTCTATCAACTTTTCTAGTTCCGGTGTCAGACCTGGTGCAAATTCTTCCGGTCGCTCCGGAGCTGTCTTGATGGGAGCACCCTCTGGTGGTTTCTGAGTAGTCTCCAGGGTTCCACTGCCGGACGGAGATTGGCCTTTGAAGATCTTACCCATCTCAGAGCCATCCAGTCGGAAGTGATGTTGCTGATTATGGAGACCCATGTCCATCAGTTTCTTGACCTCTGGATACGTGTTGGCATCGAAATTGGGGATTGGCAATACCTTGCCCCAGTTGACCCCTAATGTTTCCAGGGCTTTGGCATAGGCATTCTCGTGTGCGTGGTCACGCACAATCAAGTAAGAGATAGTTGAACGAGCGGTTTTATTGTTCGTCATCTCGTACAAGCGACATTTTTGTAGGCGTCCTGTGGCTTCGAGCATCAGATTGTAAAGCAGGTCGAGTACCAGATTGCCACTATTATAGACGTATGACCCTAACCAGGGATTTCCAGCTGAGTCAACGGGCATTGCGCTCTGGGCACCAACCAGGAAGTGTTGAATGTTGCCCTGTGCGAGTGCCATATGGAGAGGAGTAGAGCCTCCGGCACCGGGAGTTCCGTTGCCCCGGTAGCGAGGTGAGCCGTCCAGTAGATGGTTAATCGTAGTAGCAATCAGCTCAACATGGCTGATCTCTTCTGTGCCAATGCCCTGGATCAGGTCGCGATAAGGCTGGGCCTTCCCTCGAAAATCGAAACTCTGAAACATATATTGCATCATCGTGCGCATCTCGCCGAACTGACCACCTAAACCCTCTTGCAAGGCATTCGCTACAGCTGGATCAGGCTCATCCGGAATAATCTCGTTGATTAGCTTTTGCACATGAAAAAACATATATTTGCGCTCCTTGTGTCTAAACAGCAACATTGCTGTTAATGGCGAGTGTGATAAGAGACTGCTTGGATCAAGATTCAGGGCAGTCTCTCTACACACGCTCTAATCACAAGGAGTGTTACAGAAATCAGTTATACTTCCGCCTCGGGAATGTCCAGAGACTCCGGCACATCGGTACCCTCATAGAGAGCGGCGAGTGGCAAATGCACATCAAAGAACCTCCTCATCATTTTATGCATCAACAAGCTGCCACGTGATACGCTTTCCCAGACTAGCCGCATAGCGTTGGAGAGTTGAGATGCGAGGATCACGCTGGCCTTGCTCCATACGTGCGAGGGTGGATTGTTTGGTCTCCATACGGGCCGCTAATATCTTCTGTGTTATTCGCTGGCGCTTGCGTTCTTGGATCAGCGCATGCACCAGCGTTTGACGTGCCATCGCTTCCTCTACCATACATGGAAAGTTCGGATCTTTGGCAGTCATCTCTGCTATCAATTCTTCCAACTCATCCGGTGATCCATCTGCTTCATCAATCTCATCTGCCCGCTGCATAAAGGCTAGTCGGTCTTCATTCATAGCATACACACCTTTCGTGTTATACCCAATTGGCTAAGTACCACGCTGAAGCCAGTCTGCTAGCCGTGCTTCGGCTAGATCAATCTTAGCGGGAGGGGTCTTCTGCGTCTTTTTTTGGAAGCATTCAAGTGCTAAGAGAATGTGACTGTGGCTCCCTATCGGTGCAAACAGGAGACGGTAGATATTTGTATCGTACATGATTCGTACCTCCCAAATATCTCCACGGAGTTTACGTGCAACAGAGAGACCATCACGCTTCACGCGGTTCATTGCAGCAACAATTTCAGCAATGACGGATGGAGGCTGTGCACTGATAAAGTCCAAAGTGGGGCAGGCCCCACTTTGTGTTCGATAGTGCCGCCAACACCGTCTGCCCATTACGTCCCTTTCTCCTTCTATCGATATTATAGCCAATTGGCTATTAATCTGTCAAGAGGAAAGAGACGAGCTTCTTCTCACAAGTCCAAGAGAGGTCTCTACAAGTTCTCAATCTCTACAGGCTCAATCTTTTCCTGCAGGTCAAACTTAAAGATCCGCGAGTAGAAGTATAACTCAGCCTCTAGAGAACGTTTGATATTCTCGGCACGGCGGAAGCCATGTTGCTCGCCTTCGAAGGCAAGATATGCCACAGGTAGATTTTTAGCCCTCAACGCCTCCACCATTGATTCCGCTTGATTGGGAGGCACGATTTTATCTTCCAAACCCTGGAAGAAGATGATCGGGCAGGAGAGACGATCAGTGAAATGGATTGCTGAACGTTGATAGTAGAGATCTTGCCGTTCGGGTAAGGGACCAACCAAGCCCAGCAGATAACGAGACTCGAATTTGTGTGTATCATCCACCAGAGCTTGCAGATCGCTGACCCCAAAGTAGCTTGTCCCAGCCTTAAACGTGTCACGGAAGGTCAATGCGCAGAGCGTTGTATAGCCCCCCGCGCTGCCGCCACGAATTGCCAATCGCTTGCTATCAGCCAGTCCGCCTGCGACAAGATATTTGGCTCCATTCACACAGTCATCAACATCAACTACGCCCCACTGACCCTTGAGTCGCTCACGGTATGCACGTCCATAACCTGTACTACCACCATAATTGACATCGAGGATTGCGATGCCTCGGCTGGTCCAGAATTGGATTTCCAGGTTGAGAGCGCTAGATGCAGCCGACGTTGGACCTCCATGACTGATTACGAGCAAAGGAGGCAACTCGCTGGAGTCAGCTTTGAAATCGGGATTACGTGGAGCATAGTAGTAGGCATAGGCGGTCTGACCATGCTCAGTTGGGAACTCAATCGGTTGGGCTGGTGAGATATAAGCAGGATCAAGCGAAACTGAACTGGCGCGGCGCAACTCTTCGGTGTTTCCAGTCGTCAGGTCAAGTTTCACAATTGCCGCCGGGTTGGAACGTGAGCCTCCTAAAAATGCCACAGTGGCTGCTGTAGCACGTATTTCAGCCATCGAAGTATAAGGGATCTGAAGCAGTGCTAGCTCACGTGTTGAGATATCCAGATTTGCCAGATGGGACCCCTCTTTGTCGGCATACCAGCAAATGAGACGTTGTGGTGAGACAAATGCATAAGTGGACTGGCCAAAAACCCACTGTGGCTGACCAAACTCTGCTGCCTTCTCACAAAGAGGCTCGACCTGCTTGTTGTGCCAGCGATAGAGATTCCACCATCCGCTCCGGTCAGAGATAAAGTAGAGTACACCGTCAGGTGACCATTGAGGCTGGAAAATCGATTCTTCTGGACCACCAGCGATGCGTTCGGACTGCTTGATGGAGCCATCCGTGTCCAGTTCTCCGACCCACAATTCGCTCTCATCCCAGGGCATATTAGGGTGATTCCAGGTCAGCCATGCCAGCCGCGAACCGTCAGGGCTGAGACGCGGCGTAGCGTAGAAGTCATTACCAGAGATCAAGGTCTGGAGACTATTATGGTCATCGCTATCGAGCGGGATACTCACCAGCGTATTGACTGCTTCATCCTCCGTCTTGGTATGATCTTCACATACACAGATCAGCCGCTTACGTTGCTGGTCAACTATCATATCGGCATAGCGCCTCTCTAGTACAGGTGTTATAGGCTCAGGCTCAGAGCCGGAAGCCTGACGATAGAGGCGTTGATCGGCAAAGTTGGTGAAATAGATAGTGCCATCTTTAACTGTAAAAGCACCACCGCCATACTCATGGACACGTGTGCGAGCATTGAACGAAGCGGGAGTAATATCTTTAATGGTGCCATCGGCACTGCGGCGTACAATCACACTGCGTCCGCCTTCAGATGGGCGACCCTCGCTCCAGTAAATATCGTCGCCATCCAGCACAATCGAACCGAGTCTGATGCTATCGGAAACGATTAAGTCGCCAGTAATAGGGGATTTCCAGGACCCATAGGGGCCTATTTGCTGATTACTCATACGCTGTCCTTTCCTAGGTGATTAAAAAAACGGGCGGTTATGGCCCGATTAGCTTTGCATGATGGGCAATGGCCTGTTTGGTTGCGGCTAGAAAGATGTGCAGAATGGATTTCGGCACTTGGCAGTCATTATATCACTATCCATCGGCTGCTCACGAAGAAAATGTCAGCAAAGCTGGCATCTGTCCCTGTTTTCCCCTAGGGATGCGAGCAAAATTTCTCTATACTATTACTCGGCAGAAGGTTACGACAGTTTCGGGATTAAGAAATGTCTTCAAACGAGTCTAGATTTTCCTAGAGTACAGATCTTATCTATCATAAAAAAGGAGCATTATGCGTGTAAATGAACATAAAGTCTATACAGGCCATGTAACATTAGAGAGCATGAGCAATGCAAAATGGTATAATAATTGGACAGTTAATATCTTCAAATCTTATCTTCAAGGCGATATTTTAGAAGTTGGGTGTGGTATCGGTAGTTTCACCAAAATGCTTGTTGATTATGGCAATGTGTATGCAATTGATCTTGATGAAGATTGCATTGAACAAACACGCCAGACGATCAATCGCAAGGACAATGTTGGATTTGGTGACATAGAACATGGATACTATTTTTTGGGAGAAAAAACGTTTGATACAATTACCTGCATTAATGTACTTGAACATATTGAATATGATGAGCAAGCACTCAAGAATATGTACCAATTATTAAAGCCCGCAGGTGTATTAGTACTGCTCGTCCCCGCTCATCCTTTTTTATATGGCCAAATTGATAAAGAAATAGGTCATTACAGACGTTATACAAAAAAAGGTGTAATGATGCTTCTTGAAGATGCAGATTTTGATGTTGTTTATGCACGCAAAATGAATGCTCTAGGGGGCATTGGTTGGTGGTTTACTGGCAAAATCTTGAAAGATACGTCAGTAAGTGAAAAAAAATTGCAATTTTTTGATAAAATTGCTCCCTTTATTTTACCTCTTGAGGAAAAGATTGAACCTCCTATCGGTACCTCCGTATTAGCTATCGCAAAGAAAAGATGAACCAGCAATGGAGGGACTGTATCATGTCCCTCCATTGCTGCATTTAACAACGCGCTAGCGACTTTTTTTTCTAGAGAAGCACACAAATTCTCCTATACTATAATCGTCAGAACGACTAGTATTAAACAGAATTATGTTTCATCGACCCCATTATATACAATCGCACGTTTCACCTGCTCGATCAAATCTGTCACAGGGATACCGCGCGGGCAGGCATCGGTGCAGTTGAAGATGGTTCGACAACGCCAGACGCCATCGCGCTTACCCAGGATCTGCAAGCGCTCTGCTGCTCCCTGGTCACGGCTATCGAAGATGAAGCGGTGGGCATTGACTATCGAAGCTGGCCCTACCCAGTCCGGATTACCCCAGATCGATGGGCATGAACCAGTACAGGCACCACACAGGATACACTTTGTTCCCTCATCATAGCGCTCTCGCTGCTCCTGGCTCTGCAAACGCTCTGTTCCTGGCTCATTGTCATGGTTGACCAAATATGGCTTGACCGCTTTGTACTTTTCAAAGAACTGGTCCATGTCCACTACGAGATCTCTGATCACCGGATAGCCCAGCATTGGTTCGATCGTCACCTTCGAACCCACATCGCGGATCAGCACTTTACAGGCCAGACGGTTGCGCCCATTGACCCGCATCGCATCCGAACCACAGACTCCATGCGCACACGAACGACGATAGGTCAACGTTCCATCCATCGTCCATTTGATGGTATTGAGGGCATCCAGCAAACGATCAATCGGATCAGCCTCAACAGAGTACTCAGCCCAGTACGGTTTCGTATCCTGCTCTGGATCATAGCGCTTAATGCGTACTACTATGTTCATGACTATACTGTCTCCCGCTCTAATGACTCAAATCCCCACCTCAGATGCTACATCCCCGGCAATTTATTGCCCGAGTGTAGGGACCCGATTTATCGCGTCCGTCCGAAGAGGAGGGCTGTCTCTTACTAGTATTTGCGCTCCTTGGGCTTGAACACTGGATCATCGATCAACGCTACGTCTTTATAATCCAGACGCACATCATGCGCCTTAGTCCCTTTATAAGCCAGAGTATGCTTCAGCCAGTTGGCATCATCACGCTTCTGGTAATCGAGACGATAGTGGGCCCCCCGGCTCTCTGTACGTGCCAGTGCACCATGAATGGTCGCCTCTGCACAATCGAGGAGAAAGCCCAGTTCAATGGCCTCGACAAGTTCGGTATTGAAGCGCTTGCCTTTATCCTGCATCTGCACTCTGCGGTACGCTTCCTGCAAGCCTGCAATGGTATCAATGGCATGACGCAGACCCTCGTCTGTACGTTCCACAAACACATGCTCCATCATTTCTGACTGCAATTCGTTGCGGACACGTGCGGCCGATTCGCCACCAGTCGAGCTATAGAGCCTATCAACCTGTTCGCGAGCAAATCCCTCCGGCTCCGAGGGAAGTGGAGCATGGTCATTTTCAGCGATAAACTTCGCCATGTGTTTGCCTGCACGTCGCCCAAATACAATCAGGTCTACCAGCGAGTTCGTACCCAGTCGGTTCGCACCATGTACCGAGACACAGGCTACTTCACCAGCGGCATAGAAGCCCGGCATCGGTGTCCACTGTGGATCGATAACCACTCGTGCATCGACATCCGTTGGAATACCACCCATCGCATAGTGTGCTGTAGGCTGGATTGGCACGGGCTCGGTAATCGGCTCAACAGCCAGATAATTGCGGGCGAAATCTGTTATATCCGGCAATTTCTCATTGATGACCTTCGCACCTAGGTGGCGCAGATCGAGGAACACATAATCCTTGCCATCTACGCCACGTCCCTCTTTAACCTCTTGGACGATACAGCGAGAGACGATGTCACGCGGAGCCAGATCCTTCAGCGTAGGCATATAGCGTGCCATGAAGTACTCGCCCTTGCCGTTGAGTACTTTGCCACCTTCACCGCGTGCCGCTTCGCTCAGCAGGACACCAACTTTATAGATGCCAGTGGGATGGAACTGATACATCTCCATATCTTGTAGCGGAATATCTCGCCGATAAGCAATCGACATCCCATCGCCCATACAGGCAAAGGCATTACTAGTCACGCGCCAGGCTCGCCCATAGCCGCCAGTTGCAAACAGGATCGACTTGGCATGGAAAGTATGGATCTCGCCGGATCGAATCTCCATCGCCACAACACCACAGGCACGACCCTCACTGAACAACAGGTCAAGCACGAGAAATTCGTTGAAGAAACGCACCTGATTCTTGATGGCATTCTGATACATCGTCTGCAAGATCATATGCCCAGTGCGATCGGCAGCGTAGCAAGAACGACGGACAGGACCCTCACCAAAGTTTCGTGTATGCCCACCGAAGCGACGCTGATCAATGCGTCCGTCCACTGTACGGTTGAAAGGCAGACCACGATGCTCCAATTCATACACAGCATCGATAGCCTCACGTGCCAGGATCTCCGCAGCAGGCTGATCTACCAGATAGTCACCGCCCTTGACGGTATCGTACATATGCCATTTCCAGTGATCCTCTTCCTGGTTACCCAGTGCTGCCGCCACACCACCCTGAGCCGCCCCAGTATGTGAGCGCGTGGGATAGACTTTCGTCAGCACAGCCACACTGGCATTGGGCAACTGCATCGCCGCCATCAAGCCTGCACCACCAGAGCCAACAATCACAACATCAAATTTATGGTACATCTCAATCCTTATCCTTCATACTTAAAAAATCCCTACTTGGTGGGAGGTGCAACACATTGAACCCCTTGCTGCGCTGCTGGTACTGGCTGGAACGTAATCAAGGTAATTGTCCCAAGCATAAAAAAGACCAACAACAGCACTGCCACAGCCGACTGCAGCCAAACACGTGCGCTGGCAGAACGCACATAGTCATCAACAACCAGACGCAGACCGTTCATACCATGCGTCAATGCCAGCGTAAGCAATAGCCAGTCGAAGAGCCGCCAGAAGGGATTTGAGTAGCGCATCGACACAAACATATAGGTTGTACAGCGCACATCAGTCGTCACATGCATGACAATCAGGTGGATAATGACCAGAAAAATGAGAACGACACCAGAAACGCGAAAGAAATACCAGGAAAAAGTCTCAAACCCACCACCCGCAGGGCGTGGACCAAATCCGGTTGAAATACGCGACATGAATGGGTTCCTCCAATTGGAATGATACTATGGGCTTTTTTCAGAGAGTACCTAATGGCCTACACTGGCGGTGGGAACATTAATAAACCAGGAGAGCACAGGTCCCATAACAAAGTAAGCGGCAGGAATGAATAAAACAATCGTCACGACCATTGCAATGACAAACAAAACCTTCTGGTACTTCACAGCCTTGGGCCAGAAGTCGATAAGGATGATACGGATGCCATTGAACGCGTGGAAGAGAATAGCCGCAATTAATGCCAAAGAAAGTAGACGCACTATCCACTGGTCAAACAGTACAATACTGTTGTTATAGACAACAGGACCAAAGCCGAGCATCGAAATATCGACAATATGGATTAGTAAAAATAACAGGATAGCCAGCCCTGACACACGATGAAACAGCCAGGACCACATACCAGATTGGCCTTTATACATCTTTCCCTCGATTCTGGAGGCGGGAGATCTTGCAGTGCCCTCAAACGGATCGATAGCCTTCGCCACTTACCAGTTTTTTGGTCTCTGGCTCTTGGTCCCGCCCATAGTGATAACCGCGCCTGGGGTGCGCTCTTTGCTGGACTGGTACAAAAGCTGATTAGCCTTGCTGCTAATTTGCATGAGATTAGAAGGTTCAACACAATGTGATGCATTAAATAGAATATGAATTTATTGGTTAAACCTTGCGGTACCAACATCGCTACGACCAGTAAACACCCATCGTATCACCGATCGTCCTTTCTGGAAGCCCATCCCCTTTAGGAGATCGGGTCCCTGACCTGGATTCTAGACGTTGACTCCGTCGTATTATACTGCACTCAGGAAGGGCACGCAAACAGTCATGCTAGTTTGCCAGTTCACAAAAGTTGACATTTATCTACACGGTGAATATACTTGTATTGAACTACTTGTTTCGTTCGTTTTTTTAGTATAGCTCATTCAAAGATAAAAGAGTGTATAAAAGGAGATTCTAAAATGGCTACTCAATCATCATGGCAATATATGAGCGTTGAGGAATGGCGCGAACTGGAGCACACAAGCCATGACGTCAAACATGAGTATATTGACGGCCACGTGTATGACATGGCCGGGGGAACCCTTGCACATTCTCATGTTGGCACCAATATACTGATAGCCCTTAGAAGCGCTTTAGCAAGGAGGTCATGTCACGCGTACAACTCCGACGCTGCCACACGCCTGTCCCCAACGCGCTACACATACCCTGATGTTACAGTAACCTGCGACGAGCGCGACCAACCTACAAATGAACAGAGGGAAATACAAGCCCCACGTGTTATCATAGAAGTACTCTCAGACTCCACAGAAGGCTACGACCGGGGCCTCAAATTCTCGTATTACCGTGCATGTCCAACTATCCAGGAGTACGTGTTAGTCAGTACGGCGTACCAAGCGGTCGAAGTATACCGCCACACCCCGCAAGGATGGACTAGCTACCAAACATATAGGCCTGACGAGGATATCGAGCTGACCAGCATTGATGTGCACTTATCGTTCGCTGCACTCTACGAACTTAGCAATGTACCAGAGACATTGGACCCCCCTGAAGGCGAAGTATAACAACCCAAACACCATACGTATGTGGCACGTCCTCAAGCCACTTCAAACCCTTGTCAGTATCGTGTATAATGAGACCGTTAACGGAAATATTGCGACAAGGGTGGGTTGTGTTTCGCCCCTACCTCAGCCTCAGACGGAAAAATGGGTTATCCCAGAACACAGGGATGAGAATACTGTGGCACTTTCGGTAGGGGTGTGAAAAGCACAATCCACCCGCTTGCTTAACTTTTCATAACACTGTGTGTAACCCGCTCCCGTCATTATGTATATATAGATGACTTTATGCATATATACAAATGGCCTTTTTCGCCGGACTTCTGGCCTATCTCTTCCTGATAAAGAGATTTCGGGTCACTAGCGATATCGAACGAGGGAGCGTAGTGAGCATATCGCGTATCATACCTGCACAGGCGCAATTTATTGCAACACTGTATAATCAATCCTTGTCATGTGAACAGTGGGAAGGACACCGGCA
>DASYAN010000474.1:0-8687 GCA_036501345.1 Ktedonobacteraceae bacterium
TTTGGAACCCATAAACATTCTCGAGTTGTTCATGTACATCAGATGATGAAGAGGATAGCATAGATGTTGAGATGTGTCAATATCTTAATGCAATAACTGTTTAAATGATAATTTACAATTTGTCTTGTGTGACAAGTAGCATTCTTGCTCGACTATCTGGGGTTTTCAGATGCTCCAATAGATTATTGTATATGAATAAATTGTAATTGGACTATTGCAAGGTGGAGTGTTATAGTAGCAATGTGCATATTACATAGCTAAGGAGGAGCTGAATTTGGCAAATCAATGGAATGACTTGATGAAGCTATTGGACAAGGGGGCTCCACAAAGACGCTGGAAGGCGTGCCTAGGCCAGAATAGCTAACCTCAGCTACATGAAATGAGGTATGCAAATTGCATATCTCTCTATAGACAATTTGCAAGGTCCTGCCATGATGACTAGCCCTTTAGAAAAGAGGTATTTATGAGCAATATTCATGATGAAGAAACATCACAAGATTTAGTAGCACCGCTAGAGCAACAAACACTCCTGTTCTACGGTAAGTCCATAGTTGTAGTACGTCTACCAGATGGCAGACCTGCCGTAGTGCTAAATTTCCTCTGCATTAATCTAGAATTAGATCCATATACACAAATGCGGCGCATATGCCGCACAGAGGCAATTGCTGATGATATAGTACATGTGCGTGTAGAACGTAGTCCAGAGGAAGGTGGCTCACAAGCAATGGCTGCCCTTGTATTACGAGCAGTTCCCTTCTGGTTAGCAGGTATCGATGTAAAGCGTGTCAAGGAAGAGATACGCCCTGACCTTATCCGCTATCAACGTGAGGTTGTCGATGTGCTCTATGCCTGGGCACAAACACAGAAGACCTCACCAGAGCCGACAAACCTAGTCCCGTCAGAACCAGTCATACAGCCAGTGTCACCAGAACTAGGAGCATCTGCTGAGGTATGGATCTCCTACCACAAACAAATGATAGAGGCTCTACAGTGGCAGAGGGATATGGAGCAATGGCAAGGAAACGTTGAGAGTCGGCTTGAAGGTGTGGAAGCTATGACTGGACTGATACCCGGTATCTTGGATCGGCTTGGTCCTGAGACATTGACTCCACAGCATCAACGGGATATCCAGATCTATGTAAAGCAGCTCAGTCAAGCTAGCAATAAACACCCCAATACGATCCATGAGGATCTCAAAACAGCCTTCCACAAACCACGCTATCAGGACCTACTCGAGGATGAATGGCCCTAGGTAGAGAACTGGTTCAAAGTGCAGATCGATCGCGCGAAGAAGCAAGGGAAGCTGCAAAGCCAGCAAAGTCTGTTTGACCAGACGGAGGAAGGCCAATAGCTATAGATGTGTAAAAAGATGAAACTTGAAGCGTTCACCTAGCAGTGGATGCTTTTTTGTTTACTGAAGTGGAACTAAGAAATCGAGTAATCCACCATGCTGCACACCAGCTACAATAACCTGAGCTTGGATGTCGACTCCTCCTTGCTATAATACTATTATCTATTATAAATAAGGAGCTGATACAATGTTTCGTTTTCTGACAGCAGGAGAGTCACATGGCCCATGTTTGACAATGATTGTTGAGGGCTTGCCCGCTGGATTAGCACTTGAGAAATCGATTGTTGATGCAGATTTGCGCCGTCGCCAGGGTGGCTATGGGCGTGGTGGCCGCATGAAAATTGAGAAAGATGCCATTCGCTTTCACTCTGGCATGCGTCATGGCAAGACACTAGGTTCGCCGATTACTATGCAGATCGAAAATCTGGACTGGGTCAACTGGGAAGAGCGTATGAATCCAGCACCCATAGACGCTTCCGTTGAGACTGTAACGCGGGTCCGTCCCGGTCATGCTGATTTTACCGGAGCGATCAAATATGGTCACGGTGATGTACGCAATGTAATTGAACGTTCCAGTTCACGCGAGACTGCTTCACGTGTTGCGGTTGGTGGTTTATGCCGTCAATTTCTTGCACAGTTTGGTATAATAATCCACAGCCATGTACTCTCGATCGTCGATGTAGGTTACGAGACGCCTCGCCCTCTCAATCGAGATGCCTATCCTGATCAAATGTGGGAAGCGGTCGAGGCTTCACCGATGCGTTGTGCTGATGCAGCACTGACGGAGAAGATGATTGCACGTATCGTGGAGGCTAAGGGCAACGGCGATACATGCGGGGGCGTCTTTGAGGTAGTGGCTTTCGGGGTGCCAATTGGCCTGGGCAGTTTCAGTCAGTGGGATCGACGCCTGAGTGCACGTCTGGGCATAGCCATGATGAGTATTCCTTCGGTGAAGGCTATGGAAATTGGAGCAGGTTTTGGGGCTACTCGTACGACGGGATCGCATGTCCATGACGTCTTACGCCACGCTGAGGATGGAAGTTGGTTTCATCTTTCCAATAACGCTGGTGGTATCGAAGGTGGTATCTCCAATGGGGAGCCGATTGTAGTACGCGTCGGCGCCAAGCCAATCCCTACGTTGGCACATCCACTACCGTCAGTAGATCTGGCAACGGGTGAAAATATTGATCAGAGCCGCTATGAGCGTAGTGATGTCTGTGTTATCCCGGCAGCTGGTGTCGTCGGTGAAGCTATGATGGGGATTGTCCTGACTGAAGCGATAATTGAAAAGTTCGGCGGTGATAGCATAGATGAGATGGTACACAATTATCGCGCTGACCAGGGCTAATCAGGTAACTAGGTAGAATGTAGAACAAGATGTTCCAACACGAATCTCAAGCATCAATGTAGAAGGTACGCGACTTTATGAATATTAGTACGAGCATACGTAGATTGACGAATCTGTTCATCATTCTTTTTGTGATGCTCAGTGGCTGGTTGGTCTACTGGCAGGTGATAGTGGCACAACAGGTTAGCAGCAATGTTCACAATAGTCGTCGCTGCCTGATCGAAAATTCGCCGCTCCGAGGAACGATCTATGACCGCAACGGACAATGGCTGGCAAAGTCGGTTGCGGATGCAAATGCACAATGTGGCTACCGCCGCGTTTATTTTGATCCTTCACTGGCAGGTCTGATCGGTTACTATGCTGGTCCCAACTATCCTGCCACCGGGGTTGAAAAGCAATTTGATGATGCGCTCAGTGGGCGCACTGGTATCACAACGCTGAATAATACAGTCAACCAATTACTGCACCGTGCTCCTGTTGGCAATGATATTTATCTAACAATCGATGATCGGATTCAGCAGATTGTGGACCAGCGTTTTAGTGATCAGTATTACAACGGTTATAACTCTGGCGATCAAGAGTATGTGTATCCTTCTGATGCAGGAACAGTGGTCGTGTCCAATCCCCATACGGGGGAAATCCTGGCCATGTTGAGTCGTCCCAGCTATGATCCAAACAAGCTGGTACAGACCCTACAGCAGAACGATCTGTCCTATTACAATCAACTGGCCCAGGACCCAGAGCAACCATTGCTTGAACGTCCGCTTCAGGGCAATTATGTGCCAGGATCGACATTCAAGACGCTCACTCTAATGGCGGCAATTGATTCGGGCAAGACAACACTAGCACAGACGTTTGATAAGCAACATGCGCTTGGACCAATTAATTATAATGGACAGAATATTGGTCCTTCAGGCAATAATATTGATGGGTACACATACCACTTTCCAGTGACTACCGAGTACGGTTATACCCATTCAGATAACATCATTTTTGCTCAGCTTGGGGTAAACACTGGTTTCGATACATGGATGAATTACAACCGGAGCCTGTATATTGAAGGTCAGATTCCCTTTGATCTACCAGTAGCGACGAGTCATGTGCTACCTGCAGGACAAACACAAATGGCAGATAATCAGCTAGCGGCAGATGCCTTTGGTCAGGGGACAGACTTTGTGACCCCGCTACAGATGTCGCTTATTGATAATGTTGTGGCAAATAATGGTCAGTTAATGCGTCCCACGTTAATTTACAAGATTACTGGGCATAAGACTTCCGATCAAGACAATCCTGCTTCTATTCAAACCTTTAACCCTCAATCTCTGGCTACGCCTATCAAGAGTGATACAGCCGTCCAGGTACGTCAGGCCATGTATGGGGTTATGCAGTGTGGTCCTGGTGCGGAGCTTCATGTAAATTTGAGTAATTCCACCTGGGGTCTAATTGGCAAGACGGGGACAGCCCAGCTATCCGACGTCCCGGATACGGGTCAGTTAGATGTGGGGGACCGCGCTGAAGGCTGGATGCTTACAGAGGCTCCCTATACAATTCAGAATACTAGCCAACTTCCAGCGCTTACGATAGTCGCTATGAGAGAACATGGTGGTGATGGTGCAGCATCCACTGGACCAATGATCGGCGATATCTATAATGACGTCTTTAGCAAGGGCTATGTCCAGACTAACAAGGTGTCTGTTCCTGGGATAAGTTACTGTTATCAAACTGGTTTGCTCCAGTAAGATTTACCATTAGACTAATTTCGTCTGGATTGGCCTGAGGAGTCGCTTGAGTCCTAATTTTAGTGAAAGGAAGTGACTCCTCTCCGCAGATTACTCGAGGCCCAAATTAGTCTAACGCAGCTTATTGTTTGATGAACTGACCCAGAATAGTTGGATACATATAGATGGCTCCTTGAGAATCTACATAGAGCAATAACACTGCTTTATTAATCGGGTTGCCATCAGGACCAAAAGCAATCTGTCCGCTCACTCCCTGAATGGCATTTGCTCCATTGAGGTTTCTCAATTCCAGCTCTAAATCTTCAGGTGTAACGAACTGCTTCCCAGAACTCAGAACCATGTTACAACCACTTAACATTGCAAGAGTCGCATCATAAGCGACCATCACTCCACTATCGGGACGAGTAAAGCCGTAAGTTCCTGAGAGGTACCGCTTATGCGGGTCAAAATATGTCTGATACTCAGAGAAAAACGCAGGTTCCTGATCACTATATCCCAAAATATTCCACTCATCAGGATAGGCATCAGCAGTGAAGTGTAGATGAGTAAAACTAGAAGTACGAGCTATGGCTGAATATACTTCTGGATCATATAGCGCATTACCTCCCAGGACTGGTAAATTCGGTGGAAGTTGATTGGATAGCAATATATTTGCATCGCTCGCGTAACCAGAAAAGTAAATCAGATCAGGGCTTTTACTTAAGGCATCTTGCAATTGTGAAGGAAGCGTTTCCGGTTTTCCCGCAGTATAGAGCTCCTCGACCGCTAATTGTCCACCATCTTGCACAAAATCCTGCAGAAAATCCCCTGCCAGAGAGCTGCTAAAGGGATTTTGCGGGTCTTCAAACAAAGCAACGCTCTTTGCATGCAAGGTTCCAATTGCATATTGAGCACCTAGCCTTGCTGATTGGTTGTCGGAGGGAACCACACGGAAAAAGTAGGGTGAAGCATTGGTCAATTCATCAGAGGAATCTGCTGGTGAAATTAGGGGAATTTTTGCTGTTCTCAGTGCCTTAATGGCCGCAAGGGTGTAGGCACTAAATGGCCAGCCCATCACCCCAACAAAAGTTTTGTCCGTCTGAGCTACGTGGATGATCTGTTGTGTGATGTTGGAAACATAATCTGGCTTACTGCCAGTATTAGCAATCAAGAGACGTACTTGCACTCCCCCATGCAATTTTGATCCATCGTTAAACTCTTTCTGTGCCACATAGGCTCCCTGCAAGTCATCACGACCAACCCCGAGATTAGCTCCAGAGAGGATTGTTGCCACCACCATCGTTACATAGGGATTCCCAGAGTTCACAACATTCAGATCTTCCTGATAGATCAAAGCCTCTGCATCATTCGAGTTTATCGCAGTCGCTTGATTTAAGAGCGAGGTGACCTGATTCACATTAGTGCTATTCTGCCTATACATCTGTGCAGCCTGCGATTTCAATGAGCCATCGGCTAATGTTGTATCAAAAGCATAGGAACCATCACTAATACCTATCGATTCGTTCCCAATTTGTGTGACCCCGATGCTAGTAGGGGAACTATGGAAGTACAGAAAAGCAGTATAACCTCCACTACTCAGTAGCATTACGACAATCAGAATCAATATGACCATCCACCACCGAGATTGCAATATTTGACCAGTTGTTCTGCTATGTATTAGGGATTGATCGAAAGGTTGTAACTGAATAACAGGAAAATCTCCTGTTTTATCATTAATGATGCTTGACCAGTATCTAATTAACTCTTGTAATAGAGCACGATTTTCAGCATCCTCAATAGTCGAACCTCCTCGTGCTAGCTCCTCGAGAAAGCTGTAGACATCTTGGATATCGATTTCCTCTGGCTGCTCCATACGCAACAGGAGGTTCTTATGATAATCTCGGATGCTCTTTAATTTTTGCTGTTTTTCTTTGAATTGTTGCATTTTTCTCTTTTAACCCTTAGATGCCCCTTAGAAAGGGTTCAGAAACACGCCTGAGTTCATTGATAGTCTCCAATAATCGTTTATCTATAAAGTAAAGATGAGTAAGACATCGTCTGAGTAGTTCAGTAGATAGTTTTTCCATGGTGTTTATATCTGAACAATCCACGCTTGACTCAAAAGGCTGTTGTAAAACAAAAAGGTCTGTTACCCACAAAGGGCCTCTTACAATGTTACTATCAGCATAAAACCTTTCATCTTCTAAAATTCCTATTGATGTAGATGCAAGATGTTGTAGTTTAAGCAACTCTCTTACTATTTGTTCCCATAACATTTCAATATCGCTGAGATCTAGTGGTACTTTCATAATGCCGCTTTTTATAAAAAACCGTTTAAGTGGATGCATTTCCTTTTGCTTCTTATCTTTGATAATTGATTTCATCGTAGCTGACAGTAAGCTTAAACGTAATTCTATTTCGTGCAGTATATTATGTATACTTTTTAGTTCTTCTACCTTTTTCTGACAACGATCAAATTCCTCTCTTGCTTGGAAAGGACTCGGCTTTTGTCGATTATCAGGTTCTGGTTCGTTTGGGGAACCAGCCATTTGATCTGATCTGGGTTGGATAAGCTGATCACGAATTTGAGCAAGTTTTGTATTCTTCGGAAAATCATCCAACGCACTATTAATAAGATCATGTTCTTTATGTTGTAGCTCAGTTTCTCTCCAGATATTGGACCAACATATCTCCATTGAGTGAGAAAAGGCAATTCTTGACAATTCCAAACCTATAGCTCTGGCAATCATTTTTGCTTGATCAGGATTATCATATAAATACGCAAGTACTTTTATAATCTTAGATTCACTCATATTCTGCATTGCTTATATCCATCCTTGGACGAATTTAAGAGGCTCATCCTCCTCTCCTCAACTCATCCACAACCTTGCGAATCTGTTTCGCAATATCCTCAAACGCTGAATCCCGATTTGACCACTTTGTGACAGGTTGTGCGTTTCTCGGCAGTGCTTGGAGCATTGAAAATGGAGCATCTCGCCAGTCAACTGGCCGTAGCAAAATGGGAATAACGCGAGCTTCTCCTGCACGATGTCTCTCTAAGGCACGCTTCATCTCAATACTATAGCAGTAATTTGATGCCAGAAAATCCGGACTAATCAATAGTAAGATAATATGAGCTGTGTCGAGGTGATCGTCAATAAGATTCGCCCATTCTGTCCCAGCGTTAATATCTCGATCAGACCATGGAGCTATAAGACCTTGATTACGCAGCAAGCTGAGATGTTTCTCAAGTTCCTTTCGCAACGCTTCGTCATTATGCGCATAAGAGTAGAAAAGAGTAATTTGGTTGTCTATTGCCTGGGGTTCGCTCCGCCGCTCTACTTTGTCTAGTTGGCTTTGTGGTGGTATCGTTCGTGTATCTATCTTACCTGACAGACTCACATTTTGTTGTTGGATAAGCTGATCACGAATTTGAGCAAGTTCTTTATCATTTGAAAAATCTAATAGCGCTCTATCAATAAGATTAAGCTCTTTATGTTGCAGCTTGGCTTCTCTCCAGATATTTGACCAGCATACCTCCATTGGGTGAGAAAAAGAAATTCTTAATAATGGCAAACCGATATCTCCAGCAACAAGTTTTGCTTGGTCAAGATTATCATATAAGTTCGCAAGTAATCTTCTGATTTCAAGTTCATTGATGTTATGCATGTAATTTGCCTCTATTCTGAGAAAATTGGGAAACTTCGCTGTAGTCGGAAGGTTTTAATTTATGTATCCTTTTTGAACTGACCCAGTTTAGTAGGATCCATCTGTATGTGTCCTTGAGCATCTACATGGAGCAATACGAGTGCTTTATTAATCGGATCGCCATCAGGACCAAAGGAAATTTGCCCACTCACTCCCTGAATGGCATTGGCTCCGTTGAGACTCCTCAATTCCAGATTTAAGTCTCCAGGTGTAACAGACTGATTCCCTGAACTCAGAACCATATTGCAGCCGCTTAACATTGCAAGAGTTGCATCATAAGAGAGCATAACGTCCATATCTGTACGATTAAAGCCATAAACTCCTGGAAAGTGCTGGCTGTTGGGATCAAAATATATATGATAGTCGGAGAAGAATAGGGGTGTCTGATCACCATAGCCCAAGATACCCCACTCGTCAGGGTAGGCACTAGCCGTGAAATACAGATGAGTAAAACCAGAATTGTGAGCAGTATCTGAATATTCATTCTCGTAGAGCGCATTTCCACCCAAGACAGGCAAATTATTCGGGAATTCATTGGAAAGCAGCGTACTTGCATCGCTCG
>DASYAN010000475.1:0-13355 GCA_036501345.1 Ktedonobacteraceae bacterium
ACTATCCAGCACTGCATACTCACATCTCACATGCAAAGCATACCGTAGTTCCTATTGCATCTATAGAGAGATTCGTCCCTCGTTTGGCCGTCAAAAAGTCCCAATATTCTGCTAGCGAGCTGGCAGAACCGGAGCATATGAGTTACGCGATTGTGCCATTTGAATATACAGCCTCCGGCGCTGTAGTCGCAACATTGCCTTATCTGCTTTGATCCGCCTTTGCAAGCGGAACAAAAGAATTAAGGCCAGTAGGGCGGACTCTACCGTTGAAGATATGGCAATAGCAAACGGAACCGCAAAAATAATATTTGGACCCTGCATATAGTAGAAAAACAGAGCTAATAATCCCCAATGTGCCAACAATCCCAATGTATTGCTCAAAAAGGGAGTAACAGCATCTTTGAAGGCATAGAACCCTGCTGCAAAGAGAGACTGCATTGCCATTCCAGGAATAGCAATAGCATAGCCAATCAATGCCAGGTAAGTCACATTAGCGGCATGCTGTGTAAAAGTTCCGTGTCTGAATAGAATATCAATAAGTGGAACACCAAGTGCAATTAAAGCCAGGAGTGCAGGAATTGTCAGGAGTATTGACATCCCCATGACCTTGAACGCAGCCTGGCGCATACGTATATATTGCCCAGAGGCAGCTTGCATCGCAAGGTGAGGTAATAATGCTTGTCCAATAGCTTGTCCAATCAGTGCAATCGGCAATGCCTGAAGCATTTCAGCGTTTTGCAATGCAGCGAGACTGACAGTATCTTTTATCTGCGAACTAAACTGGGTATCCACGATGTTCCCAAACGAGGCGATACCAAGGGCCAGTGCATTGGGCAACAATAAAATCAATATCTGATGCAGTCCTGGGTGCCTCAGATTCCAAGTGAATGTATAGCGCATCCCTTGTTTCACCAATCCAGGAATCTGCACCAGCACCTGTAATCCCACAGCTACCAGTGTACCATAGACTGGTCCATAAATACCCACGCCCGGCACGATCTTTGCCACCAGCAAGCCAGCAAGCATGCCAATATTGTAAACAGCCAGAGCCAGAGCAGGCAGCAAGAATTGCCGTTTACTGTTTAGGATTGCAGATGCAATCGTCCCCAGGCCAAGAATCAGCGGCTGCATTAGCATAATACGTGTCATGGTAATAGTGATGGGTATTGCAGCTGGCTCAGTTTTAGTGAAACCAGGAACAAGTACGTTTGTGACAAAGACAGGTGCTAGCAGCTCGCTCACAATTATAATCAGCGTTAGTACTACAAGTAACACATTAAATACTAGGCTTGCCAACTGCCAGGACTCATACTCACCGTGCTCCTTTTCATAGGACAGAAACACAGGCACGAAAGCATGAATAAGAGCGCCACCAGCGACAAGATTATAGAGCGTATCTGGCAAACGCGATGATGCAATATATGCATTCACTGCTGCTGAACTTGGATTGAACATCGCGTTAAAAATGACCTGACGGACCACTCCTAGTGCACGGGAGGCCAGCAGGGCCAGCATTAATATCACAGAAGCTTCAACGATGCTAAACCGCCGAATTGAGAGGCCAGCATCGAGACGGAAATTGCGGAGATTAAAGCCAAATGTTCTTCCACTCCAGATGGTGTGACGGAGAGCGGCTTTTCTCGTAGTCAGGATGTTTTTATGTGCTTTTAATACTTTAATATTTTTAATAAACTTTTCCTTTTATGCATATTATTTTCTTTTCATGCGCTCATTATAGAGCGGTTATAAGTGCATGCCAATGGGTAAGTACTAAAGTCATGCAAAAAGCCCACCTAACCTCTGGGACTGAAGTCCCGAGGCTTGCGGCGGGTTCTTTATAAGTTAACACTTGCAGGTCTAGTCCTTGGGACGAGGCTTATACACGTTCAGACCGATCTTGACCTCTTCATAGCCTGGTACTACAACATTTCCTTCGGTGCTGGCAATCGTGACAGATTTCCCACTTGAGGATAGGCCAAACTCCTGGCTCAGATCGACAATGATCGTCAATTTATCTCCATCCACTTTTATCTCTACGTTCTTCAAATCGAAAAACCTCCTTAGCTTCGTGCACTAGGGCAGATAGTTAAACCACATTAAGTAGTGGTTAGCTCTCATACAAACATGAGCCCAAAATTTAAGCTCACCACCAGATGATGCGATTGTACCGCACAGCCCTCTCTTTATCAACTCCACACTGTAAATTCTCTGCATTCATATGCGAGGATAGAAGGCACAATCGTTGAAGGCGACGTCACAATGCTTTACCTATTCTAAGGAAAAGAAACATATAGAAAACGCAGAGCGATAACCGGATTTCCCAATTATCGCTCTGCGCTAACCATACCAGGATAAGAGAAAAGGGTAAGGGTAAGGGAAAAGGAGAATTCACTATCTATATAGCAGGTAAGAAGTTTTGCACATCAAAAGTACTACCCAGTACATCTTTGGACGACGCACCCACCCAACGGTCTAGTACCGTTGCATAGACCGAACGGAAATCGACAGTGTACTTCAGATTCCCGCTATGATCCAGATTGTTTAGTGCAGGCGGCTCGCCGTAAATGCCCTTGTTCACAGCATTACCCAGGATGAACATGGGAGCTGCCGTTCCATGGTCAGTACCAAGACTCCCATTTTCCTCAACTCGTCGTCCGAATTCAGACCAAGTCATAATCACAACGTTATCAGCCTTGCCGTGTTGTACCAGATCTTTATAGAAGGCAGAGAGACCTTCTGCTAGGGTTGTCATAAGAGTATTATGTGTCTGTACTTGATTAGAATGTGTATCAAAACCACCAAGTGTTACATAGCCAATGCGCAGACCTAACCCCTGCACAATCACCTCAGCCAGCACCTTGAGCCCTGCCCCAAAGGGTCCCGATGGATAGGTTACTGCCGGATGATAAGCATCATTGGCCATACTCAACTGGTTTGTCCCCTCCTGAGCATCCAGAGCTATCGTATCGAGCAAAGCAGCATACGGAGATGATTTAGGATAAGTATTATAGAGTTTCATCAGAGCTTGTACACGTGCATTACCTTTATCTGCCCGATCAGAAGGATCAGCCACTAGACGATAGCTCTGTACATTTGTCAGAGTTGGCACTGGCTTCGAGATTGACTGCAAGGCCTGTGCCGTCTGTGAACCAATATCCATCACCTTAAATGGGTGCCCATCATTATCAACCCAACCGGAAACAACCTTCCCCAACCAGCCCTCACGACCATTTCCACTTAGATCCAATGTCTGCCAGATATCCATGGCCTGGAAATGGGACAAACTCTGGTTAGGATAGCCAACCCCCTCGACAACTGCCAGATGACCTTGGTCCCAGAGTGTTTTAAGCGGAGCTAGATTGGGATGAAAGCCCAGACGGTTATCCAGAGATAATAGCTTATTTTCAGCAACGCCAATTGTCGGACGCATTTTACGATAGGTGGGATCAGTATAGGGCACCACTGTATTCAGGCCATCATTGCCACCAGCCATCTGCACTACAATCAGAGTACGATCACTCGCAGCCAATGCAGCATGGGTATTGTCTGCCGCTAGCGCTTTTGCTGAAGCAATCCCACGACTAAAAATTGCTGGCATGACCATACCTGCTGATACGACCACCATGCCATCTTTAATCATTGCTCTACGTGAAAGTCTCATAGTCTCCACCTCGTCCTCAATTGAGCTGATACTCCGGTAATGCCATCAACAGGTATAAAGTCCCACGTACTCTGTTGATCGGATAGCTCTTGCCATTGGTAAGTGTAATCTGTTGAGCTTTATGTGTAGCACTATCAGTGGTTGTAAAGTAATCAACAAGGTTCGCCTCGCGATCTTGATCGAGCTTGCCATCTAGTAAAAAGGATACAAAGTAGTCAACAAAATGCTCTGGTGAGTCGATATGGTTTTGATTGACAATACCTTGCAAATCCAGTGGCTGATAGGGCTTGCTACTCCCATTACCACGAACTAGGAGCTGCTCAATAAAGTTCAGACGTGCCATCCAGGTACCGCTATTGAGCCAGAGTGAACTAGTCTTGTCACCAGGCCAGCCAGCCACATTGGGCGGATCGAATAACCCCTGTCCCATTAAGGTCGCCGCTGCAGGAAGTCCAACCCCATCACTCTGGATATTCAGTGCACGATAAGCGCCCACGGTGAACTCGGTCGGAGACTTTATACGGCTACGGTAAGCTTTCTCCGAAGTAAACTGCGGGGAGAATAATAGCGTTCTCATTACCTCTCCCATATTGTGATGGCTCTTCACATAGGTGTCGACAAGCGGCTTAACATCATCATCGCTTGGATTCTCATAAGCGAAGAAGGTAAAAAGCTTGCGACAGATAAACCACGGAGTCGCAGGATGGTTAACCAGAATAGTGAGAACATCTTTATAGTCCAGGTTCCCCGTATGCCCCAGGTATGTTTTTGTCAGATTGTTATGAGTGTTTTCCAGATATTGTGATGTGGTAGTTTGGCCTATTACATGCCAACCAGTCAGAGCGGCTGCAGCTTCATAAACATCTTGTTGCATGTAGTTGCCAAGACCAAGCGTAAAGAGCTCCATCAATTCGCGTGCATAGTTTTCATTGGGCGCATTCTTCTTGCTTTGTGTCAAATTTAGATAGACGAGCATAGCTGGATCAGCCGTAATACCCAGCAACAGGTTATCAAAGGTATCAAAGGCATGTTCACGCAAAAACTGGTTCTGTGTAATCATACGCTCTCTAGTTTTTCCCACATTGTGGAAATTGCTCGTAAAGTGTCCACTCCAGAAGAGTGTCATCTTCTCCAGCAGAGGACGTTGCGTCCATGCCATACGTAGGAGCCACCAGAGCTGCTGATTCTGTAGTTTAGTGAGGTCCAAGTTGAGTGATTTCAGCCGCTGTTCCATAGCATCGTCCGATACACTTTGATAGTTGATCAGACGATCTACCGCACCATTATATCCAAGAGCAGCATATGATGAGATTTCTTGTGGCGTAGCACTAAATCCGGCCCGTCGCAACAGGTGTCCAATCTGAGCATTTCCAGCCAGTGGACCCTGAAAAGTAGGCTTTGATTCACCATGTTGTACCCACTGCTCTAGCGCTACACCACCACCTACCGCTGCTATAGCCCCCGCTCCAGCCAATCCAATGAACAGCTTCCGACGTGATAGACCACCCGCACGTCGAGCACTCGTTTGCGTTGCAGGAGAGGGCACACTTTGCGGCTGTGAGGGTGCATACCCTGGTGCTAATTGATCTCCATGCCATGGCTCAGTTGGCTGCTCATTCATACTCACAAATCTAGAGCCTCCTACAAGTCCTATTCCTTGCAAACACGAGGACAGGGGCCAAATCCATTGTCTGTGTATACTTTAACATCCAAAGTTCAAGAAAGCATCAAGAGAAGGTAAAGATTTGCTCTTGCTTTGCTTGCTTCAACCTCTATCTACTTGATTTCTCAAAACATTCTTTCTCAAATATAGTTAAATTTAAGTATAGACATCTAGCAATGTTTTTGGCATACTAAAAGGAAATACATGCTTAGGAGAGATGTCACGTGGAAAAGGTCTGGGATAATAGTCTGAGTACGCTGGTCAATAGTAACCCGCAAGCCTTTCTCGACTTGATGCTTCTACAGCGGTTCGTGGGAGTCTTGATCCCATCTATGAGGTGAGAAAAAGCGTCCTTGTCCTGCAAAGAAAGAGGCTCAATCTTCTTACGAACCGCTGTAGGAGCTAGGTGCCTGGATCATCACCGGACCAAATTGAGTGGCACACAGTGGCACTATATCCGTTGCTCCCACTCACCAAGGGCGGTGCAACGCGAAAGATCGTAGCGATCATGTTCGACCGCTTGCCAGCAGAGGAGCATCGCGAGTTTGCCCTGATTGGCTTCACATTTGCCTCTATTATGTTTCGTCAGTTGAAGCGTGATAAGGACCTAGAATGGTTAGAAAGGAAGTTTCGGCATATGCATGACATTATACGCGAATCACCCGTCTATGAATGGATTTTGGCTGAAGGACGCGAGGAACAGAAGGCTCAGGGGCTAGCCCAAATGCGACAAACTGTTGTGGAAATCGTACAGGAACGCTTCCCTGCACTAGCTCAACTCGCAGAAGATGTGGTAGCAACTATGGATGATCTTGCACAGTTGCGACGTCTCGCAGTCAAACTCAGTAGTGTTCAAAGCGCTGAACAAGCACACAAGAGCATCGTAGATCTTGTACAGTAAAGAGATATTCTTACTTCCTTTACATTTTTTACACATTTACACTAAATTTTCATGCATCTGAAGAAGACCAGCGAAATGTCCTGTCACATTAAGCCAGGACATTCCTGCGGGAAGATCAAAATCTAGCCAAAAAGTTGCGTACCACTTCAAGAAATGTTTCCGGTTGCTCCAGATTGGAGATATGGCCAGCATGTGGAATAACCATCACCTGGGCACCCGGAATTTTGGCCGCATATTCTCGTGTTACCTCAGGTGGGATAACTGTATCTAACTCCCCTACTACTACCAGCGTAGGAAATGGAATAGTAGGCAACAGATGAGTCAAATCAGCTCTTTGTGCCATACCGCGCGAAGCTGCAGCAATCCCACTAGGTGTTGCCGTGGCTATCATCCGCCTGATCCGCGCCTCCACTTCTGGATGGTTCCGACGAGTGTAATCCGAGATCAACTTGGGTACTTGGAGATCAGCGATCGTGCCATTTCCCCGTGTCTCGGCCAGACGCGCTACACGTTCGCGATTGACTTTGGCCTCTTCTGTATCAGTTCCAGGTCGGGTATCTGCCAGGATCAAACCACTCAGGCGCTGTGGGTACTTATGCAGAAATGCCAGTGCTGCATACCCCCCCATCGAAAGGCCACAGAGAATTGCCTGCCGCATGCCTAATGTATCCATCAGACTCGCCACATCATCAGCAAAGAGCTCCATTGTGGAGACTGTATTATCAACAGTACTCTCGCCAAAACCACGCCAGTCAGGCGCAACAAGACGATAACGCTGCTCTTTTAGAAGTGCGGCAGTTAGATCCGTCCACATGCTACGATTGAGAGGAAATGCATGTAAAAAGATTACTGGCAGACCAATACCGTGATCATCATAGGCGATTTCAACCGTGTTAATTGTTGCTTTCAAGCCTATTCTTGCCCCTTTGTTGCTTCATCCGCCTGTTCATGTGCGTGATATGAACTACGGACAAACGGTCCCGCTTCGACATGCTTGAATCCTAGCTTTTTCCCTTCGGCCTTCAGCACAGCATACTCTTCTAACGGGACATAACGCTGTATTGGAAGATGTTGGAAAGATGGACGGAGGTACTGGCCAATGGTAAGAATATCTACATCATGTTCGCGCAAATCGTGCATGACCTCCAGGATTTCATCCCGTGTTTCTCCCAGACCCAGCATAAAACCAGATTTGGTAGGTGCTACGGGATTCATTTCCTTGGCCCATTTCAAGACCTGCAACGAACGCTGAAAGATCGCTTGCGGACGAACCTGTTTGTAGAGCCTAGGAATTGTCTCCACGTTATGATTGAACACATTGGGTTTTGCATCAATCACCACGCGTAAAGCCTCATAAACACCTTTGAAGTCGGGGGTCAGTACTTCAATTTTACACTCAGGATTCAATCGGCGAATCCAACGAATCGTGGACGCAAAAACGGCTGCTCCACCATCCTTCAATTCATCACGGTTGACAGAGGTCACAACCGTATGACGCAATCCCATTTCTTGCACAGCTTCAGCAACACGTTTTGGTTCCTCCCAATCCAATCCCAACGGACGTCCCGTTTCGACAGCACAGAAGCCACAACTTCGTGTGCACACACGCCCCAGGATCATAAAGGTTGCCGTTTTATGCCCCCAACATTCACCAATATTGGGACACCGAGCCTCTTCACAAACCGTATGGAGACCCTGACCGCGCATTAATTGCTTTAGTTGCTGGTAATTCTCTCCTTTTGGAGCACGAACCCTCAACCACTCAGGACGTCGTTCTGGGATAATCGTCGTCATAACAAATTCCTTGCACTAATAGACATCTATTTCTCGACCATAACTTTGCAGTTTGGTGCGCACCGCCTGCAAGAAACCTGCTGCTCCAGCTCCATCCATGATACGATGATCGAAGGAGAGACACAGGTACATCATGGAACGTACCGCGATGGCATCATCTTCAATCACAACAGGTCGTTTCACCACAGCATCCATGCTTAAAATCGCAGCGTGCGGCTGATTGATAATTGGCGTTGATATAATTGTACCAAATACGCCAGGATTATTCACTACGAATGTGCTATTCTGCATATCCTGAACAGTCAACTTATTATTGCGTGCTTTATATGCTAGCGTACTGACCTGTTTTGCAAGCCCAGCTAAGGTATACTGATCAGCATCATAGACCGTTGGTACCAGCAGACCCGCATCCGAGGATACTGCTATCCCCAGGTGGATACGCTTCTTGATAAGAATCTTGTTATCCGCCGTCCACGTTGAATTAATAACCGGAACTTTACGAATTCCTTCGCAGACAGCTTTCATCACAAAAGGTACGTAGCTGATATTGTGACCTTCGCGACGCTTGAACTCTTCTTTACTCTTCTCTAACCACTTGGCAATATTGGTCATATCAACCTCTACCACGGTCGTGGCATGTGGTGAGGTACGCTTGCTACGCACCATATGTTCGGCAATCGCCAACCGCATGCGGCTAGGCAGAATGACCTCTTCATCAAGACCAGCAACTACTGAGGCAATAGGTTCAGGAGCGACAGGGAGGGTTGTTTCCGGTCTTACAGGAGTATCTACGTGCATCGGAGAAACAGGTTGAGCAGATTGCGTTGTAGCCACTTGACGTTGTGCAATATAGGCAAGAATATCCTCTTTGCGTACACGGCCATTGATACCAGTGCCTGCAATTGTATTCATATCGATACTATGCTCACGCGCCAGACGCCTTGCTAATGGCGAAACACGATGGCGTTCCTCTTCTTCATCCCTTCTTGCTTTGCCTACTGTTACGCTGCCATTATTGGTCACATTGGAGCCCACAGGTTGTTCCAGCATAGGCGTTGCGGCCTGCTCAATACTTTTCACGGGAATTGCACCAGTTCCAAGAGCCTCCGGAGAAGGTGGAGTAGATGAAACGTCCGCACTCTCTTCGATCAATGCAATATCAGTCTCAACAGCAACAGTTTCATCAGCCTGTACAAGTATTTTCGTCAGACGACCAGCAATAGGAGATGGCAATTCAGCACTGATCTTATCTGTAATAATCTCCGCAATTGCTTCATCTTTCTCTATATAGTCGCCTTCTTGTTTAATCCAGGCACCGATCGTACCTTCAGCAACCGACTCACCTAAACGAGGCATCTTTACTGGCGTAGGCATACTCAACCCCCTTTTGCTTGACTAATCGTCTCTAAAAAGGTTATTTTCCTTTCACGCATCTTCACCCACAACTCCCTCTGCTTTACATCCAATGTTGAATGACTGATCGCTATACCTGTGTTCATGCTAACATGCAAGCAGAAATGGTGTCAAGTTCAGCTACGCAAGCGGATGCGACGCCCAAAGGGCACATGGTAAGGGGCTTTCTGGCCTGCCATAATCTGTTGGCGTAAGAGCATAATCCGCTGTCGGTAAGCATCTTCTGAATGCATATAACCAATTTTCGGCTTATCACCCATGCTCACATGCCACTTACGGAATGCTAAGCCAATTGCTGTCTGATAGAGCGCTTTTACTCGCAGCCACTGTTTGAATCCCTGTTGCCACAATATTTTTCTCTCAATTTTTGTACGCGCAAAAGAGTTTTGTAGAACCGCATACTCATCAACAGTAACGATTCCGCTAGATACTTCTGGAGCCAGAAATTCGCGAATGACAGCTGCTTCATGTGCCAGTGATTTGATTAATACAGAGAGGATCACGACCTGCGCAATAAAAGGGGGAATGTAGTCACTCACTACAGCAACAAGCAATAATGTGGTCACAGTGGGATTATTCGAGTGCGTAAAAGAAAAGTTTCTGACAAAGGCATTGACAAAATCAAAGCCCGTATGCAAACCTACAGCCAGCAGATACCCTAGGAGCGGAATAACGATCTGCTGCCAGCGTACCCTGGTATGGCGAATATATCCCAAGGCCGCCCCAAAACATACCGTAAAGGTTGAATGACAAAACCAGCCGAGTACAATTCTACCCACAATCAGGCCAAGCAAGTCTCTCGGGTTCACAAAATTGACCACGTTCTCTACCATAGCAAACCCGGCACCAATCAACGCTCCATAGACAATCCCATCGGTCACATTATCGAATTGATCACGTAATACAATGAAGAGCAATAGCAAGCCAAGCCCTTTGACTGTCTCTTCTGTTACCCCAGCATCCAATCCCTGCAGAAAAGAGTGTAAGGCAATATTGGGATATACCCCCCACCAACTCGATATTATGCCATCAATGAACTGTTCAATGAATACTGCTGGAGGAATAGCAATAATGGCTCCCCACAAAAATGCTGCTAGCCGTAAAAACCAGGGTTCACGCTTAAAACGATCAATAAAGTTAACCAGCAGGTTGATACTGATTGCCGGAATGAGGGGAATCGTCAGCCCAACCAATAAGCCAGATGGTCCACCCTGTACTAATACAGCAAACCCTCCCAGACTATTTAATACAAGCGTGCCGACTGCGCCGACAATCAAAACGACTAGACCCACCACTACAATAATCCAGCGCATACGCACGCCTAAGCGATGAGGCAAAGCTAACTGCATCGTCACAACCCCTTCCGATAGCCTGTCTTCCTCACCATACCACGTTTGCACGGTCAGTTCAGTATCAGACGATACAGATGGAAAAGGTAGAGAGTTAGTACCAGCAACCGAAACCAGATCTTGTGAGACAAGCTCCTGGGTACAAGCTCCATTCTGCTCATGACCATTGGTAGCTGCTACATAATCAGACGACAAAGGAAGGAGCGTAACAAACTGATCCATCGAAGATGATGTATCTCCATCATCGGCCAGTCCAGGCTGTGGAGCCACCAGTTGCACTATGGTATTGCCAAGCTGCAGAAAATCCTGCGGCTGCAACGGAAGAGAGCCTCCGCTCGGGACACTGCGCCCATTTACAAGCACAGTATTCTTCTCTGTGAGATTATAAATACACCATCCCTGCTTATTCAATACCAAGCGGGCATGCTCACGCGAAACTGCCGGATCCATCAAAATAATATCGTTATCTAGCGCTCGACCGATGGTCATCTCACGACGCGAGACTACATACACAAAGCGCTCTTCTGACAACCAACCTAACTGGTACTCTTCCTGCCCCGTCAGAGTCATTGCAGACGCTTGTGGATTTACACGCTTCTCGCGGCCTGTTCGATGCACACGACGTACACCTATGACGCGCAGCACACCATAGTTTTGACTCACATTCATAGTAGGAATATAGCATATCTCAGCCTTATTCGTATAGCTTCCACCAACAAAGCACATAAAAAGACCAGGTCCGTGGAGAAATCGGACCTGGTCGATAGACTAGCCACCAAACCTTTTTAAGTAGTGATTAAAATTGGCTCGAAGAAATCGCAATAAAAAGAGCTTTTATTATCAAAAACATAAACAGTAAGAGTGGCTATCCTTCTTCCCCACTGTTTCCCTTCCGCTGTTGATAAGGAAGAAGTTCTGCCTATAGTATGCCCTACGAATGCCTGCCAACGCAACGACAAGGACAAGACATCTGCTAGACATTTCTCCCCCGACCATCAACAAGGATGGATGCATTCAAACGATTCAACGTATTAGCCTAATATAAGTATAAATAGCAGCATTGGCTAATTTTTAACCCCAATTTCAATAGAGACATACGATGCCACTCTTCTCTTCTTTACATACCCTCTATCTTTGCAGTTTTCTCAACTGAACTTGAGAGATAGGAAACCGACAAAGCTCGAGACATACCCCCTATCTCTACAGTTTTCTTAACTGAACCTGAGAGATAGGAAACCGACAAAGCTCAAGAAGGCCAGCTCAAAACGTTTTGTGCACAAAATGGTTTCATAACAAACCTCTCACTAGAGACATTCCCAAAAAATGCAAAGAGATAGGACATACATTTTGGTACGAAATATTCCCCTCCATTATACTTTTTACCTATGCTTAATCAAAATTCTTTACAGATGCCGAAAAAGGTTATACAATATAAACACAATATAATCCTGTAGACTTGCCTACAGGGTTTTCGAATACCGTACCCACTTAGAATAGTGCGCTGATTATTTAATCTTTCTAAGTGCTTCGATGGGTAATTTTGTACCAAGGGGGTTAAGAACATGAACGATTTATTAACAGTAGCAGAAGTTGCTCAAATCCTGCGTGTCGATGATACGACCGTCCGCCGCTGGATCAAACAAGGTGTGCTAGATGCAGTTGTTTTGCCACACATCCACGAACGCCAGGGATACCGGATCAAACGAGAGACGCTCGAAAAATTGCTCGGGGAGAGCCTACCACAGACCCTCGCTAGTGCCTCATAGCGGCATAGCCAGCACAAGTCAAAGGTTGCACAATATACGCAACCAAGCGATGTACACAGCAAAAAGGCGAATATCTTGTGGGTATTCGCCTTTTGTTATACTCATGTCCTCTTTCCTTCTCGACAAGACGTCCTTTCGAGTTTATTATTTACAAATCCTTTTATGTATACCTCCTTGGTTTTGATCTCCACACCCGTGCTATAATACGACGGGCATCGCTCTTGGCTTCTGGCTTGTTCAACATTGCTACAAGCGAGCCTTACAATAACGATTTGGCGTTGTGAAATATATGGATATCACTTTTGGTAATACTTCGGTCACAAACAGGACCAGCGGCTTATGGTCAGTTGTTTGTGACTACATACAATTAGAGAGCACTCTCCAGCAGGCTGCGGCACGTGCTGCTGACCTGGGACATCAGATCCTTGCTAGCTTTACTCAACCCATACCACTATGCGATCCTCTGGATATCTTTACTACTTTTCAGTCACTGCACATAGGCGACTGCTTTTTCTGGGCGCGTCCTGCAGAACAGCGAGCACTGATTGGCACAGGTAGCGCAACAACGATTACCACAACTGGCCCTGGCTGTATAGGTACAACTGCGACAATCTGGCGCGACTTGCAAAAATATGCAGTCAGCGGACAAGCCAGCCAGACACCACCGACCCATACAAATGGACCCGTCCTCTTCGGCGGTTTTGCATTTGATCCTCTCAGTTCACACACACCGCTCTGGGAAGGCTTCCCCGACGGACTGCTCATTCTGCCGCATGTGCTTTTTCATCGCGATGAGACGAACGCCGCG
>DASYAN010000476.1:0-3399 GCA_036501345.1 Ktedonobacteraceae bacterium
CTCGCAATAATCTCTAGTACACGTTCCCACCGTGGCTGTTCAATCGACTCGATACGCGTCCCTTCCAAATGCTTGCGCAATAGCATGACGAATGGAGGAGGCTCACTAGCAATCTTTTGTGGTTTGAGCGCAGTCAAGTGCACCCGAGCAAATTGCGGGTGAATCGAGAGATAGAGCCAGCGGTTCTGCCCTCCCTGCCCCTGGCTAGAAGCCTGCTCTCCTGCTATACGAGCAGGCGCGTAACATTGGATGGCAATGGCATGCTCAGTCGGTTGGATAATGGTATCAATGCGTGCTCCAATCAGCAGCGCACGCCATTCATCGGCAACGGAGGCCAGGGTAATAGCATCTATATACATAATTCTTCAGAACTGCAGATGAACTACACATGAAAACATCGGACTCTTCCATTCACGTCTTCCGTTGACATTGTAGCACAAAAGCTGCTCTGGCACATCAGGATCGCAGGAGGTTTGAAACTCAAACAGGATCATGCTTTCGAGACCGACTCATCCCAGTTCCCCTTCTCTAGCCTTTTTCGACACCCACTCAGACAACGTTGTAGGCTGCTGCTCCAACAGC
The DNA here is from genome assembly GCA_036501345.1 of Ktedonobacteraceae bacterium. Lineage (GTDB taxonomy): Bacteria > Chloroflexota > Ktedonobacteria > Ktedonobacterales > Ktedonobacteraceae > DASYAN01. The sequence continues at coordinate 583 of DASYAN010000476.1, forward strand.
AACAACGGCTCCTCCAGCTACTGTCCCAGCCTGGGCCACAAGCTTGGTTGCTCCTGTCCCTATCATTTTGGGAACCTGCAACGTAGCCGCTAGTACGATGATGCGCGGCAGCTGATTAAAAAAGATGTTAATGAGCCCCCAACGATCGCTTGGGAGGGGTGGAAAGATTGGGATCATGAATGGCATCGTCGTGAGAATGAAAAGCTGAATCCCTTGCGTAAGGAGGAGCGTAGAAAATCCTTTGAACCATTGCTGTACAACCTTTTGCCCGACACCTCCCGGCAAAGCCCAACAGCCAAATGCCACAGGAGCCATTAAAATGTAGTAATTGACGAAGACAATTCTTACAAACACTTGAGTACATAGCATAATAGACATGATAAGCGCTACAAATTCCCCAATGCGCTTAAGTACCTCAATAGCATCTGCTATGCCTAGAGCCAATTTCAGCATACCGCCCACGAAAGGAACAAAAGCTGCAAGGTCAGCCGCTAGCTTCTCTCCAAGAATTGCCACGAAGTCATTGGCAGCACATCCCCATCGACTGATTGGCACCACAATTCCTCGAAACGACGCCGGGTCATTTTCACCATCAAGCGTATATGTAAGATCTAGGCTGTTCAAATGGCTTGTAGGATAACCCAGTGTCGTGTGCAAACTAACAACAGCTACGTTCAACTGGTTGGATAATCCGAGAAGGGTGGTAACTATTGCCCAGCTGACAGATACAGCCATGATACTTAGTAGCAGGCGCGGGATCATTTCTAACGCGTTTGCTTGGCGGAAGGTCCATGACATCCATAGGAACTGATAGCCTATCAATATGATGCTAGGGACTATCAACGCATAACCCAGTCCTAGCATAATACTAAAGAGTGGCTGGACTGCAGTAATAGTGTCTTGATTATACATTATAACAAGATGGCCAGAAGGAAACTTTTGCGCTGATGGTCCACCCGATACGGCGTCACCTGACAACCAGTCTGCCGCGATCATTCCTTCATTCGGCGTACCCTTCCCAATATCTGAACAAGGAAACGCCCAACCTTGATTATCTCTATTACATGCCACAGTATACCCAGGTGGATACTTCCACAGGTGATCAGTGGCAGCTCTGCCATTATCAACAGTGGTGTCAGTGGTAGCACTTATTTGGAGCGGATTACTGGAGTCAAAAGGATTAGCCATCTGCCCCGTGCCTTCATCCATTAAGAGGTTGACTTTATCACTATTTGGACAAGTCCAGTGACCATCCGAATTGCAGTCAGGTGTGTCACCTGAGGGATCAATCGTTTGACCGTTTGCTCGGCTGTCTGATATACGAAAGTGTGCTATCGCTTTTTCCACAACGCCATTGGGATTGTATGCTGTAGGGTTATAGTACCAGGCCCCATCCCCAGTTTTAGCACTTTGGACCGGACTGCAACCAAACTTATCATAGGGCACCCCTGTCCCACAGACATCCCCATTTTCACTCCCATCATCTCCAGTGTTTCCTCCTTTAACGCTAGCACCACAGTGATTATTATAACAGATGATATCGTCACCACCAACTTGATTGTGAATTTCAGTCTGTCCTTTCTTATCTGGAACTGGGTCATTACCTGAAGTATTATCACTATAACAGGTGTGACCATTCACACAGGAGTTTTGATTGTGGCCTTCAAGAGCTCCTGTATTAGGGGGAACAGGGGTACCTGCGATGGATGGGAGAGTATTCTGGCCAAAGTTCAGCCCAGGGCTGTCATGATTTAAATTATTGATTTGATTTTTGAGACTTTTATTTACTATACAGGAGATATCTGCATTTCCCCATTGGAATTCTCCTTTAGACCAACATACATTATTATTCTGATTAGGAGTCCCATCACTATTATAGCTGCCATAGCTAGCAAAATGATCATTGCAAGGAGTAACAAATACATAATCGTCGCTATTGGGATCATTTGGATCCATGGGGGTAGCAGTTTCTCCATTGCCATAACAAGAATCGTCTTCTATACAGTTTGTTGCTGCTGGTGTATCCAAGACAACAGAGGCAGAGTGACGAAGATTGGTTGACGATGATGAGGCTCTTGTAGCCATAGCAATTGGTTGTTGCCCGGTGAGAAAAAGAATACACAGGCTAGTAAGAAGCAGCATGAAAGCAAGGATGGCAGTAAGCGGAGCTTTCGTCCGACTTTGGCATACTCGCTTGGCCCTTAATTTGGCGTTTTTGATTAGCTCATCTGGCTTTAGGCAATACATAATCGTGCCCCTCGCTTTCTGCTTTATGAATCTCGGCATAGAAAACTTTCGTCTAGGTAAAAAAGAGACTATCTTCGGAAAAGATACCTGATTGCGAAAGGTTTTTCTAGAGATAAAGCGGACAGCTTCCGCTTTTCAGCGGAAGTTGTCCGCTTTTCAGCGGAAGCTGTCCGCTTTTCAGCGGACACTTTCTGGCAAACAGTCGGACACTTTCTGGCAAACAGTCGGACACCAGAGAGCACATAACGGAAGATGTGTGGTTCTTTCAGAACATTCCTCTGAAAATAACAAGAGGAGAGGAAGAGAATCCTTCTCAAAAAGCACGAAGCACGAATAGAAAAATGGCTAGCTATTTCATAGATAACTGCTTTTAATAGCATATTAGCGCAATTATTATCACAACTAATTATGATTATGTTTTGTAAGCTTATACTCACCATTCGCACAATCCAGAAAGGGGAAAAAGCCATTCTTGGTCCTATTTTAGCAGCAAGAATGGCAATTCAGGTGATATCGTAAGGTCTTGCAGTTGCTTGGTGCTTGGCAGTGAGCAAAAAGGATGAGAAACCG
>DASYAN010000477.1:0-3618 GCA_036501345.1 Ktedonobacteraceae bacterium
GAAGGGATATGGAGAGCATATGATTGCATAGCTCTAAAGGTGGTGTAGAGGAACGTGAAGGGATGTGGAGAGAGTGTGATTGCACGAAGTGTGGGGGAACGTGAGGGGATGTGGAGAGAGTGTAATTGCATGAAGGGTGGAGGAACGTGAAGGGATATGGGGATAGTGTGATTGTACAGTTCTAAGGGTGGGTAGTGTGGTGGAACATAACGAGGAGAACTGATCGCGGCATCAGAAAGCTAGCTTCTCATTGCTGCTGGATGAGCAGTCAATACCTGCAAAGAGTCTATAAGACCTGGATGAACGAAAGTTCGTATAGGCAAGACTCGTTGATGCAGGAACCCTCTCCCGTGAAGGCAAGAGTCCCCTATCCTGTAGATATGGGGAAGATACCAAGCGAAGAACAGGTATGTGGGATGGTGGAATTGGGGAATATTTTGTGGAGCGTGTTCTCGCATGTAAACCTTGGGAGGATTTATTGGTGGTAGGTAGTAGGGAAAAAGAACAGGGCCTGAAAGGATAAATCCTTCAGGCCCTTTCTTTCGTTCCTCCAATTTTTACCTATCCAAAACTGCTCTAAACCAGCCTCTAGAGCCAATCTATAAGTCAGATACATAACCCTGAAGATTCAAAAAGGGCCTTTTTCGTGGAACCCTTCAGGCTTAGAACAACACTTTTAGCCCTGAAGGATGACAGAACTTCAGGGCTCCAGACACAGAAATGAGCTAAAACGCTACTTAGTTTCTTTTCCTCTTTTAGCCTTTTTTGCACCACGGAGGTTAATTTCTCCTATGGGAGAATGGCTAGCATGATCCTGCCGAGCTTCAGTACTATGAAAATCACTAAGATACACTCTAGAAGTTACCTGAATATTGCTATGACCCATTTCTCGTGAAAGCTTAAAAACTTCACCGCCACGTTCTAAGTAAAATTTGGCAAATGTATGACGGAAGGTATGTGCAGAGACACGAACACCCTCAAGTCCACTTTTCTCCTTTACTCTCTCGAGAATAGCAACTACTCCCTCACGAAGTAGAGGAGCCCCGGAACGATTCAGAAACACATAATCCTCATGAGGATCAGCAGGCTTACGATATTTGTGGATGTACTTCCATAGTAATTTACTCACCTCAGGATGCGAGCCTATCTCACGTTCTTTACGCCCTTTGCCAAAAACCTTGACATAGCGGTCATACACATCAGAAACCTTTAAACCACTTATTTCAGCTAACCGCATACCTGTATCTAAGAGAACCAGAATAATGACATAATCACGAAAGCCAAGAGGAGTATGAATATCGCATGTCGCGAGCATCGTCTCTATATCCTCAACAGTGAAAGTACGGAGCACATACGAAGGCATTTTTTGTTGAGCAAGACGAATGGAAGGATCAGTATCCAAAAGCTCTTCTTTTATACACCAAGCGAAGAAAGTTTTAATAGTACGTATATAGTTACGAATAGTAAAAGGTGAAAGAGGCTTATCTTGGGTAGGCCTACGAGGGTTATTCTCGTCAGCTTTGGTATTCATCAGAATACGCACAATTTGCCGCAAGTGAATAATTTTAACCTGCTCTAGCTCAATTACCTTGCATTCCTGTTCTAATTTCTGTGCGACAAAGGTAAGCTGCACTTTATACATCCTTATCGCACCTGCCGAGACCGCACGTGTCTCACAATCCAACAAGAAATGCTCAACAACTTCTGTCAGTTTCATAGAGAATCCCTCCTTTTAAGCAATAGCAGGTTCTAAACGATAGAGCGCCTGCTTTTTCTGAACAACTTGCGAAAAATCAACCCGCCGTTGGGTCAGATACTGATCAGTTTCCTCGGCAATAAAGTGCAGTGTTGCCGAGATATCGTCCTCAATTTCCTCTTCATCAGCAGCGCGATCAGCAGCATAATTGCGCCGCCACGCCTCAATGGTGGAGAGCCAGCCAGCAATCTGAGCAATGCCCCGTTCCATATTGACTTGGCGCTTCCGTGTGCGTACAAATCGCTTGAGTGTCTCGGTCTCAGCAGGGTCAGCACTAGGAGCATCAGCAGCAGGGAAGACCTGCTTGCTCTTGACAGGTGGTTTATCCTCTTCAAGAGCCCAATCAGAAGGAGCAAAGGGACGCGCCGCTAATTCTGCGTCTACCAATTGCAATAACTCTTCCTTTTCCCGCTCTTCTCGCTCATACTCACTCTCAGGAAGGGGTTCCACATCCGCCGCATGTTGGATGACTTCCCAGGCCGGATGCACGGGCCAGCGTGCTCGATTGCTATCATCGGTGGGAATGACGTAGCGCAACCAACCATCCGGCAAACCGTCTTCACCACCGCCAGCATGACCCACCGCATAACTCCACAAATCCCCCAGATGAGGTAGCACATCATAGGCCCCTGAGACATCTGGGAATTCGCGGAAGGCTGGACGAGTGAAGCGCACTTCCACGCGCCAGACCACCATCTCAGGAGTGAATGCAATGCCCAGCTCCTGGGCACGCCGTTGCCACAGATCATAAAACCAGATCTTTTCGAGAGAATGATATTTGATCTCATTGGTCTTGTTATAGATGACAGCCGAAACCGGAGAGGTATGCATCCCAAAGGAGAGCCCCGCCAGCTTTTTCCAGCGCCGCTGAATGCAGGAAGGGCCATCCATCAACCCATCTTCAATCTGTACGGGCCGCTCACTATCGAGAACCGCACGGGAAAGGAAGCACTCTTTGAGATTGAGCGAGGGCACATCCAGAAACAGCACATCAGCTGCCAGATCAAGGGAAGATATATCGAGAGTGATATACTGTCCATAAATCTGGGTGAGGAAGAGATGCACTTGCGTGAGAGCGAGTCCCAAATCTCCAGCACAATCCATCTGAAGGTATTCCGAAGAAAGCCGGACTTGCCCAATGACTCCGGTCTTCTTGCCACGTCCAATACACAGAATTATCTTGTCATTCTCCAGAATCCATTTAAACTGAGAGCCACCCTTATCACGCATAAACAAGGTCTGTCCCTCAAACTCCCAGCGTGATGGGATCATTTCATCCTGCTCCTGTGCCTTGGACTTGAGAGCATTGAGGACTTCCTGCAAGTCGGTATCTAGTTCTGCGTGTACTGGCACAAAGTCGTGATCGGTCGGACGAATGGTATAATAGGCCGTATCTGGACTCAAGTTGAGAACGACAGGAGGAGAAGCAAGCTCAGCAGTCTGCTCAGGAGGACTGACCGGGTCAAGCGAGGGAGTGCGACCAGCATCCACACCAAAGGCAGGGAAGCGATGCAGCCGTTCTTGCCGCCGCACATCCTTCTTGAGGAGCAAGGCGGTTGTTTCCTCTGTTGTCTCGACATGTTGATAGAGCACTGACCACGTGCGTGTATCCACTTCCTCAACATCAATGGGACGCAGCTTGGAGAGCGGCCAAGCAGTACCCAGACGCGCTAACAATTTGCGCTTATACCATGCATCCATCGCAACACACTCCTTATCTCAACATGTCATCTCAAGACCGAGAGACCGACCAACAACAATGTATTTAAAGCGGTGCGGTTCACTTGCGGCACCGCTTGCAACCATCCCCTACACCTAGAGCACCTGATCAAACGTAAAATCTATCCACATCCGCGCCATTG
>DASYAN010000478.1:0-8103 GCA_036501345.1 Ktedonobacteraceae bacterium
GGGCCGGTGTCACCGTCTATGAAGTCGACCCAAGCAAAACCAGCCAGATCTGCAGCGCCTGCCACAAGGAAGGTGAGCACAAAGATCTCAGTGTCCGCACACACGTCTGTGAACACTGTGGTATTGTGCTGGACCGGGATAAAAATGCTGCGATCAATATTCTTGACCGAGGGCTCGGACGGAGCCTACGTGAAACTGTCACCACGGGTATGTTCCGTGGGACTTCTGCGTGAAGCCCCCGCGCTTTAGCCGGGGGAGTCGTCACCACAGGTAGTCTTCTCGTGGCACAACTCCCATTACCTTCTCCCCTTTTAGAAAGCGTTTGATATTTTCGGCAGCCTGACGAACTGCATGTGATAAGATATGGGGAACCACAGCGGAATTATGTGGTGATCCCAGCGCATTAGGCAATTCGAGCAAGGGATAGTCCATACGGAATCTCTCATGGGAGAACGGTTCTCGCCACCAGGCATCGATACCAACCATAAAGGTAGGATGGTTCTTCACATGGGTATAGAGTGCCTCTTCATCAATAAGAGCACCACGGGCGACATTCACAAGAATGGCCTCAGGCTTCATCCATGCAAGCTGATCTTTTCCTATGAATCCTTGAGTGCCCTTGGTGAGTGGCAACGAGATCACCACCACGTCGCTCACACGCAGCACATGCCCTAAATCACGCAACGTTCCAAGAAAGTCCGTCGGCTCGGGACTTGTTCCACTTTGAGTGATGGCATAGATCTTCATGCCAAAAGCACGCATCAGTTTGGCAGTTGCACGCCCGATTCCTCCAAACCCAATGATACCTGCCGCCATGCCAGAGAGAGAACGATTGGGTGTAAGCTGATTAAATTCACCGTTCCTCAGGTTCTGGTTTTCAATAAGCAGTCGTTTGGCTAGCGCTAGCGTCATCGCCATCACGTGTTCAGCCATAGGAGCCGCGTACGCCCCAAGATTGCTCGCGACGATGAGATGCGAGGGCAGATCGGCAAACGGCATGTGGTCAGCTCCCGCAGAAACGAGCTGAATGAACCTGACCTGCTGCAATCTGGGATAATGCTGGGGCAAGATCTCGCGTGGGAAGTTCCACGAGAAAAGGACGGTAGCCTTCTCCAATGCCTGATCATGCAGTGTTGATGGTATCTCGTCAAGAAAAGTGAGCGTGGCATCACTTCCCAGGATCTCAAGTAATAGCGCTTTCTGCTCAGATGAAATATTGCATGTGACTACGATGTTCTGCTCATGCATGGCTTCCGTACCTCAATAATATTCTTTCATGGCTGCGTCTTCTCATCAAGAGTGTAGTATGTCATTGTATCCAGACCTACGTCAAGCGGGCTTGCTTGAATACTAAAAATAAGGAGATCTGATAATGTCAGACGATCCAACACGTTTTAGAAAACAAAGCTCCTCCAGCGAAAAAAGTATTGGAGGAGGATTAGCACTATTCTGAACTTCACGTTTTTTTCTCTACCCGATCAGGACAGTGGATTCTGATCGGGCTACTTTTTTGCCTGCAACAACGCTTATCCGCGAACAGGATCGTCCAAACCGTGGACACACAGTCCTGTGCGAGGTCTGGAGGAACACTATCATCCCCTACTTGACGCCCACTCGCTGCACGCGTCAAGCTTGTTATTGAGGTTACAATTAGACTGTTTTATTGTAACATCCTACCGTAATCTTATGTAGAGGCAAGTTTGCTATGCTAGAAAAAAGATTTTCATGGGAAGACCATGCTCTTTGCTCCCTTCTTCGCCGATCGCCTCAGGAGGCATCAGCTAGGTACCTGGACAGAGACCAAAATCGAAACATGTTACGATGGATGGTGAGGACGATAGACCCATAAGAGCGAGATTTACAGTAATTTTACACTTTTTTAGGTATTTTTTGATACTTATCCTGTAAAACATAGAGCATACCTATGCTATTCTCCATCGTCTATCGTAGGTATACTAGAAAGGAGTTGCGTGCAGATAGAGCATCAGCACTTTTTAGCTTGCTTATTCTCTGTAGAATTTTCTGTACCACATAGCACTAATATTGTAACACAACAAGCGGGCAAAGGAGGTTTAGAGAAATGAGTGAAGTAGCCCTACCTCAAAGGGGTTCACGCATTGGTCCATTACAAATTGTGATTACTGTTCTAGCGATAGTGACAGGATTAATTCACCTCGATCGCGGCGTCACATCAGGCTCTATGATGGGCCGTCCAAGAGGTAACATGATACCAGCTGGCGGTCCTCCGGGAGGAGGTCATATGATGGGTAGCCCAGTCATGATGCTGCTCCCGTTACCACTTCCAGTGCTGTTCTACCTCAACTTCATTGGCTACATTGTCCTGGCAGCAGCGCTCTATCTGCCAGCTCTCCTACAATTTCAGCCTCTATTGCGCTATCAGAGAGTGATCCGTTGGCTATTGATTGTCTATACAGCTGTTACCGTTGTCTTGTGGTTCCTGATCACAGGTGCTCGTTTCAATCTTCTTGCATATATTGATAAGCCACTAGAGGCTGCACTCATCATTCTCTTGTTGGTTGATGACCGACAAGCTCGTCTGCAAAGAAGTTAACCAGTACTTCGCGATGCTTTAATGAATTATCGACAGTACCAACTGGCTGCCAATCTTGAGATTGACAGCCACCTCGCTTCTGTATAGCCTCGTTTAGAATCATCGACATCTTCCCCACATTAGCGTTAAAAGCCAACAACAGCTACCTAAATAAAGGCCAATAATTCCCCGCCATGAATTTAGCAGTTCCTTTTTGTCTCCAAAGACGTGTATTTGATATGGTGGAAGGTCTCAGTTGGAGGCAAGAAAAGCGATACTATTATTCTCATGTCCTCCAAGAGCACTTCTAAACGTTCTTCCGCTTCTTTCTCTAAGAGAGGAATCTCACATAGAAAGCAAAAGAGATGCTCTGTCTTTCTTCAGATAACATCAATATTTAGAAAGGGAGAAAATCAACTGAAAAGCGTAGATAGCATAGAACAGAGAATTACTGGGCAGTACGAGGCGGTTATTGACAATATTGTCTCTAACATGCATGAGAAAGTGGAAAGCAGACCTCTTCCAGCTCATCCACGCCAGAGGTTCTGGTGGATAATTGGCCCAGGATTACTCTCGGGAACGTCCGGAAACGATCCATCGGCAATCACCGCCTATGCAGAGGATGGAGCAATGGTTGGCTATGGACATCTCTGGTTGATACTCTTGTCCACTCTATTCTATCAAGCTGTACAATTTGCATGCGCTAAGATCGGACGCATCAGCCAGAAAGGGCTACCGTCGCTCTTACGCGAGCACTATGGGCGCCCTATAGCAGTTTTCGTCTCTTTCTTGCTCATTATCACCAATGTCACGTTAATTGGAGCGGATCTGGCTGCCACTGGCAGCGGATTGCAGTTGATCACAGGTATTTCGTATGTCTGGTTTGTCGTACCAACTGGAATGGTACTGTGGTACCTGACAGTTTATTACAACTTTGAGGCTTTCAAAAAAATCTTTCTCTTCTTAAGCCTTGTGTTTATCGCTTATATCCTGACCTCTTTCGTCTCCCATGTAAATTGGAAAGCAGTCCTGGTAGATACGTGCACACCACATTTCGATTTTACGTTTACCAGCATCAGTACTGCTGTGGCATTGTTGGGAGCAACAATTTCGCCCTATTCAATGTTCTGGCAGACTCAAGGAGAAATCGAGCAGCGGCGTTTCGGATCACTCAAGCAACAAGTGCACACGGCAAAGATCGATGTAGCCAGTGGCACTGTTAGTGGAAACCTAGTGACCTATTTTATCGTCATTAGTACCTCTGCAACTCTCTACGCACATCACATAACTATCACAACGGCTGCAGAAGCAGCACGCGCCCTCGAACCTCTAGTTGGCCCTCTGGCTGGCTATCTTTTTGCGCTTGGCTTGATTGGATCGGGTCTCGTAGCCATTCCAGTACTGTTAGTCAGTACCTCTCACGCAGTTGTGGGAGCTATTGATTGGACATCGGGCCTCTCGAAATGTCTTTCGCAAGCCAAGGTATTCTATTCCATTCTCACGAGTGTATTAGTAGCAGGCATGGGTATTGCGTTAGTAGAGATTGATCCTATTCACCTAATTTTCTGGGCCAATGTGATCGCCGCAATTATGGCTCCTCCGCTAGTCATCGCCATTTTGCTCATTGGCAACAATCGAAAAATTATGAAAGGTCAATCTTTGAGCTTGCTCAACAACATTGGATTAGTGCTGATTATCTTGATCTTGATCAGTGCTGTTGCCTTGCTGCTTTACAGTATGGCAATGGGCCAAAGCAACTAATATATGGAGCTGTTAACACTGCAGGCTTACCTGAAACTTTTCTTCTGAACCCATCGTGTCTTTTATTATCCCTAGAGGTGACATAAAAACCCTTGTTAGCGACGAGAAAGAGATACCACAATACTCCTTTTTGACTACCTACAACCACTATCAGTTAGGGTAGCTGTACCAGTGAAGATAGTTGCCGATAAGAAAAATAAGCAAAAAGAATTGTGCTCGTTCTTGTTTTGTTACTAGTTCAACACCTCAGAAAGGAATAGAAGAGAATGGCGCTCGAAGACTATATGGAACCTGAAATAGCCGTCACCGCAGCTGTAACAGCAGCTGTCTTGTCGCCACGAGGGCGTAGAGTTATTCGTCGTAGTGCAGTCTATGGATTAGCAGGAGTTATTGCTGCTGGCGATGCTATTGCTTCATTTTCGCAGAACGTGAGACATGGTATTCAAGAGGCAAGTACTGCAGCTATACAAGCTACTCGTCGCACAGTGAAAGAAGCCAAAGCTGGCGCTGCAGAAGCAACAGAAGTAGAACATGCCAATCATAGCACTGCTAATCAATCCGATGGTGAAATTCCTGCTACACAGTAAGCTAAGCCATCTTTAGAAAGTAGGGAGGATCTATCTTGACAAACCAACAGTATGGAGAGCAGCAAAGTCATCCAGCGGTAGTACATTCTGATGCACTAGTAAACCGCATGGCACACTCTATTGGCTATTATACAGCTCGCACCTATCTACGTATTCAAGGCATTACACATACTGCTCGCGAGGAGGCTGATCGACCAGACCAGCAGAAGACACAGCAGACCGAACCATCAGAGCAAACCACCGCGCAGGCAGAGGAGCCAAATCAGCCAGCAACAAGAAAAGCCGAAGAAATGGTAGATTATCTAACTCAGCGTCTCAGTTCCCTTACAACAACTGTCAAATTCAATTTTCAGAGAACTGCAGCCCGTGCGCGTGAAGATGCTGAGGATATGTGGGCGGAGGCACAGAACATACGACATCACCGGAACGAGCCCCTTCCACAGTAGCTCATAGCGGCCACGATAAATCATTCCGATGGCAAATTTTGTACGCATGTCTGAACGAGATGGAATAGGTCTCCTCGGAAGGGAACGGGAGTGCATGCGGTCACAAAGGAGTCCCTCACCACGCTTTGGCCCTTTGATCCCCTTGGCCTATTCTCTTATCCAGACAAAATTTGCCAGCGGACACGATACTAACAGTTGACAAACTAAGCAAACAATCCTATGCACAGTTCTTGCATATTTATTTTGTCAACAACCATAATCAGGTCTGTACAACTTTCCGAGCCATTAATTGTTTTAACGCCTTAAAAGCGTAATCCAGAAGAAGTTGAGTAACGAGATGGGTATAGCAGTAGCAGAGAAGCCATGCATTCTTCATACCATTCCAGGTCGCATACGTATGCATATGCCAGACTGGTCTGGGCAAGGGAAACGCGCCTTAGAAGCGCAACTACGTAAGGTACATGGGATACTAAGTGTAGACGTGAATGCGCTAACTGGTAATATTTTGGTTCATTTTGACTCATCTGTAACTAATGAGCAGCATATATTAGAAATAGTGCAAAATACTCTTCTAGATGCTAATATCGATGCACTTGGTACACCTGATAGTGAACCGACTCCTCCACCAGTGATACGTGAACGGCAGGGAGAACTGATACGTGCACGTATTCCTGTACGAGGTCTGGATCGCGATCCAGATCTGGCCAAGCGTGTCGTAACATCCCTCAAGCAGCATCCCGGAGTACATGCTACTGTGAACCAACTTACTGGTCGTGTACTGGTAGAATTCACCAAACATCAAGCGGATATTGACGACCTGATTGCAGACATCGTGGGTATGGAACTTCCAGAGCTTCCAGAGGAGAATCGTCCAGCGCATCCTCTCGATCCAGGGCCTTTGTTCCAAAGCGCAATCCGCTTGATGGAAAGTACCCTTGGCCTTGGATTACTGACAACGCGTCGGCTACTCCACATCGAAAAGCCGCTTCCCGGTGCATCCACAGCAGTGCATATTGCCGCCATATTCGGGATCGTGCAGAGTATTCCCTCTTTTCGCTATGGGCTGCGGAAGCTGGTTGGTCGAACAGCAGCAAGTCTTCTCGTAAGTCTGCCAAACATTCTCGCTCTTACGTTCGCCGATAGCCCACTCGGCTTGACAGTGAATGCATTAGAATCGTTGCGCTTGTTGACAGAAACCCAAGCACGACGAAGTGCCTGGCTTCGCCACGAGGAACGGGTGAAAAGTGCAGCTTCAGCGCAACCAGATGCCATCATCCGCCTTGGAGCAGGAGAGCGAACTCCTCTTGCTGCACGTGTTATAGAAGGAACAGGGACGGCTATCGGCAGCGATGGTCTGCCTCTGCCAGCTATACAGGATAGCATAATTCCGCCTGGCGCACGACTTTATGGAGGCCCATTCGTCTTGCAGCTCCAGAGTGATAAATCATTTCAGGCATTTACCCCTGAACCTCGTCCAGCTCCAATTACCCCCTCATTCCTTGATAACTATCTACGCGTGTTGAATCCAATCTCGTTTGCCTATGCAGCGACAACTGCGATCTTTACTCGTTCATGGAGGCAGACACTTGCCGCACTACTGCTAGTTAACCCCCGTGCTGCAATGATTGGACAAGAGAGTGCTGAACTGAGCGCTTTCGCACGAGTGATACGAGCAGGAGTCACCATGGTTGGCACGCGCAAGGACCGCACGATCCACCTACCAGACATTGTTTTGTTAGATGGAGCACGTCTGCTCACCAATAGACTCGAGCTTAAGACTGTGTTGCCGATGGTTGAAGAACATGACGAGCCACAGCTACTCGCGCTGGCAGCAGGCATAGCAGGTGCAGCGGGCTCTCCCTGGGGAGGAGCATTCAAAATTGCAGAGAGTCTGTCAGCGACCAATGGGAGTTTCGACGGTTACGTCGCATTGGCCTATGTGGAGGGAGTTCGCTATACGCTGGGTCCAGTCAAGGACTGGAGTGCCTTCCCTGCAGCTGCACGTCTCCGGCAAAACGGGAACTATGTGCTGGAACTTCGCAGCGCTCGTGAGGAACATCCTCTTGGTCTCTTTGCACTCCAGCCACAGCTTACATCAGGCATCGAGGAACTAGTACAGACATGTCAAGACAATAACATAAGACTTGGTTTGATCTCCAAAGGAGATCAGATGACCATGCAAGCACTTGCTTATCGTGCACATATCTCACTTTTGGAATGTGATAATGCAGTAGAAGCTATTCGCACGGAGCAGCAAGCAGGAGCACGAGTAGCATTTGTCTCGGACAACGCTAGCGCGGCAGAAGCATTTGAAACTTGTGATCTGGCTATCGGCCTCACAGATGATCGGAGCCGATTGCCAGTTCGCGCAGATTTGCTAGCTCCTGATATTCCTGCAATTGTGGCTATCCTTGACACAGCAGTACGTAGGAATGCAACAATACGCGACTCGGTAGGCCTTTCGATACTATCCAACATTATCGGTACCGTGTGGGGTTTACGAGGAATTCCAGGTGTGGGACGTGCATCTCGTGCCGTCACCATCGCCTCACTGATTGCAATGGTGGATGGATGGCTCAGATTCCAAGGAGGTAAACGGCCCACCCTAAGCACCGCCCATCTTATCGATCCTCATCCCGAACGTTGGGGACAAATGAGCGCGGAGGACGTGCTTCATCTCTTACATACTTCTGAAGAGGGGCTCACCAACGAGGAAGCGGCTAAGCGGTATCAACCTGCTCCAGTGCAAACACATCAC
>DASYAN010000479.1:0-10783 GCA_036501345.1 Ktedonobacteraceae bacterium
CTTCTCTGACATCGCTTGTCCTTTGTTCGACTTGGATTTGGGTTTCTACTCTCATCGAACGAAGCACAAGCTTTTTGCGCTGTTCCTTCCTCTTTTTTCCTATTTCCTCCCTCTGCTTTCACCCTAATGGATAGAGAGCCACTTGGGAGGGCTCTTACGTGCCATAGGAACGCAAAATATGTCTTATAATTGGAATGCTTTACGTGAAGCCAGAGATAGTTATCAAAAAGCGATTAAGACAAATAATAGTAATACATATGCACAAGGAAATCTAGCAAGATTGGATTTAATGTTGTCAAAAGTGGATCCTGAGCGACTCTACCTAGCAATGAAAGAATTTTATGTATTAGAAGCATTATGTCGACTTGATCTCAACAGAACTCCGAAAGACTACTGGAGGTGGTTTGACCGGGCAGATAGCTATCTCTTAACAGGCAAAGTAGATGAAGGTTATCATTTGTATACCAGAGCTATCGAATTAGTGCCTTTGGAGTATCGGCAGGCTGAGCTGTCTATTGTGATAGCTCCATTAATCAACTTTCTTTCGCTTGATGTTTTACCAGATGATTCGGTCAAGGCTGCTGTGCAGAAAGTGGTTGAAACCCTTCAGTTATTGATCTCAGGACAGATATCTCATGCTAAATTCTCTTCCACAGAGGAGGAACAGTCTATTGACTCCGAGATGACACAACCATTGGCAGAATAATGTCAGTATGGGAACGCTCTGTCATTTGCAAAAAGAAAATACATGAATAAGAGTATAATAATTAAAATGATTGTACTCAAGTTTAGAATTGCTATCAAATACGGTGCAAGAGGCTAGGATACCCGAGACAATGGGGTTCCAGACTAAGCGCGAGGTGGCACATAGATAGTGGGGAGCAGAGGACAACCGCGCTCACCCCAGTTGCTACACATCGCTGTTCCTTGATGGTCTCCCGAGGCAAGGTAGGAGCCATCAGGTGACCATGCAATTGCTTCTATCAAGCTGGAATGACCACGATAGGTCTGGATTAGTTCTCCTTTAGAGGTATCCCAGATATCTATGGTGCTATCTTGCCTTCCTAATTCGAGGCAATGCGTGTGCCCAACTACCTCAGACAAGGCCACTAGTGATTGGAATGAGCGTCATGACGCCAAAATTGTCTACCAGCAAGGCAGTGGCAAAATCCTGAACGGTAGCAATGCGCTGCCTTGGGCAAGGGGCCAAAGCTCTCAGTAGGACATGCTCCACTTCTGCTGTAACGTTGGGAACCTTCCCTCTCAATCAAGGGAAGCGGACAATCCAAGAGGTGTATGATGGTAATTTCGATGAGGGTTGAACCGTCACATGGACGCACGCCGCAGCTGATTAGCGGATCGACCCTCTGGGGTAGGTGCCTGTGGGGTAGGTGTCTGTGTAGGTACTAAAAGATCCCTATCAGGTACACGCATACCAAACTCCTCTATGGCCGCATCAAGACCCTGACTTTCTATCGTATGTTGCAGGTGTTTTTCTCCTTTCTCCCAAATTTCTCCAACAAGAGACCTTAATTGCATAAGCCTACCTTCCTGCTCCTCCCCCTGCTTCCCTTTTCCAAAACGATGCTCCCATGCCGCGGAAGCATATTCTTGTTCGAGCTTTGCTGGCTGCTTGTGCAGCCCGTTTGATAAGCTATCGTCACCACGCTTGTGGAAATGGTAGATCCTTTGGAACATCAGCATTTCCAAGCCTTGAAGGGCCAACATAGGTCGGCCAACTGCTGGCATATTGTCGACGAAGTTGACTGCTTCTCCATTATTCAACAGGTAGAAGTAATTATCTTCTTGTTTTTTATTTATGTACTTAGTTATATTTATATTTGCTGCGTGAGGTATAGAGTCGTAGTGCTCCGGGTCTGGCTCCACAAGTTCATCATCCGCAGAGGTCACGGTTGCTACATAGCATCCTTTCGGTATGTGTGGATAGAGACTGTTGTCAAGCACCTTATTCCCAGTTGCACAAATAACTAATGCATCTTCTGGTATCTTCTTTAGGGATGACAGTATAGAAAATGGAGCTTGTTCTGCAGACATCTTTGCGACACCCTTTATATCATAAACGGTGGGTGCATGCGTCCCATGGCTCAGTTCCTGTGTGATGTTTTGCCCAAGCGGCCCCGATCCAAGGATCACTGGTCTCAAATCGCGTGCAGGGATTCCTATCTGGTTGAGAATGCGTTCTACACCGCGCTTCACGGAATCCGCTAGCGCTGGTTCCAGCCTATCTTTCAATTCGCTATGAGCAAGAGATATTACAGGAACGTTAAAATTCTGGGGTTTCTGCTCAATAGATTGGTATAACAAAAACTTCTCGTACTGCTGCGAGTTCTCGCGATCAGCACTATCTGACTTTCTCTGCTCAATGTATTTAGCCTCACCATTCGATGTACTATCAATTACTCCAATGAGAACGTCACGCTTATAATGACCTTTAAGTTTCGAATGAATTTCATTAATACTCTCTGCGAAATACCCTCCATGATCAATGATAATAAGTTTCTCTTGAGTCTCATCGTCATTCACTAATTGACCTTTTAGATACTCTACAATAGTATTTGCATTTTTACACTCTTTTTTACCTAATTCTGTAATAGGAAAGCCCTTATTTTTGAACTCTTCCCTTGTGAGCTGCTTAGCTTCAGACTTTTGTCCTTTAGTAATTATTCCCAAAAGTCGTGCTTGGAGATTAATGGCCTTGAAAAAGGCGTCTCTCCCAGGGGAAGGATGAGACACTAGCAAGATGGCAAGGTCACGATAACGAGTGTACTCCATAAGGTACTCAAAGTATGCTTCATGTCGTTTTCTTTCTTCCGGTGAGAAGTCAGCATTCCGCCGTTCTTCTGGTCTGGCGTCCGTTTGGGTTTCGCTATTAACATAGCGTACTTTTTTGTTTGTGGTATCTGACGACACTATTATTGGTCCATCGAAAGCTCCTTCTGCTACTACTGACTCTGATCTCCTCTCTCGTTCCTTTCCTTTCTTGCTTTGTGCTCTCCCTTGTGCTTCCCCAGCTCTACTCAGGGCATTTATGGCGTCTGATACTAAATCTTGCTCTTCTTGATATTCACCATATTCCTTTTGTGGTTCAGGGGCAGCTCTGGTCAAGAGATCTATGCTGCTGCTCCTTGTCTGTTCAGTCATTGGTTTCTTTTGAGAACTCCCCTCCTCTGGAGCTACCACTTTAGTATCCCTTTTCCTTTTTTTTTGCTCCTTTTCCTT
The DNA here is from genome assembly GCA_036501345.1 of Ktedonobacteraceae bacterium. Taxonomy (GTDB): domain Bacteria; phylum Chloroflexota; class Ktedonobacteria; order Ktedonobacterales; family Ktedonobacteraceae; genus DASYAN01. Next base: position 3,241 of record DASYAN010000479.1, read on the forward strand.
CTATTGGTGCCGTTCCTTCTATTCTCCGCCTGAGAACTCTCGATGCTATGCTTTCATCTATTACTTTGGGATCGTTCGATGTTTCCCCTGCCTCTATTGCTTCGGAACCTGATGCTATGCTTTTACGTAGAACATCTAGTGGCCTCTGTCGAGAGGAACCCGTTCCGCCTTTTCTTCTTTCTCGAGCATCGCCTGCCATTATATTTCTCCTTTTATAGCTATTCTCAATAAGGTTGATCCCATGCGCATCTCATTGCCCTCCGTGACGAAACCGCGTCCTGTCAACGCAACAAGGCCGTCTAAAAGGGTTGAGCCGGATGAATGGAAATCTTCGTGTCCGGTTTTTAAAATGGGTTTGATTGTGGTCATCATGCGGTTCTTCAGGAACAAGGTCATGAGACCATATAGCATTATATACTTCTAAATCATTTATTATCTGTTAATGTGAGTTAAGAAAGTGTTTGATCCCGAAAAAATTGGCACTTTCTGATTTTACAAGTGCTGGATTTTGGCATAGAGGGAGCTATACCATTCCTAGTAATGGAATATGCTCCTAGTGGCACATTACGGCAGAAGTATCCTCACGGTACAAAAATACCGTTTCCAACAGTCCTATCGCATGCAAAGCAAATAGCGCTAGCTTTGCAATATGCTCATGATCAAAATATTGTGCATCGGGATGTAAAGCCAGAGAATATGTTAGTGGACTCTGAGGATAAGATTGTGCTCAGCGACTTTGGCCTTGCAGTTCCTGCCCACCAGAGCCAATCACTCTCGACACAGGTGGTAGCAGGAACAGTGCTTTACATGGCACCAGAGCAAATTCGAGGCAAGGCACGTCCGGCTAGCGATCAATATGCATTAGGCGTGGTTATCTACGAGTGGCTGAGTGGAATGTGCCTTTTCAAGGGCTTAAACTTCATCGAAATTGCCATGCAACACATCTTGGATGACCCGCCTCCATTGCGAGAGAATGCTCCCAACATTACTGCGGAAGTGGAACAGGTCATACTGAGAGCATTAGCTAAGGAACCAAAGCAGCGTTTTCCCACCATTCAGGAGTTTGTTACTACTCTAGAGCAGGCATATCGACTTGCATTATTGGACCCAGCCCAATCGGCACCGCCTCCACTGCCTTCTATCCAGCCAGTAAAGATTACACGACCTGAAGAGGTATTGTTTACCTATCAGGCCCACACCAAAGAGGTGTCTGCAATAGATTGGTCGTCTGATGGTACTCGTATTGTCTCGGGTGGGCGGGATGAGATCGCCCAAGTGTGGCATGTTCCCATGAGAGAGCCACTTCTAACCTATCGTGGCCACTCTAGTACAGATGGCCGTTCCAGTACTATTGGGGTATCGGCAGTAGCATGGTCACCTGATGGCTCTCGTATTGCTTCGGCAGGGAACGATGAGACAGCTCAAGTATGGAACGAGACGGTCCAGGTATGGGATGCCTCTACAGGTGAACGCATTCTAAGCTATCATGGCTATTTTGGCTCTGTGCATGTAGTAACGTGGTCACCTGATGGAAGATATCTTGCCTCATTAGGAGGGTGGGATAGCACAGTACAGATATGGGAAGCCTCCACAGGTAGACATGTTCTCACCTACCATGGCCATACTAGTTTTGTACACGAGGTAGCATGGTCACCCGATGGCGCATATCTTGTCTCAGGTGGTGATGACAAGACAGTACAGATATGGGATGCGCGTACGGGAGCACTGCTGAAGACGTACGATGGTCACAGCAAGAGTGTAACGACTGTCACATGGTCACCTGATGGAGTATATATCGGCTCAGGGAGCAGCAATGAACAGATCCATGTATGGGAGATCTCCACTGGTAACCAAGTTTGGCGCTATGATGCCTATCCCAAACAGGTATGGCCTTGTCTGAGGTGGTCGCCCGACGGCACACACATTGCCTCATGGGGAAGGGGAGAAGGCACAGTCCACATATGGGATGCCTCTGCAGGGAAACTAATCCAGACCTATCATGGTCATTCCTGTTCAATAGGAGCTGTCGCATGGTCACCCGATGGCTCCTCCATTGCTTCTGGAGATTATCGAGGAGTAGTACATGTGTGGAAGCCAACTCGTTCAGGCCCAATTTCACAGTAAGGCTTCTCATTTCATGCCTGATCTCTTTCATTCTCAAGTATCCTCTGCCAAATAGCGAAGTGAATTGTTCAAGGGTTCTCTAATTGCAACTAATGATAGTTAGTTGCAAAAATCTCCTCGGTAGACTCAACTGGCAGGCACCCACGCCAGAGTCTTGGGGTTGGCAGGCTAAACGATTCTGATGAACTATGCCTAAGCTGATATGTTTATCACAATAGCAGTTCTATCATCTAGTTTGGCTGCTCTAAAGGATGTTTCATCACCAGCCTTGTATGCTTCAATTGCCCTTCTAGAAGTTTCACTGGCTTCATCAATGAGAGCTTGTGTTGTTAAAGGATCATGAATACCGTCGGTTGTGAGAATCAGTCGGTCGCCCGGTTCTAGCTGACGCGCATATGTCGTTGGGCGAGCCTTTCTGCCTTGTTTTCCCCCCAATGTACCAGATACATCGTCGGGTTGGTCCGCACGTGCATAACGTACTTTATTCTGTTCATAAAGAGCACGCCAATCTGAAGCGGCAGCTATCTCTTGTTGTACTTCGATATTGCTTTCTCCGGTATCGAGCGTTAAGTGATATAAAATTCCGTTTCTGAGAAGGCTTACTCTGCTATCTCCGGCATGCCCAATCACTACCATTCCATTATCCAGGATTTTCACAACTGATGCGGTTGTTGCCTTCCTACTAGGTTCTGTCTCCTGAATGCGTGCATTTGTTTCTTGCAGTATGCTCAGCATTTTCCTCATTGCGTCATCGCTATTCATAGAGCCCGAGAATTGGGCTAATTGCTCTCGGATATAGTCTCTCGCTATTTGAGCTGCTTGATCTCCGCCTTCACTTCCCCCCAATCCGTCAAAGACACCATAGCTCTTATTCTTTGGATCACAAAAACATGCATCTTCATTTGGTTCCCGTTTTCCGAGCGTAGTACATCCTATCAAGTCAATCTCACGAACAAATTGCAAGTATCCATTTATCGCATCTGTATGCCTATTCACTGCTTCTTTATATTTTTTATCATAAGAACCTATAAAACGTAAATGCTTTTTTGTTGCGTTGCAATCATTATATGCAGCATCAGAGGCTCTTTTTAGTCGATCAAGCTCTTCATATACTTCAGGTATGGAAGATATCCCTCCCTTTGCAGTCAGCCATTTTGCTACAGCCTCGACCATGCTGTTTTTTTCCTACAATCGTAAACTTGGCTTGGCACACGCTCATTTTAAGAGACCGGAAAAGACGATTTCGTGTTTGCCTCATGCAAAGTTTACGGTTCTAGTTTTTTGCTGAACGGAAAACCTGACTTGTGGCGAGCGTGAAAGAGTGCTGAACCTTTGTTCTTTTCATGCGTGCCTCAAGAGATCTTTTCCATTCAGCGTTTTTTTCTGAAGTACTACGGCCATCAACGCTTCTACTTATTATTTCATTAAAATCACTCTCACTCAATATGGAGATTTCAGTGTTGGCTTCTCCCTTCCTTTCAGTCTTTTTCATCCCTAGAATTTCCTGACCTCTTCGCTTTAATGCATCCATTTTTCTTTTCTCTCTTTCTCCATGAGCTTCCTAAAATGGCTTTCTCCCCTAATGATAGCTGATGAAAGAGGGTTTTCCTAGGGACAAAGCGGACAACTTCCTCTGAAAATGGGACAGCTTGTAGTCACCAGGGGAGCAAATTCTTCTGAAAACGAATCTGAGAGGAGCCAACCTTTCAAAGGTGATTGCACCTGCTGGAACAGGAGGGCTCAGAAATTGGAAAGCAGGTGACGAGATGCATAGCTGGCATGCACATATATCCGGATACCTCCCAGTATCACCAGGAGAGGCACCAGGTAACATCATCCACGTGTATGTTGCGTGAGCCAGACATCACCAGGAGGCTTTGTGTACCAGTATTCATGGACTATCGTTCTTTTTGAGTTTGTTTCCACTCGTCAAGCAATGCTTGCACATCTGCCACCAGTGTTGGTTCCAGTTCAATCATGATGCCCTGACCAGCAAAGTTCATCACCTTTTCGATGAAGGTCTGGAGATCCATTTCCTGCGTCCCTGTCAGATATGCTGGTGGAGGACCAGGCACAATCCAGAGTTTGCCGAATTGAGCAAAGAGCGACAACTGCTTGATGTAGCGTTCGACTTTGAATGCCAAGTGAAAGGCAGTACGTGTTGGTGTACGCATCTCAATACGTAGGCCGAGGATCATGTTTCGCTTATTCTGATTGCCTGAAAATAATGTGCAGGTGCAGGTGCAGCTGCCTTCCTCTTCTCCGTGGCGAGCTGCTAATGTCGCCACATCTGGTCGCTCTTGCATATCGACCCACACCAACACAATGCCATCATCTTGGTCAAAGAGAACGCGATCAATGTTATCAATCGGAAGCGCCGATCTCAGCGCAAGTTCGAGGTCTTCCATCTGCTCTCCTTCTTTTCTCACATCACAACGACGAAGAACGAGTTCCTTCGTTCCAATGAGCAATTCTACCATATATGATGAGCAAAAGCAATATTGTTTATAATTTCAAGCATGGTAAAAAAGAAGAGCAAAACATGCGATACTAGTGACGACATCCTCATGCTACTCTGTAGGAGGTTGGTATGCAACAACAAGAATTTGACCATGTCTGTGCGTGTCAGTCATGCATCAAGGCCAAACAGCGATGCCAGCGTATCAGCATGTGTATTCTCGGCTTGTTTCAATGCGGCCAGATAGCGTCCTGTCGTGGCGAGCGATTCATGTCCCAGCCAAGCCTGGATATCACTGATCTTTGCGCCGACATCCTCCATCGTTCGTGCCCAGGTGTGGCGAGTGACGTGCACTTTCGAGATCCCCAAATGCTTCTCGCAAATATTCGCGACTGAACGAGGAGTGAGTGGTGGTGGAATGGTTGGAGCGGCATCCTCTTTGCTGGCTGATCGACGTGTAAAACTGATCCAGAGTGGCGCATCTTTCTGCAGTGCACGCAAATTCCCATCATAGGCTACTGACAGCCACTCAAGCAGTGCAGTGGCAACTGGCATAGACAAGGTATCGCGCATCGTCTTGCCACCTTTACAGTGCTCAAAGACCAGCGTGACTTTCTTACCCTGGACCTGCACGTGACCCCAACGAAGCGCGACAACTTCTGAGAGGCGTCTTCCTGTTTGAAACAAAATAGCGAGGAGTGCATAGTCCAATACTGTTCAATTAAGAAGAATGGGTCGAGTTGAGTCTTTGTCGACCAGCGCAATGATGTGATGAAAGTCCAGATCAAGCTCTAAAGGAGGAGCATGGTAATGCTCAGGTCTTTTGCGTTCATAGCGCGAGCGAACGCGTTTAACCACACGAGCGGCAATACGAATCGGTTGTTTGGGCAAGCGCTGCTGACCGATTTCTTTGATCAGAGAGATGACCATGTGCTGTCTGCGCGGTGCACAAACCAAGCCCAAAGGGATCAGACTTTCATCCATGATGCGAACGGTCTCCGTAAAGCTGATCTGGGTGGGAGCGATCTGAGCCTGTTGTGCCGCTTGCAGCATGAGCGTGCGGACGACCACATGAGCCAGCAGAAGCGCATAGATCTCTTGAATGACCCCTTCTGGAGTCAAGCTACGCAAGGTGCGAGCAGACAAGCGCAGGTGCGTGCGGGCCTCATCAATGACCACTTCCACATGCCAGCGTTCATGATAGACCACAGCCAATTCTTTGGCTGGGGAGGCGAAGGGATCAAGCAAGGTGGTGGCCAGTCGATAGACCTGTTCTCCGGCTCCTGGAACGCGGGGATCGGTGAAGGTGTAGGTGATCACCCGCACCAGCATGCGTTGCCCCAGCTTTCGGTCTTGGTCCTCATAGATCCACGTCAAGTAGGACCCATCGAGCAAATAGTCGCAGGCTTGCAGCAGGACATCGCTCCTCAATCGTCCCAGGACATGGCCGCCACGGGCTCGGACCTCAAAGATCGCTCTGCTCGAATGAAAGCCACGATCCCACAAGATCAGGCTTTGCTCCAGTGTCCACCGTTCCAACAACAAGCCGACGCCCCGGGCTTCAGCTTGTCGGCAAGAGCTGATTTCCACGTCACAGATCAGATGCGTCCCACATTCCACCAAGAGCAAGAGACGTGCCTGAGGAAAAGGACTCCGCGAGATCTCATCATCACTACTGTAGCGGAAGGATTCTCGATTGTCTGCTGTGTCGGCTACCGACTCGACCGTGCCATCGATGGCAAGCAAGCGCATCCCTTTCCAGAAGGCCCCTGCCGTCTGCTCTGTGGCTTTGGGGCCAGCCACCTTCACAAAGAGTTCCTGCAAGATCTCGCTTCCCAATTGGCTGCGTCGGTAGCTCAAAGCCGATCGCGCCGGGATCTGCTGCGGGACGTCGTCGCGGATGGTGCGCAGACCGCTGACCAGTTTGCCGTAGACCCGACGCTGCGACAAGCTGGGATAGACGTGCAAGGCCATCAGCCAGTAGACAATCGTGACCATATTGGTTTTGCGTTCTCGCTCTTCCCACATCTGGTAGGTCTCCAAAAGCTCTTCTATCATGCTTGGTGGGATCACTTCTTGAAGCAATCCCAGATCCATCTGGTGGCAAACCTTGTCTGGCAACCCATTCTCTGCTATCGTTTCGATCATGAGGCAGGTCCTTTCTCTTTTTTGATGATGGCAACAGTATGTCATCTGGACTGCCTCTTGGTCTTCTTTTTCCCCCCTCTTTCCTATTCTCGGGACGAGGTATTTTTATTTGAACAGTATTGGGGGGCACTCCGTTTGTTTGATCTGGTCGGTTTGGCTGGGTTCTTCTCCTGACGATAGCAAGGTTGCCGACAGAGCACTGTTCCCTGCGGCAACGGGATCAGTTGCTTGGGGGGAATCTCAGGTGCCTGGATGCGCAGACGCGTTGAAGGCCGAATAATGCCAAGGCGGCGCCCTTGGCGCACACATTCCACAATCCCATCTCGTCCGGCAGAGCTAAACTGGGGCAAGGCCTCAAAGAGTAAGGGCAAGGAAACGTCAAAGGGATCGACTTCTGCACGCAAAGCAACTTCCATACGCAGAGCCTGCATCACTTGAGCAATGATGAGGCAAGCCCAGACTTGTGCTAAGACCACCACCGATTTGCTGCTCCAGATCAGATGTAATCCCAGTTCGCGTTTGAGCGTCAAGAAGGCCAATTCAATATCCCACCGACGAGCGTAGAGTCGGGCAATCTCCGCTAGTGGCAAGAGGGTCGGATTACAGACATTGGTGAAGTATTGTCTCAGTTCGCCACTCTGGCGAAATTGAACCTGTCGCACCACATATTTGCAGGGTCTGTGAATGATCGCTGGGAGCAGAAGCTTAAGGGGAGAGAGAGAATTGCTCAGCGTGGCAGAGAGAAGAAGAAGGATGCGAAGATCAGGAAAAAAGCACAAGAAGATGTAAGAGAGCTGATGAATCAGTTCTCAA
>DASYAN010000480.1:0-9019 GCA_036501345.1 Ktedonobacteraceae bacterium
CATAGTCGGTTTCCAGAAAAATTGTCCTGTTGAGACGATTCAAAATGGAAACCGACCTTGACCTGCTTTTGTGCTATACCCCAATGCTCGTAAGTCCCTTATTAGAGAGCGGTCGAGGATGGTTGAGAGCAAACATTCCCCAACAGACTGGACAATACTGGTCCGGAGTTGTTATATGGGTCTTGTTCGTTGGTTGGACAGGATACAGTGTCAGTCAAGGAAAGTCCACGTCCCAGGAGCAAGTAGCCATCTTGTGCAGCGATGATGCCATACTGACCGCTGGACAGTGTGCTCTTTACAGCCTGAAGGTAATCATGAAAACTGTAATATGGGTAAACATCGCTCGTCACATCCAGAAAAACATACTGCGCTTGATCCACTGCATAGGGGAATAAATAGATATCTGAACGGTGACTGAGATGTGGAACGAGTTGCGATTGTGCCGAGACAGATACATCTGTCGGTATCTCGTCAATGAGTTGCTGAGCTAGTGCTGTATGTGCAGATTGAGTTGGCCAACTGAAGCCTTGCGAGAATGGCATATGTCCATGATAGTAGAAATCGGATCGGACAGAGCTAAAAAGGACAAGTCCGAGGAGCACTGCCAGAATGCCGCCTTTCATAAAATCCGTATACCGCCAAATGGGAAAATATAGATGAGCATTTCTTAGAGCCTGCCGAGTTTTCTCTGTGACTGGTTTCCAGTTGATCTTAATCAGGCGGGCTAGCCAGAGCAAGAGGACAAGTGTTTCGATCGTGGCAATGATCAGTATTGGTACGATCTCGGCATTGTACTGATAGAGTCCACTGTACATGTCTTTACTCGAACTCGTCAGATTAATCAGCAGTGAGGGCACTGTCATGATGAGCACCCAGGGAGCCAGAAGCGGCAAATAGATAGCTGGAGAGAAGAGAACATGCAGATAGGCGAAGTGATCTTTCTCCAGAACGTACTGCCTGAAGAAAGCCCCAGGGTCATGGAAGATACTGATCACGGCTTGCACCGGACCCTGGCCTAGATCAGTATACCGTGAAATGAGCAATGGTTGCCCTGTGGGACTGAAATGAGGCATGATTACATAAAATGCTAAACAGAACCAGAGTAGTCCTGAGAGCATCAGTGTTAACCCGACGCGCCAGCGGCGCTGGAAAAGCATTGACCATATGCCAAACATGGCGATCACCAGTGGGATCTCTTCTTTACAGGCCATTGACAGGAATGCACAGACAAAGAGCCATCCTGTCCGACGTGTATACAGGAAATAAAATGTGAAAAGCAACAGCGAAGCGGTGAACGTCACGGCATGAAAATCAGAGACCGTAGCCTGTTGCTGGGCTGGATAGAGAAGATAGAGCAGTGCAATGGCAACTGCTGCCAGTTCATTGCGCAAGCGCAAGCGGGCAAGCCAGAAGGCTGGATAAGCTCCAGCTGCGACAACGATCGTTTGGAGGACCAGTAACGTTCGAGGATCTGGCCAAAGTAAATAGAGCAACGAAATTGGAAACAGAATGGGCTCGACGTGAATAGCCAGACGTGTGATCCCTTCAGAACTTGCACAGTTGGTGTCAGAGATCGTGTTGCAAATCGTTTGGTGCAAGATCTGTCCATGCACAGTACTCCAGATAGCCTGATCCATAATACCCAGGTCTTCTGCATTGGTAGCATAGGCTGCCTGCAGATGAGTTAAGTAGCAAATAAAGAAACCGCTGAAAAGCAAAAAGACGAGTGTGACCAAGCTGAATGCAAACCAAAAAAGACGTGTATGTGCCAGTGGCTCTGGTGCTGGATACAAATATAGCCGCTTCCACAGCACACGTAAACGCTTGTGCAATGGAACGGGAGATATAGGGTGTACTTTCATTGATCAGATTTCCTTCCACTTCTACTTTTGTTTGGAACCAAACACACTCCAAATATTGTGTATGAGGTTTTTGAAACTGTAAAGCTAGTTAAATTTATCTGATAAAGAAATCACTCTTTGTATTGATAAATATATATGCTCTACAGTAATTTTTGTAACATACCGATATGACTACTTGTATACCCTCTTGAAACGGAAATAGCAATCATTGCTATACAGATTGAGACAGAAGTCCTACGGAAGTGTACGGATAGGGTATGGGAAGAAGCTTCTAGTGTTGCAGGTGCGGTACATAGCTCTCCGTGCTTTGGAGCTGGATGATGTTCGTCGTTCTTTTCCCAAGAGTACTCGACCTGTGAAATTGCTCGATATCACAAGCTGAACTAAGAGTCGTCAGTCTAGATTTTTGTCAGTCTTTCAAGCCCAATTCCTAGCCAGCGGGAAAAGCAATTTCGCAGGCCGAAATAGATTACGCCATCGGTTCCGCTGTATACCAATTTCTCCCCACCTTCATCTCCACCTTAATTGGTACCAGCAACCTCTGGTCAACATGCTCCATCATCATTTTAATCAGCTTTTTGGCACGGTCAAGCTCCTCAACAGGGACCTCAAAGACCAGTTCATCATGCACTTGCAGAATCATGCGTGTCTTCATGTGATTTTCTTTCAGAGTGTGCTGTAGTTGCAACATGGCGCGTTTAATCAGGTCAGCGTTGGAGCCCTGGATTGGCATGTTGATGGCTTCACGTTCTAACGCTTGGCGCTCGGTATACGAGAGAGCATGCATGTCCGGGAAGAAGCGCTTGCGACCATACAGCGTATTGACATAGCCCTGTGTGCGAGCTTGCTGCAATGTGCTATCGACATAGACTTTGATATTTGGGAAGGTTTCGTGATAGTGCTTGATAAACTCAGCAGATTCCGCATTGCTCATGCCGGTTACCTGGGAGAGACCAAATGCCGATTGTCCATAGAGCACTGCGTAGACCACCGTCTTGGCTAGACGACGTTGATCCTTTGTCACCTCTTCTACTGGGACCCCAAAGAGCGAGGAGGCTGTGATCATGTGGATATCTTCGTCGTTTTTGAAGGCTTCGACCAGACGTGGCTCGTGAGTAATCCCCGACAGGATACGTAACTCAAACTGTGAGTAATCAACAGTGAGCAGCACATAGCTTGGATCGGCAATGAAGGCGCGACGTATCTGGCGACCAAGTTCGGTACGCACCGGGATATTCTGCAAGTTGGGATTACTTGACGACAGGCGACCGCTGGACGCAATGGTCTGATTGAATGATGTATGAATTCGCCCGGTTGTGGAATCCATCAATTGCAGCAGGCCATCGATGTAGGTCGACTTGAGTTTATTCAATTGGCGATATTCCAACAAATGATCGACGATAGCATGTTTACCACGCAGACTTTCGATCACATCAACATTGACCGAATAACCCGTCTTAGTCTTCTTACCAGTTGGCAATTTTAACTCAACGAAAAGCACCTCCGCAAGCTGTTTGGTCGAATTGATATTAAAGCGATGACCAACAGCATCGTAAATCTCTTGTTCAACGGCATTCAATTGATCTTTTAGTGTTTCGCCAAACTGACGTAAGAAATCCGCATCTAGAGCCACACCATACAGTTCCATCTGCATAAGTACAGAGATCAACGGCAGTTCAATATTAGTATACAAGTCTATTAAACTATGTTGCTGCAACTCAGTTCTGATAGGCTCAACTAGGCGCAAGGTCATATCCGCATCGGCACCAGCATAATCAGCAGCCTTGCGTACTGGCACCTGGGCCATACTAATCATCTTACTACCAGTGCCAATCAGATCACTAATTGGCGTCATGACATAGCCGAGACGTTGAAATGCTTGGTCCTTGAGACCGAGTCCACGTCTGCCGGGATCTGTCAAATAGGCACCGAGCATGGTATCGAATGCAAGACCCTGCACATTCACGCCATAACGCGCAAAAATTGCCAGATCATATTTTGCATTATGCATATATTTGTGGATGGTCTTGTCCTCCAGCACTGGCTTGAGATGTTCTAATACATAGGGCAGCGGTAATTGTGGACCAGGTTCCTGCCCATCGAGTGCCGTAGTATGCCCAACCGGTATATAGTAGGCCTCACCCGGTGCCATCGCCAAAGAGCAACCCACGAGAGCAGCCAAGCGAGGTTCTTCAGAAGAAGTCTCCGTATCAAGGGCAAAAGCACCTGCTTCATAAAGACTCTTAATCAGGACATGCAAACCCTCTTCGGTATTCACAACCATCGTATTTGTCTGCTGACGTGCCTCGCCGTCGAGGAAAATGGTTGTCTCGTTGGGTGTGGGCAAATGCAGTTTATGCACTACCTCGCTATGGGGTTCTGCGACATCAAACAGACTCAATTGCAATGGTCCATTCTCACTTGCACCTGGTGTGCTACTGGATGTCTGAGCAGCGCCAGCTATTTTAGTGGCAGCGAGGCTAGGAGTAGGTCCATCGGTAACATTCAATGAGACTTCACCAGGTGGCGAAGGGGGGGGCATGATAGGCACAACACCGATCGGAGGTGCATAGAGCAGATTCTCAGTCTCGGTTATGACATGTCCATTTTTCTCACTTATTGCTATGTCAGTATTATCAGCCGATGCTGTTTTAGAAGTTTGGTCAGATGAAGTATTAATACCTAGTTGGCGGAAAAGTGCAAGCACACGTTCAACCAAGGTACGAAACTCTAGCTGGCGAAAAAGTGCCAATACCTTTTCACTATCGACGTGAGTCAGCTGACAAGCATCAAGATCTAGCTGTACGGGCACATCCAGTACAATAGTCGCAAGGAACTTACTTTGGCGAGCCTGCTCTGTAGCTTCGCGCAGCAAGTTTTGTTCCTTCGGTTTTAGCTTATCAACATGAGCCAAAATAGTTTCTAAGTCACCATATTCCGCAAGCAAACGGGAGGCTGTCTTTTCGCCAATACCGGGAACGCCAGGAATGTTGTCGGACTTGTCACCAACCAACCCTTTAAAATCAGGTAGTTTTAGTGGAACGAAGCCATAGCGAGCTTCAACCTCAGCTTGATTATATTCAGTCACCTCTGAAATCCCACGCTTGGCCACCTTCACCAGCACATGATCCTTGACCAATTGCAGCGTATCCATATCACCTGTGTAAATAATCGTATCGACACCCAGCTGATCAGCTTGGACCGAAAGTGTGCCCAATAAATCATCTGCCTCAAAACCATCCTTTTCATAAATCTGGATACCAAAGGACTCCACTACCTCGTGAATACGAGCAAACTGTGGCTTCATATTATCTGGCAGCGCGGGGCGATGAGCCTTATAAAGTGTATATTCGGTGTGCCGAAAGGTCGGCGATGGCCGATCAAAAGTAACAGCGATATAATCGGGCTTCTCTTCCAGTAGTGCCTTCATCAGCATCGATGTGAAGCCAAAGGTAGCATTCACTGGCTCTCCTGAGCTGGTCGAAAGATCCTCCGGTATTGCGTGAAAAGCGCGATGGATAATGGCATGTCCATCAATAAGGACCAGTTTTTTACGTTTGATTTCATTAGTTGTCACAAATTTAACCCCTCTTGACAATCTATTCCCAGCTTCGTGGCAGAAAATGGTAACAGCCTTTTTTGAACTTTGTGGTTTGTTCTTGCTTTATTTTAGTATGTTTGGGCCGAGATGTATAGTATAGTTAACTGACAGGCGGTGTTGTAGTGTTGTCGTGCGATGTCACAGGCATGGGTTCATGAGTTCTACAAAGTGGTATAGCACCCCACAAAAACAAGCGTTGCGTACTATACCCCTATACCTGTATACCTGCATACCTGCATACCTGCATACCTGCAGTCAGATTGACGAGTCTTCAGTACGCCCTGAAGATAATTCATAAGATCCATTGCAAGAAATTAAAGGGGGACATTATGTCTCTCGAAAGTAATTTTATATTAGAAAGGCACCATGCAGGTGCAGGAGATAAAACCATGGCAGATGATGAGCAGAGAGAAGAATTATTAACTGTACGCGAAGTTGCAAAGAGACTGCGTGTCGATGATACAACTGTACGCCGCTGGATCAAAAGCGGAGCACTAGAGGCAATCACTTTGCCCCATCGGGGAAAACGGCAGGCATATCGTATCAAGCGATCAACGCTAGATATGTTGTTGAATGCAACCTTGCCCGAATAAACTCAATCAATGACTAATCCACCTTGGTCGATAGGAAAAGAAAGTACACTAGAAAAGAGAACCACACCAGCAAGATGCATCGACTCAATGCACACTATCACTAAACCAGTAACATACGCTTTACACATGCTAAGACAAAAGGAGGTGCAGCGCTGCTCTCCATCGCTGAATACAACGAGGTATCTGCGCTGCAAAATTGACATGAAAATAGCCATTACCGGAGGAGCTGGCTTTATTGGAGCCTACTTAACCAGAGCTTATCTCGATGCAGGCCACGACGTGCTGATCATCGATAATCTAGCTCATGGGTCTCGTCAGGATATTGACCCCCGTGCACGTTTCTACCAGGTCGATATTCGCGACGAAAAACTGTGGACAATCTTGCAAATGGAGCGTCCCGATATTGTTAGTCACCATGCCGCACAACAAACAGAATTACCAGGAGAACAAGTATTACGGGATGCCGATCTACATATTCGTGGACTGCTGAATGTACTGGATAGCTGTGTCAATGCCTCTGTGCGCAAGCTTATCTTTGCCTCCGGCGGAGATAGCATGTATGGACACGTTGCCACTGAAGCCCTACCTATATCAGAAGATACGCTCCTCGCTCCACACAATTCTCTCGATATCAGTAAAGCTGCTGGCGAATGGTATGTCCGCTACTACACTCGGCAGTATCGGCTCAAGCATACCATCTTGCGTTATGCTAATGTCTATGGGGATAGAGATAGAGCACCCATTCACCATCCTCTCTGCTACTTTCTTGCTCTCTTATCAGAACAGCGTCGTCCTGTTATTCGGGGAACAGGTAAAGAGATTCACGACCACATTTTTATCGATGACGTTATCCAGGCAAACATCTGTGCTTTAAAACAGGGAGACAACCACACGCTGCATATCAGTACAGGGCAGGGTAGTACGCTGAATCGGTTATATTCGCTAACAGCCCAAGCTCTAGAAAGCAAACTAGAGCCGATCTATCTTGCCGTCTCACCAGTGGTCTCTCCTCCCATCGTGCTCGATAACACGCAGGCACAGAGTATACTAGGCTGGCGTCCCAAAGTCTCTTTAGAAGAAGGGGTAAGACAAATGGCGGCACAACTAAGAGCCCGTCAGGAAAAGCTAAAAATGATAAAAGGAAGAGAAACAAACACTTTCACTGATATTATTGTAGACGCAGAAGCAACGTTGATTAGAGCGTCTTAACATTCTTCCTATGAGTGGTCACATGAGCACTAGGGAAGCATCCCGCCCTCTATCCAGCGACGAAATTGGGCAATTTGCTCATCGGGCCACTCCTCATCACATGGCATTGTGCCGTCTGCTAGTCGCTCAAGAATGTCCTCTGCATAGGTGCGGACGTCGTTATAGTCCCAGAGATCGAAGACATAATCCATCGCGTTTCTGTCATCCTCACGGAATAGAGGTTGGATGTCTTGTGCGAAACTAGGCGTGCTGTCAGCTGTTGCCATGATTAGGCTCCTTTCGAGAATCTGCTCGCTTTTCGGAAATATTGCGAGGTAATGAAGACCAGGCAATCTTGAAATGCCTGGTCTTTAAACGACTCAATAGATCGATTACTGTTGTAGACCGCTCACGACACGAGCATATTTTTCTGCAAGAGCTTGAGCCTGCTCATTTGAGACCGATTCAGCAAATACATGGAAGAGCGGGCTATCAGCATCGGGCAATACCAGCACCCATTCTTTCCCCAGGTCAATTCTAATGCCGTCAATTGGCTTAGAGCGGCGCTCACGATATTGCTCACTCAGGATACGCATGACCTTGCCCTTGTGTTCCCAAGGACAGTTTACGCGTGCACTGCTCATATAATAAGTAGGCAGATCATCTACCACTTCAGAGAGACGCATGTCAAAAGTTGCTAACAACTCGAGCAGCTTCGCGATAGCCAGCATCCCATCAAAGGCGGGGTGAAGCTCAGGAAAGGCAAAATATCCCCTTCCATCGCCAACCAGTACCACACCCTCGCGTCCGGCGGCAGCCATCAAAGCATGAGCAAGGACCTTCGTATGCTGAATGAAGCCTTCATAGCGATTGGCAATATGCTGTAGGGCACTAGGAGCAGTTACAGGAGCTGCAACGGTTCCATTGCGATGTTGTCGCAAAAACAGACTTGCCATCACCGCTAGCATCTTCATACCGTCTAGAATACGACCTCGGTCATCAACCACCGAAATGCGCTCACCACTAGGATCGATACGAATCCCTATATCGGCATTCAGCGCCGAACTGATGGTAGCCAGACGTTGCATGTCCTTGCCAAGTTCGTCGAGCGAACGCGCTGTTGCCACATCCGTACTGGAATTGAGCACAACTACTTCACACCCCAGATCAATGAAGATCTTAGGGAGCAACTGTGTGGTACTGCCATGAGCATAATCGACTACGAGCTGGTACTTGCGTTTACGTACGACCTCAAGATCAACTACCTTTTTAAAGCCCTCAAGATACCGCCCGAGAACATCAGCATTGCTCAGAACTTCGATAGCTCCAATTTCATCCAAATAAACGCGGCGAAAATCTTCGCGGAAGAATAGATTCTCTAGTTTACGCTCGGTTGTCTTGTTGATATCTAAACCGGTATGATCAAAAATCTTTATATCAACGACACGCTGATCGAAAGGCGAAACACTGACATGCACACCACCAGCTGAGTCGGTATTGCGAATGAAGTAGCGCATTACTGGAAGAGGAACCTGATTAATATCATTGACATTAATTCCAGCAGAAGGCATACCAGCATTAATGGCACGCTTGATCATACGCGATGTACGATGTGCATCACGATTGAGACAAACCATAGAACCCTTAGGCAAAAGGGCCCCATAAACAGCTCCAAGCTTGGTAGCAAACTCTGGAGTTAGATCAACATTGACCAGTCCACTCACCCCATAGCGGCTAAAGAGCCCTCGTCGACCTTGTGAGCCCCAGATAATGCT
>DASYAN010000481.1:0-7380 GCA_036501345.1 Ktedonobacteraceae bacterium
AGAGTGACGGCGGGCTGCGCCCTGAGCCGCTCGAAGAGCGCGAGTGCGTTTCGCAGAGCCTCCTCATCTCCATCGGCGAGCGCCAGTGCCTGCTCATAGGGGCAACCAATTTGTGCCCACAATGCAGCAGCCCCCCGCCAATCCCCGGCAATCTGCCGTGCGAACGGCTCTGCGATTGGAGCAGGCACGCTGGTCAGGCCCCCTGCACGCCACATCCAAACGCTCAGTTCACCCAACTTCCACGGATCTGTATGCTCCAATGCCAGATCGTAGCCCCTGCGCGTTTCAGCCAAGCACTGTTCCTGATTTCCATGAAGCCACGCTGCTTCGGCGTACGCAGCGGCCACAGGCACGATCCGTTGGGGCTCTCCAGTGGTCAGCGCCAGAGTGCAGGCTTCATCGAGTAGCGTTGTGAAGTCTGGATCGCCACGCCGAACCCGTACCCAACCGAGGATCACCAGGGCAGGAATTTTGGCTACAGGAGAGAGCTGATATTGGTTGAGCACGTGCGTTGCCTCCTCAGCCGCCTCATCCCAGGCCCCCTGTTCAAAGCGAGTACGGGCCTTCCAGGCCCCCATATACGTTCCCCAGGAATCGAGATCACGTTCAGCGCAATAGGCGAGGCCTTCCTGCAAGAGGTGCTCGGCCAGTGGATAGTTACGGGTACTCACGGCGCAACAGGCCAGATTAGTGTATGCACGTGCGGCGTGTTCCTCCCATCCTCGCTCCAAGGCGAGCTGCAAACTCCGTTCCAAGTGGGCACGCCCCCGCTCATCCCGGGCAGCAAGCTGAGCAGTCCCTACATTGTTCAAGGCATGCACTAACGTCTCGGCATCTCCCAGGGACTCGGCGAGCCCAATGGCTCGCTCTCCCCACCATACAGCCTCAGCCGTGTTATCAATGAGCATAGCTAATTGGGCCCTGTTGCTGTAGGCCATCGCTAACTCAGCAGCGGGCGGGAGGGCTTCGAGCAAGTGTACCGCTTCTTCTGCATACTGTTTAGCTTCACTTGACTTGGCGAGAAACCAGCTGAGGCGGGAAAGCCAGCGAAGCGTATGACCAACCTGGTCTAATCTGTCGAGTTGCTGCCAGATCCGCAAAGCGGTCTGGCGTGCTTGTATAGCTTCCTCTATTTGGCTGGTGAGATAACATTCATAAGCGCGTCCTTCGAGCAGTTCGGCTTGTCGTTCGAGAGAGAACTGATCAGCAAACCGCAATGCTGTTGCGTACTGTGCTGCTGCCTCACGATGAGCACCTTGTGCTGCTGCTTGCTTTGCTGCCAGGGGCGCATAGCGTGCCACCAGCGCCTCATGGTGTGCTCCTGCCGCGTGGTGGACCAAACGTGCAGCCTGGGAAAGGTCCTCCCCATGGTCGAGCAGGGCTTGTAACACCTGCGTATGCAGTGTCTGGTGGCGGAGCGGAGAAAGGGTGCTTTCGACCGCCTGACGTGCGAGTTCGTGTCGGAAGGTCACTGTCGTCTGATCCAGGGACAGCATACCGCTAGTGAGACATTCCTCCAATGCCGAGGTTGTCGAACCCAAGATTGCTTCCAGGAGCCAGTATTCGATTCGAGCAGGCACAACAGAAGCAAGTTCGAGGAGTGGGCGAGCAGCCGGTGATAAGCAAGCGATTCGCGTGAGAACAGCATCGCGCACTATCAGGGGAACACCGGCAGTGTCACAGGCCAAGACTTCAGTGACAAAGAATGGGTTTCCGCAGGTGATGGTATAGAGCTGTTCAGCGGATCGATGTGCCTGGTTGGCCAGGCATGTGACCGCTTGCTCAGAAAGAGGGTTGAGCCTCAGTCGGGTGACAGCTTTGCCTCGCAGATCGCCAACTACAGACCACAGGGGATGGGCGAGGCTCAGCTCGTTATCGCGGTATGTGACAAGAAACAAAACGGGAAGATGCGAGATGCGCCGTCCCAGAAACTTTATCAGATCCAACGTTGCTTCATCTGCCCAGTGGACATCTTCAAAGACCACGATGGTGGGGTCAGCACTCTTCTGCAGCTCATCAAGAAAGGCGGAGAATAATGTTGGACGCCCCGTGTCACGACCCATACCCATGAGCGTAGATAAAGCACCTTGAGTCTGAGTAGCGATATCATACAGCGGTCCAAGCGGGCGCGGAGTAAATAAGGCTTCGCAGGCACCCCACAGCAGTCTGATCGCTGGGCAATGTCGGCGGATAAACTCTTCTACTAGAGCGGTTTTGCCAATCCCTGCCTCCCCGCTAATCAGCACCGTCTGCCCATGCCCGGTACTGGCCATGCGAGCGAGCATCAATAATTGCTCGAAACAGTGCTCACGTTCAAGAAGTTCCATTGGTTTCTTTGTCCATTCTTGGATTCTGATATTGCTTCAAAAAAGGAACCAGCCTGTTGAAAAAGTCTAAATAAGCTCACCCTTCTGCGCCTTTTATGCAAAATTTGAGCGCGAAAACCAGTCTTGAGGAACGCTGACCTGCGAGAAGATCAACTCCATTGGCAAATCAGCAGCCACTTGCTCCATGTGCTTGCTGGTGAAATCGGAGCCGTGGTCACTGTAGAAGACAGTCGGAATGCCATAGACAGGCCAGCGAGGATCTTCTTTGCGACAGATTGCCTGACGAAGGGTCAGCGCTGTGGTCAGCACCGTCGCTTTTTGAAAGCTGAGCCGATAGCCGACAATCATGCGGCTGTAGTCATCTTGAATCGCCGAGAGCCAGGGCTTGGCAGCAGCGCCAGACTCATCAAGCAACAAGATATCCAGCAGGGAGTGATCAGCCTGCCACATCGCATTTGCGTGTGGGGCTTCTCGCCGATAGAGCAGGTCAAACTCCTCGCGGTAAGCTGCAGATCCCTGATGAGCCATCGTCACTAACGCAGAATCGAGGTTCTTGATAATCTGGCGGACGCGGTCATAGCTGGGTGGTTTCCATCCCTGTTCTTGAGCAATAGTAGTCACTTGACGATGAATGGCCGCCATTGAACGTGCAGGGGTTTGTAAAGCGAGGCCCTCAATCAGTGTGATGGCCTCAGCGGGTAGATGGCGAGACTTCCCTTTGTCAGAGCGCCTTGCGTTTGCCAGCCCAGCTAACCCTTGCTCTCGGTACTGTTTGATCCAGCGTTGTATTGTACTCAGAGAAAGGTGCAAATCCCGTGCGAGCTGCGTTTGGGTGATCTGCCCTTCCAAGGCAGGATGTAAGAGCACAAAGCGTTCGTGGGCCTGCGTTCGCTGCGCTTCAGAGAGACTTGTCAGTGGTAACGATGCTTTTACTGCCATAATGTGTCACATCCTTGCAGAAAAGAGCCAACAGCACCATCCCTCTCAAGTATACCTGCTACCTCAGATAATTGTCAAAAAATCACCTCGCCCACATTCCGCTAGATGTCAGCTTACTTTACTCTGCCAAATACCAATCGGGCTTCCTTCCTACACAAGAACTTTGCCAGAGTTAGGAAATGCCCTCAGCAATAACAATCATTGGTGGCCTGAGATCCGGTTTGACCCGGTTTGCCTGACTTGTAAAGTCCTTTCATGGATGTTACAATCATGCTATGCATACTTACCATGCGTACGGACAGACTGAGACCTTCTCCAGCCAAGTTTGAATGTCTAGAAGCTGCTCAGATTGGTTTTTTACGTGTATGACACAAAATACGGCGAAATAAGAGAAATCATATTGGTAGAAGAACATCCTCAAATTCCAACAGTAGTCCCGCAAGCTGAGGACGAAAGAGATCTAACGAATGTGTATGAGATACGTAAATTGCTCTCTACACACAATATGCGACCACATAAATCCTTTGGGCAGAATTTTCTGATTGATCGTTCGGTATTGCAGACGATTGTTGAGGCAGCTGAGATCAATTCGGATGACGAGATACTGGAAGTCGGGGCAGGAACTGGCGTTTTGACGCAGGAACTGGCACGGCATGCCCGGCATGTTGTTGCGGTCGAGGTCGAACGCGATATGCTTGTATTGCTCAAGGAAACAACTAGCAATTATCCCAATGTTGAACTGATTGCAGGTAATTTGCTCCACATTGATCCGGTCAAAACGTTCGGTCAGGCAACCTACAAGCTAGTGGCTAATTTGCCCTACTATATCACCGCACCGACCTTCCGGCACTTCCTAGAGAGCAGTCATCCTCCAAGTTTGCTGATTGTGATGGTACAATTAGAAGTGGCACAACGGATCACTGCTGGCCCCGGTGATCTCAGTCTGCTAGGTGTTAGTGTGCAATTTTATGGGCAACCTCGCATCGTGGCACGCGTGCCATCGCAGGCATTTTATCCTGCGCCCAAAGTTGACTCGGCAATCTTGCGAGTAGATGTGCATCCGCAGCAGACTCCACTCTCGCTGGAAGAACGCAATCGTTTCTTCCGAGTTGTGCAGGCAGGTTTCTCTGAACGGCGCAAGCAGCTACACAACTCACTTACGCACAGCTTGCACTATAAAAATGAACATGTGCGCTCCTGGTTGGCGATGGCCGAAATTGAGGCCAGCCGTCGCGCCGAAACACTGAGCATTGCAGAATGGCTGCGATTGTGGCACATCATTGAGGATGCTCGTGAGTCAGGTACCTCGAAACTTACGGAAAACTGAAACAGGGAATATAAGAGTATGGCAATACAGGAACAGTTCTGTGAAAATTGTGGAGCAGCAAATACATCTATAGCCCGCTTTTGTCAGCATTGTTCTGCCACACTCTCTTCTCACGATACGACTGGAGCATTACCAGAGCAAACTCTGATCACTGGTCGCTATCAACTAGAAGTGCGTGTTGGTCAGGGCGGAATGGGTTCCGTCTATAAAGCTTTTGATACTCGTTTCAACAACCGCCCTATTGCCGTCAAGGAGATGACTCGGGCTGGTCTTTCAGCATTGCAAATCCAGGAGGCTGAGGAGTCGTTTGAGCACGAGTCACGCATTCTGGCTGATCTGTTGCATCCCAATCTGCCGCGTATCTACGATCACTTCACGGAGAACGAGCGTTCTTACCTGGTGATGGATTTTATCGAGGGGCAGACACTAGAGGATTATATGGAGAAGGCCAATGGCAATCCTCTGCCATTGGATCAGATTGTTGAATGGGGCGAACAAATTTGTGATGTATTGAGCTATTTGCACAATCATCAACCACCGATCGTCTTTCGCGATCTCAAACCCTCCAATGTGATGATCAGTGAAAGTGGACATATCTATTTAATTGATTTTGGCATTGCTCGTATCTTCAAGCCTGGTCAATCTCATGACACGGTAGCTCTTGGCTCCCCTGGTTTTGCTGCACCGGAACAGTACGGCAAGGCACAGAGTTCGCCACGCTCGGATATCTACAGTTTGGGAGCACTGCTTCACTGTCTACTAACGGGCGTCGATCCTAGTGAACAACCATTTTTCTTCAAGCCCGCATCCCATTTGAATCCTGCCGTTCCCCCCATTTTGGAACAGTTACTCCAGCAAATGTTAGAGATGGATGCACAGAAACGGCCTGCCAGCGCACAAGAGGTACTCAAGGTTTTGCGTCAGGCACAACAAGACCGCTTCAGTGGTACTGTATCCCAGCCTTTAGCAATGATCCAACCCACCCAGAAAAAGGCTGAGACAACAAACAATGCTCTCTTACAGGACGCTTACCGACTCTATACACAGCGGCGGCTATCGGACGCACTTGCCATGTATGATCTTGCTTTGCAAAATGATAGCAAGAATGCGCTTGCCTGGCAGGGCCGTGGTTTAACCCTGGCTATGCAGGGAAAGCATCATGAAGCACTTGACGCATTTGATCGGGCATTAAGGTTCAAACCTAATCTGGTAACCTCTCTGACTGGTAAAGGGACTGCGCATCACATACTTCGTCAGAATAAAGAAGCGTTAGAGGCCTTTGACAAAGCGATTTTGCTAGAAAAGGATAACGTGACCGCCTGGAATGGCAAGGGGGCAGCTCAGAGAGTTTTGGGACAGTCAGAATTGGCTCTCACATCCTTTGATATTGCACTGAGCTATGATCCACTAATGGCCCAGGCTTGGGGTAATAAAGGGCTTGTCCTGCGCCACTTGCGTCGTTATCCTGAAGCTCTACACGCCTTCGAGGAAGCGATTTTGCTAGATCCCCATGCAGCTGCTTACTGGAATGGCAAGGGGCAGGCCTTGAGCGAAATGGGGCGTCTTCCCGAGGCTAGACGGGCTTACAAAGAGGCATTACAGGTTGATCCTAATTATGCTCCTGCCTATTGTGGCTTGGGAGATATTGTCTATGGACAGCGCGAGCTGAAGGAGGCTCTCGATCACTACGAACGTGCATTGTCATCTGATAGCCGCTTTGTAAGAGCTTGGGAGAAACGTGCCGTCGTGCTGGCCGATCTGGGTCGATTCAATAAAGCCTTGGAATCGTACAATGAGGCGTTGCGCCTGGATCCACAGAATATTGTTGCTTGGAATGGCAAAGCAAGCACATTATGTAACCTGGAACGCTATCAGGAGGCACTTGATGCCTATAATCGGGCCTTACTGATCAATTCAAGTGCAGCCCAAGCATGGAACGGGAAAGGCAACGCATTCTACCATCTGGGAAACTACGAACTGGCACTCGATGCTTATGAGCGGGCTTTGCGCCTCAATCCCAGGATGGCCTCTGCCCAACATAACAAATCACTAGTGCTCAAACACCTTGAGCGCTACGATGAGGCATTGAATGCAGCTGAAAGTGCCATTCGTCTGGCACCCAAAGATCCTGATAACTGGCAGCGCAAAGCTGAGGCACTCAAAAAGTTGCGGCGTAAGCGTGAGGCTCGCGCCGCGGAAGCCGAGGTGGCAAGGTTACGTGGAGAAGTATAGCCAATCGTTACTTTAGTTTTCTGGCAAGCTTATCGTCGACAATGACTGCATCGTCCTCGTAGCGTGCAACTGCATCAGCGGTAAAACCATGGCTGTGGTGCTTGGACCCATTTGACACTTCAAGACCAGCGACGCGCATTGCTACGATTGGCTCGACACCAAGCAGCACATCCTTTACAGTCCCTATTTCGCTCCCCTTCTCACTGACAACTTTGCGTGCTATCAAGCTGTGACCTTGCGAAAAGCCGGGAACGGCCTTCGTCAACATCTGCGCATTAATAATAGTGACACGATCGTCTTCAATTGACTTGATACCAGTAACTGGCAGCGTGTAATCTCCATTCACACGCGTATGCACCCGTAGCGCATAGACAGCATTGGTTCCCTCTTTAAAGAGGAAATCTGTAACATTTCCTACAATTTTGCCCTCGCTGGGCACAACTACCTTTAGTTCATGCAACTCCGACCATTTGCGCATGGTCTTATTGTTCTCCATCTAAAAAAACTCCCAATAAAAAAGATCATACCAAGGCGATTTCGCTGGTGAGAGATAAG
>DASYAN010000482.1:0-5179 GCA_036501345.1 Ktedonobacteraceae bacterium
CTTATTCACCTCGATACTCTCAACCTTCCATCCGATCTCAATAATTTGTTGTTGTTTAACTGGCTGCCCGTTTGAATCATAATAAGGAGATAGGATTGCCAGTTCTACAAGAGAGTGACCCTCTTGAGGTGCTACATGTGGCTTCTCCTGTGTATAAGATCCAGTTGCGCCAATACTCGTTGTGTATTGTGTAGCCGTAACATAGTGATAGCCATTAGAGGAAGAAGAGCTGTAAGATACTCGTGGGGAATTCATCTGGAATGGCACAGAAGGTTGTGGAGCGGTAGCGCTTGGCGAACTCACTGGTTGAGGTACTAACCCTGCAGGACAGATATTTCTAAGCGTTTGAGTGCTAGGTCTGGTGCTTACTGATAATTTAGGCGGTGCTTTTATTTTAGGGGCTGGCAAACAGGTGAAATCTCTTACCGGAATCGCTAAACGTGTTGTTGAGATTGCGACCGCTTGTGGAGTTAAAATGTCAAGACACAAGAGGAAAACCATGATCATTGAGATAACCTTCAAGGTATTTTTTAAGGTAGTCATCACATCTTTTTCTCCCCGTAAGCTGAGAATGTTTCCTACAGCGGTTCGCAGAAGTATAAAACTATCAATACTTGGAGAATACCTCATGAGAGAGATATTTTTCTAGAGATAAAGAGGGACAAGTTGAGCAGAGCAAGAGGACAACTTGAGGTAGCTCGCTGTTGTAGTTTTGCAGGCCCTTAAGGCTCAATGCTTTCACATTATAGCGGTCGGTCCGCTTTGACAAGTTCTGTTTCATCAGCTATATTATAAGAAAACGTATGTCTATTAATTCGCTAGGATGTAAAAGGAGCAGCGGTGCGACAATGGCAGAGATTAATGAAGTAGGAGTCATGGATGCCCTTCGTGAGTGTTATGACCCGGAAATTCCCGTCAATATCGTTGATTTGGGTCTGATATACGGGCTTGACATTCAGAACGAAACCGGAGAGGTTAGTGTAACTATGACTTTAACTGCCATGGGTTGCCCCATGGCGGGCGAAGTCATCTCCGAGGTCGAGATGCGTGTTGGGCAGGTCGAAAATGTTAAGGGCTGTAAAGTTGAAATGACTTTTGATCCTCCCTGGTCGCCAGAACGTATGACTGAAGATGCTAGGTGGGAACTCGGCATGATTTAAGCAGATCCATGTATATGTTTAAGCGAGCCTGACTCTTCTATTCTCATGAGTCAGGCTCGCTTTCTCTTGATTAGAATGCCACAGTAGTTCGCAGAAGTCTTGAGTGACAAAGTGTGTGTGAAATTGTCCCTGTTTCCCCCTGGAAGGGCATGTAAACTTCTCTTACAATGCACTCGGCAGGAGGTTACTGCCACAATTCGATGATGAGTATTCGAATCCGATAGTAGTCGATATATTCAGATGAGGGAGGTTTACCTTACCATGAACCCCACTGTACGACGAGTCATCATTCTGGGTACACCAGCTGTCCTAGGTATCCTGGATCTCTTCCATCCAACGTTTTCAGGAGATGTATTTGATGCTGTCTCACCCCGTCTAAATTGGTGGATCACCCTGCACTTCTTGCAACTGCCTCTCTTTTGCTTGCTTGCTCTCTCTGTTTACCTCTTGCTTGATGGTGTACATGGCATGGTGGCAACACTCAGCAAAGTAGCTTTAGGCATCTTTGTCATTTTCTATCCCGCTCTGGATGCTATTCTCGGTATTGGCACGGGTGCCTTGGTTAGCTATGGGCAGGGAATGGCTGGCCTTCCACAGATCCTCACGGCTTCAGCTATTGAGAATTCCTTCTCGAGTAGTATCGTACTTCTGGTTGGGGTCTTGGGTAGTTTTGGGTGGGTGATAGCTATCCTGTTGGCTGTACTTGCGCTCTCGCGTCCAATACAATCGCGTTGGTTTGTGATTGTCACTTTAGTACTAGCAGCCCTGGCTATTTCTTACTATCAGCTTGTACGTATCAATCTGATCCCTGAGATCCTTCCGATCGATAACTTGTCTCGGCTTGTGTTATTGCTCGCGATTGCACTTGGCCTATTAGTTCGACCACGCCTTGCAGCAGGCTTACTAGTGATGGCTGCTTACCTCTTTTCTGTAGATCATGCGCCACCCACAGGTCCAATTGCTATGGCATGCTATTTCGTGGCTGCACTGCAACTAGAATTCTCCCGAGAGAACGCTCCTCTCGTCAAGCAAGATGTCGCTCCTGTTGAGAAAGACGTGCTTCCTGCCAACGAAGATGTAGTTTCCGCCGAGGATGTAGTTCCTGCCGAAGAAAATGCTACTACCACTGAGAAAGATGCCATCCCTGCCGAACAAGATTTAATTTCAGCCGAGCAAGATGCTGTTCCCGTTGAGCAAGATGTGGTTCCAGATCCTTCTTGAGAGTAGTACTGCCCAGAATGTTTCGGAATACTGCGTAGCTGCTGAAGTGGCACAATTTCTTGCTGGTATTGGCTCGTCTCTCCCAGCAAATTGCACGGATATGAAGTTTATATCTCATATCCGTGCTTTACATTTCCCTCCCCTTATAGTACCTAAGTTATGCTTGCTGATACAAATCCCCCATCGGCAGTCTCGCTCTGGCTTTGGCAGAGTGACCCAACAGATCTACTATTATCCCTCTTTATCTTCCAAGGACAGTACTCTTCTGCTATACTAGGCCCTATATATCACTTGGAAAGGCAGAATATAGATGGCTGAGGAAAAACAGCGAGGGAATCTTCGTGCCACATTGGCGTTAACCCAGGAAGAAGCTCGCACTGGTATAGAACGCCTAGTCACTCTCCCGGGCGGCCGGAAAGTTTCTCTCTTCGTTTACCCAGGCGCGTATAACGAGCAAAAAATTCATCTATCTGGCCGAGGTGAACCTACCGCAGATGGAACTCCAGGGGATCTCATTGTTACTCTCTTGATCCCTCCTGCAGATAGCCTTGTTATGCGCCAATTTGATTCAAATTCATCTCCTATTATAAGGGAAAATACCACATACTCGAATCAGTCTCCTTATTTAACTGCAAATCCGCCTTCGTCTGTCAAATTGTCTTCATCAGTACGCCCATCTGCTTATCCCACTGCACGTCAGTCTCCCAAGAAATCTTCACATACATCATCAGTACCATTTATTCGATCATTCAAACTAAAACAACCATACTATATTTCTGACTCTCTTCTTGCCATATTCTCGCAACCATTAACATCCAGGCAACGCTCTCCTCTCATATTCGTATTCATATTGCTTCTTGTTTTCATGTTACTGATCGGTGGGAGTCTTGTCCTCTATACCACCATCTATGTACCCCATAAAGCCAGCTCTGATGCTACTGCGATTGCAGTTGCCCAGGCTACACAGGTAGCCCAGGCTAATGCCACCGCCTTTGCACGGCAGGCGGCTACTGCAGCTGCCATCGAGCATGCTACTGCGATTGCACTTGCCCAACTCCAGGATGACTATATAACAACCACTGCATCTATTCCGTCTCTAAGTGATCCATTACAGACCCCTTATGTGACAGACTGGGATATCAACTCAAACTGTAGATTTTCTGGTGGAGCCTATCACGTCACAAGTTCAGCGCAGAAGACGATAGCCCTCTGTCTTGCAGCCAATACCAGTTTTAGCAATTTCGCATTCCAGATTCATATGAATATTCTCAAAGGCGATGGTGGGGGCATTGTTTTTCGTGCGGATGCAAATACATCACAGAATTATCTCCTCAAGATCTCTTCCAATGGTGCATTTGAATTTGACTACTATCCCGACCAAACGGGGAAAACCGCGCAAGCATTAGCCAGTGACTCAAGCACATCGCTCAAGATGGGGCTGAATCAAGATAACACTATCTGTGTGATTGCCCGAGGTGATACCATGAGTTTCTATTTCAACGGCCAGTATGTCACTACTGTAAAAGATAGTTCGCTAACCTCTGGTCAGATAGGGGTCACCGCCGATGATGGCACAAATGCTACTGAAGTAGCTTACACCCAGGAACAGGTCTGGAGACTTTGATATATAGTGTAACCTGGCAGTGAGTAGGAGGAATTAGTATTGACTTGGCAGACATATATTTAGATGCTATACTAGCTGAACCAACAAACAGCCATATATTTCCATAGACATATAAGTGGCTACTACAGATGAATGTAGGGGAACAGAGCCCCTTTCAG
Source organism: Ktedonobacteraceae bacterium (assembly GCA_036501345.1). Classification (GTDB taxonomy): domain Bacteria; phylum Chloroflexota; class Ktedonobacteria; order Ktedonobacterales; family Ktedonobacteraceae; genus DASYAN01. Next base: position 4,164 of record DASYAN010000482.1, read on the forward strand.
GGATATTTAATCAAGATGATAGAGAATGTTTCTAGCAAGTAATAGTGGAGATTAATAAGCAATGCAATGCAAATCATGCAGTTTTCAGCTACTACCAGAAACTGGCATCTGTCCGCGCTGTGGGCAAAAACAAACTTTCACATTGGTATCGCTATCATCACCAGCGACCTCCGACATTACCTCGTCTTACCCTGCCACACAATCGTCGTACCATACAGCAGCCCGACCACGTGTCCTCTCGCCTACGAAACTAAAACCTTTGTCATCTTCTAATTCCACACAGTCATCACCGTTCCATATACCTGCCCGGCCACGTATCCTCTCGTCTACGGAAGTGAAACCTGTCTCGCCTTTTACCCCTATACCGCCATCGCAGTCTCTTATGCCTACGGAAGTGAAACCTGTCTCGTCTTTCACTCCTATACCGCCATCGCAGTCTCTTATATCTGCTGAGGCCAAACTCAGCTCGCCTACGGAAGTGAAACCTGCTCCATCTTTTACTTCCAAGCTACTCTCTCAGGAATCTCAGCCCCAAGCAAGCACTGCAAGCCTTGTAGGGACAAGTCCTTCAATGCCATCTCACACTTCGCTGGCCTCAATCAGACAAGATATGACAGAGAGCCAAGAGCAGTCTTCCACACTCAAAGCTTTGAAGCGTCCTGGGGTCGTTACAACACCACACACAGATCTCTCACATCCACAGAGAACTCGTAAATTATTGCTTATCACTGTAAGTTCGCTTGTAGGTATTTTGCTGTTTTCATTAGGAGGATATGCGATCTTTCAGTTCAGAGGGCAAAATGTAGCCACGTCTACGTCCGTACAGACTGTTTATCCCATAGCCACGCTCCCGCCAATTATCACTGCAGATCCACACAATCTCTATATCCAGGCAACAAGCAGAGCACCAATTTTTACCGATTCTCTGCAATTACAAACAGCTAATCAATGGCAACCAGCAAATACTCCTGGTAGGTGTAATCTCCAGGCAGATGCACTGCATACATTCAGTCCAA
>DASYAN010000483.1:0-5718 GCA_036501345.1 Ktedonobacteraceae bacterium
GACGTGATGCTCGGTTAAGCGATAGGTGGTGATGACGATGGGATACTGCTCATCTGCGATTTTCGCCAGACGATTATCTTTGCGGTCTCGATAATATTTGGCGGCTGGATTACTCTGTTGCCTATAGAGCATATTGTATACAGGTGACTCAGCTGCTTCATAGTGCGTCGGCAAGGGGCCGTCCTTTAATCCTTGAGGAGCGAAGAGCCAACCTCGGCCATCGGGCTTCATGATAAATGGGTCTGTTCCAGCGATAGCATCCATTCCGGTCGCTCCCGGCTGCGGTTGGTAATCGGGCGCTTTATTTACTGGAAAATCGGGAATATCATAGCCTATCCACTTCTGCTGCTCCTCATCCCACCAGATATACTTCTTGCGTTCTGACCAAGGGTGGCCCTGTGGATCGGCTGAGGCACGGTTGTAGAGCATACGGCGGTTTGCTGGCCATGCATAACCCCATTGCAAATTCATATAGTCATCCGAGATACGCGAGGCGGCACGGTTATTATCGGGAGCCGGATAGACCCCACTATAAATCCAGGAACCGCAAGCTGTGCTCCCATCGTCCTTTAATGCTGTAAAGCCTGGCAGGTGTGGCGCGTCACGCAGGGTATTGTGGCGTTGTATTTTACTGTGCTCATCTGATGGGCCAGGTGAGTAGGTGTAATAACCATTGATCTCTTTAAGCACTAGGTGTGCATCTGGCTCATCAGAGATGCGAGAATTAGGTTCTGGCTCGATGCGGTCATAATCCCATACTAAGGCCTGAAGAGGGCGGTCTTTCGAGTCCTGACTATCTGCATAGAGCTCTTTGAGGCGCTTGCCGAGATGGTAGATAAACCAGAGATCTGAGCGTGCATTACTGGGAGGATCGACAGCTTTATCACGCCATTGTAAGAGTCGCTGTGTATTTGTGAAGCACCCTTCTTTCTCGGTCGAAGCGGCTGCTGGCAGTAGGAAAACTTCCGTCTTGATTTTGCTCGAGTCGACTGGTTCGGGACCTTTTTTCCAGAAGGTGGCAGACTCAACCTCATACAGGTCACGAACTACCATCCAATCTAACTGCTCCAGGGCCTTGCGCTGCATACGTGCGTTGGTGCTGCCCGCAGCGGGATTTTGTCCTAGGAGGAAGTAACCCTTCACTTTTCCATCCAGCATAGCGTAACTGGTCACGAGATGTGAGTGATCACCAGTTATTTTAGGCAACCAGCGATAGCCATGATCGCTCTCTGGCTCAAGGCAAGCCTCGCCGTACCATGCTGCGAGCAAGCTGCGTATGTAGGCCGGAAGATGAAACCACCAGCCCTGTTTCTGCCCCACTGCTTCGATATATTCAGCCAGCGTTTGTTGCGATTGTATCTGCCTGTTGTGCTTTTCTCTGGATAGCGCATCAATTTCGTCTTCTGTGCTCTGCTTCTCCATAAGTAGTGCTGCTGGTTGTGGCATGTACCCGGACAAGAGATCGTAGAGAGTTGGTATGTCTGTTGATCCCTGGATCGAAGCATGGCCTCGCAGAGCCATAATACCGCCGCCAGGACGCCCAATGTTCCCCAACAGTAGTTGCATCATAGCTGCTGCACGGATAATTTGAACACCCTTCGATTGCTGTGTCCAGCCCACTGCATAACAAATAGCTCCTGTGCGTTCACGTCCAGAATTTGCAGTTAATGCCTGTATCACTTTTATCCACTCTTCGCGTGGTACCCCGCATACCTGCTCAACCATTTGTGGTGTGTAGCGTGCGAAATGCCGCCGCATAATTTGGAACGCGCATTGTGGATGCTGTAATGTTGGGTCTGTCAGTGGTTGATCATGCTCATCTCGTTGGTAATCCCAGCTGCTCTGATCACTATATATACCTGTCTGGGGATCATAGCCGGAGAAAATGCCATCCAATTCTTCGGTATCCTTGAAATCCTCACGGATAAGCATTGGAGCATTGGTATAATGCACCACATAGTCATGGAAATAAGCCTTCTGCTCCAACAGATAAGATATGATAGCTCCTAGAAAAACAATATCGGACCCAGCGCGAGTGGGTATATACAGGTTGGCTAGTGCCGATGTGCGCGAAAAATGTGGATCAACATGAATAACCTGTGCGCCACGCTCTTTCGCTTTGACGACATTAGCAAATGCAACCGGATGGGCTTCTGCCATATTGCTGCCCATGATTAAAATACAGTCGCTATTGACGAGATCCTGCGGAAATGTTGTGGCTCCGCCTCGCCCTAATGTGGTACCCAGACCGGGTACTGTCGAGCTGTGTCATATGCGGGCTTGGTTCTCGATCGAGACAATGCCTAAGCCACCGCTGAAGAGCTTTTTGATCAAATAATTCTCTTCAACATCCAGGGTGGCTCCTCCCAGTGATGCGATGCCCTGGGTATGATTGACTTCACGGCCATCGGGCAAGCATTCCACAAATGTTTCGTCGCGTGTCTGCTTGACACGCTGAGCAATTTGTTCCATCGTCCAGTCGAGCGATTTGACCTCCCAGTGATCGCTATAAGGGGCACGGTAGAGGACCTTTGTCAGGCGATCTGAGTTCACCGTATATTGGAAAGTGGCTGATCCTTTGGGGCATAGTGTTCCATGATTGATCGGGCTTGCGGGATTACCTTCAATATCAATGACCTTGCCATCCTTGACATAGACGTTTAAGCCACAACCGACCGCGCAGTATGGGCAGACACTATGTACGACTTTGGCATCACGAATACGTGGAGTCTTCTCGTGGCTCTCTTTGCTAAATGGCTCGACTCTGGAGCCGATTTGAAGCACTTTTGATACAATGCCTTGCATTGCTCCTGGCAAGGAGACATATTCTTGCATATGATGTCTTCCCCTTTCTGTGGTATAGTATAAATAGTAGGATCAAATCTCTGTGTCCTTGTAGTCGTCCACAAAAATATCGAGCCATGAATATGCATCAAATCGCCCCTGCTTCCTCATACTGCCTCTAGCAAGGAGACATATTCCTCGCATATGATGTATGCTTCTCTCTTGGTGTAGTATATCATAAGTAGGATCAAATCACTTTGTCCCGGCAGTCGTTCATAAAAATATTGATCCATGAGTGTAGTGTGTATAAAATTGTCCCTGTTTCCTCCTAGAGGTACATGCAATCTTTCGCTACAATATGACTGAGGATTCCTGCTGACTGTGATTGGTAAGGGCATTCCTTTGCGGTCATCCCTTAATAGAGCAAGGGTTTGTAGCTAGCTCATGAAAAGCTATTTTTAGAAGGGCTGTAGGCTCAATCTTCCCCAAAGCTGCTATATTTGTTAGCGACAAGGTAGTCAATATCTATGGCAGAATGGTACCTTGTTACTATCATAAGGATGTAATTTGAAATAGGTTGACGAATGCCATACTATAGGATTATCTCTAAGGTTTTCTAAGCGTTCTAAGCACATACTAATCTTTTGTTATGCGCTGTAATGGCTGAGAGTGCCATTCTGGATAGCAAGAGCCCCACAGAGATAGTCTAGCTAGTAGTCAATAGGCCTACATTTAAGTATGGGGTCCTGTGGAAAGGGTGGATGGAGAGCTCAGATGAGATCGAAATCATAGGTCCCACATGTAAGCGTGGGGCCGTGCTCCAATGCCATTTGGGCAAGTAGATCGAAGCAGATCAGAAAAGCCCTCTAATCGGGGAACATAAGGAAGGAGACGGCGTTACCCCCACATCTCAATGCAGGGGTACCTACGTCGCGAAAAGAGATGGTTGGTTAGGTAGTTTAGCTACCTACAGACAGAATACGGAAGGGTCTAACGGTTTCGCATGGAAATACCGCCAAAGGATAATCGAGGAACAACAAAGTCAACATCCAAAATCACAAAAAAACGCAGTCTCATTACCCGCTATCTCATTCCCATAGCCATCATTATACTGGCTGTGTCGCTGCTGGTTTTCGCGGGTGTACGTTTGGTAAGTCTTACGGTAGGGGGAGCAGCTATACAGGACAAGCCGATCAGTGATGTCCTGAATATGGCTGATCGACATCAGTTGAAATTGATCACTATTGATGGCAGTGATGTCTATGCGACGAGTAAGACAGGCCAGCAATACCATAGTATCAAAGAAGATGGGTTGGCACTAACGGATGAATTCCGTAAAGACGGCGTTGGTGTCAGTATCGATACTAGCCAACATGGTCAATGGCTACAGGGAGCTGTTGATATACTCCTGATTGCCCTTGTTGCAGGGATGATGTATTTTGCTATCAAGCGTGGCAATATGGGAGGTCAGGCAGCTCCTTTTGCACGCTCGAAAGCAAAACGTTTTAGCGAAACTCGTCCTGCCGTCCTTTTTAAGGATGTGGCAGGAGTTGAAGAGGCAAAGGTGGAATTGCAGGAAATTGTCGAGTTTCTGAAGTATCCTGAGCGTTTTACGGCGATGGGAGCTCGTACCCCTAAGGGTGTATTGCTTGTCGGTGCTCCTGGTACTGGCAAAACCTTGATCTCCCGTGCTGTGGCTGGTGAGGCAGGTGTTGCTTTCTACAGTGTGAGTGGTTCTGAATTCGTCGAGATGTTTGTCGGCGTTGGTGCAGCCCGCGTACGTGATCTCTTCAAAGAAGCCAAAGATCATGCGCCATGTATCGTCTTTATCGACGAGATTGATGCCGTCGGTCGCCAACGAACCAATTCGGGTACTGGCGGGAATGATGAGCGTGAGCAAACACTCAACCAATTGCTCGTCGAGATGGATGGTTTTGATAAACAGGCCAATGTAGTCGTGATCGCAGCCACTAACCGTCCCGATGTGCTTGATCAGGCGCTCTTACGTCCGGGACGCTTTGATCGCCGTGTGATGCTTGATAAACCCGATATTCGTGGTCGTCAGGCAATTCTGGAAGTTCATGCTAACGATAAACCTCTAGCCTCTGGCGTCAATCTGATTGATCTAGCTCGTCAGACGGCAGGCTTCTCCGGGGCTGACTTAGCAAATCTACTTAATGAGGCTGCTTTATTGGCTGCTCGTAACGGGCAATCATTCATTGAGAAGCCTGAGTTGGATGAGGCAATTCTACGTGTGATGGCGGGTCCCGAGCGCAAGAGTCGGTTGATTACTGAGGCCGAAAAAGCCATTATTGCCTATCACGAGGTAGGCCATGCCATTGTCATGCGTTCGATGCCTGGTGCAGATCCTGTGCAGAAGGTTTCAGCGATTGCTCGAGGTATGGCACTAGGGATTACTGTCCAAGCTCCTGCTGAGGATCGCTATCTAGTGCGTCGCTCAGAACTGCTGGCAAAATTAGCTGGAGCGATGGGAGGGCGTGCTGCCGAGGAGATCATCTTTGGCGATATTACCACAGGAGCCAGTCAGGATATTGAGTACGTCACCAATATTGCGCGTCGGATGGTCTGTGAGTTTGGTATGTCCTCGCTTGGTAATATTGCGCTCAAGCCAGATGCTGATGGCAATACTATGATCAGTGCTGAGGTAGCGTCGAGAATTGATACCGAGGTCTCTGCTCTGATTGATCAGGCTTACACTACTGCGCTGAATATCCTGCGTGAAAAAGAAGACAAACTCATGGTCATTTCAGAGCATCTGATCCAGGTTGAGACGATTGATGGTGAGGAGCTGGATAGGATGTTGTTCGCCGCATAGAATATTCGTTGTATTGTGGAAGATGTGTAGGATGCTCATGCGAGATTCAAACATATGACCAGAACATTCATCGCTTTAGAGATGAATGACGCCTTGCA
>DASYAN010000484.1:0-10894 GCA_036501345.1 Ktedonobacteraceae bacterium
GATCCCGACCACCAGCTTCCTCTCAATCCCCTTCTGAGGCGGGTCTATTCTTGAGATCCTTGAGGGCCATCTGCCTACCTGTGTCTCAGCCCTAACCATACTTCCAATCGATGCGCATCGGCTGCTTGTCGATCGGTGAGACCTTCCACATACGTGACTACAGCCAGTCGCCATTGGTCATATGCAGGCTAGCCTTTGACTGGGGAGAGAACTGCAAAGTGCTCATTCTGATACAACTCTGCTAAAGCAGCACGCAATCGCATTGGCTTCGGTTCCTTTGAGACAAGCCGCTCGGACAATCCGCACTGTTTCTGCTGGAATAGTTCCTCCTGATCTCTTGTGGATCCATCGACATGATTTTCCTCCTTCTTCTGGGGTAGCCTGACGGTCTCATTTTCTTTGCATTGTCCCATTCCAGTTTTGGTGTCGTTGACCAACAAAGTCGTGAAAAAAAGAGATGACCGATATATCAATGCTGAAATATCGGTGTGTGTGTTCTAGCGAGAAATGAGCAAGCAGCATTCAATCTAGCCGCTTTCCGCACGTTGGGCACTCGAGATCTTTTTTGTTAAGTGTAAGAAGGTTGCGCCCTTCATGATCCACACGTAACCAAATCATGAACCCGTCTGGAAAGAGAATAGTGTATCGAGCGGCGGCGGCTTCTGTATTTGATACCACTGGCTTCATGAGGGTCCCTAACGGTAAGAATAGCTCCTCTGCATCTAATCGGCCCTCATGCGCTTCTATGACTTTCTCGGCGACTCCTCTGTTTTCAATGCAAGGATCGAGAGTGATGCTAGATGGCATCGAGTCATCAGGAAAGGCCGGTCCTTCCAAGGCTGACACGACGACTCTTACAGCAGCACCATCCCCAATGAGCTTGCCTAATTCATCCTGGTAGCTTCCGAGTCGATCATAGGCGGCTTCAATAATTTTGTGGCTTGAAACGGTTTTAAATCCGGTTGACAGCATTCGAAGCGAGTCGGCCTCAAGTTCAATCTGCTCTCGAAGTCTGGCTATCTCACTGGACACAGGTTTCCTCCTTCTGTTGATTGATCACGGCAGACCACTCTTCTTTTTTGCCAGATCCACGTGGAGACAGAGATAGGCAAGAGTGGTCGATACTCTCAAGAGTAACCTGATTCTTTTCCTTTGTCAATTATCACTGCATTAAAAATACTCAAAGGATATTCGGAGGGGCTTAATGCGGCATGATTTAGGTACAATTGGGTGGAAGGGGGACATCATGGCCAGGATACGATTAAGAGTCAAGGAAGTAGCCGCCGAAAAGAAAATGAGCATCACTTTGTTGTCTCACAAAACCTATCTCGCAATGAGTACTATTCGAGCTATTTATCAGGACCCCTTTCAATCCATCACGCTTGATACTCTTCAGAAACTAGCAAAAGCCTTGGAAGTATCTGTCTTCGACTTAATGGAAGAGGTACCTGAATTGCCTGATGAAACAGAACAAGGACCGGATGAAAAATCTGAAAAGCTCTAGTCCTGTGGTACTGCCACATGATCTGGCAGACACGCATAGCGAGGTTCATTTTGATCGGTATCCAAGGGAACCATTTGAACGATCCGAAAATCGTACGGACTATCGAAGGCTTTAGCAAAACAGTGGGTAGTGGTCAACAAAGGAATGATGAAATAGTAGTGAAGCCCTCTAGGAACAGCTCTGACTCTCAGGGTTATCAATTCTCAAGGTACTCACTACCTTATGTCGATGTATCACAAAGAACATATCTTCTTAATGGTTGTCGATTTTTGTCATAGCACTCTCTTTCCACCATTAACTGTCGTTTCAGCAAAGGGTATTGATGACGAATTTGAGAGAATGCTTCCTGGCTTGCCACCACTAACCAACCTTCGCCAGTTTCATCATGATCATGCGAACCATGCCACCCCATAGGGCCATCTTTCCACCATATGCTTTCGACCATCATAGCATTATTGGCATCCACCCAGCGAAATAATCCTTCGTTTTCTAAATGATGCCATCCTAATTGCTGTCCAATAACTGGATTTAGAGCTAGCCAGTTGTCCCCAGGCGAATCATAATGATGTCCCTTCTGGAAAATGAAAGAAATCGGCTCTTTCTCGTATTGTAGATGCTCATATTCACTAACAAGGCATCTGGAGGAAGTAAGAAAAAGCTGATCCCAGCTTTCAAGAACAGATGGCCTGGGAGTAGTAGTCGTACAAATCATACTTTGGCGGATTTCTTCAAATATTGTGCTTTCAAGAACCTGTAAATGTGTCTTTTCAGCTAAAACGATACGTTTATCTGTCATTTGTGTGCTGACAAAATGGAGGACCTCATCAACTTGATCTAACCAATTGTGTCTATCTATTTTGTACCAGTCCCGCTCAGGTATAGGTAAAATACAGGAGGGGCGCTTCTCTGGCTGAACAAGTAACATATCTGGATCATAGAAACGGAGAGATCGCTCAAGATATCTGAGGCTTTTTGTAGTAAATACTCCAGCATTCATAAGTTCCGTGAATACGTGAAACATGGCTCGACGCGCCAAGTTGGTGCGCGGTCTGACAAAAGGAAACTTTATCCCGATGGCCTCTGATGGTATATTTTCTCTTGCTTGACATCAACTATGACAGCAACGAAAGATCTTGAGCCGTAAGAAGCGTGTTGAGATGGGTCATGGCACGTTCTTGTAAGGTTGGAAGAACATGTGAATAGATGTCGAGCGTCATAGAAATCTGACTATGGCCAAGAAGCTCTTGGACAATTTTGGGATGCGTTCCTAGCGCTAATAAGAGGGTGGCCGTAGAATGTCGCAAATCGTGAAAACGAATGGCAGGTAAATTTGCTTGGTTGAGAAGTGGTCGAAACGAGCGCCGAAGCAGATTTCCACCATCAAGAGGGTTGCCTTCTTCATTACAGAAGACCCATTGATGGTTTCCCCTTTGTGTTCCTGGTTCTCGTTTTGCATGTTCTTGCTGCAAAAAAAACTGCTTCAATGCTTCAAGAGCGATTGTAGTGAGATGGATGCATCGCCTACTTGATGGGGTTTTGGGTTCAGAGAGCACAACTCCTTGTCTTGGAATGCGAATGAGTGTGTGTCTTACCTGAATGTTCCCATGGGTCAGATCAATGTCATCCCATTTCAACGCAAGGAGTTCTCCTTGGCGCATTCCTGTCGTTAAGGCAAGGACATACAATGCTTCTAACGGATCACCTTTTACTGCGGTCAGAAAGAGTTTGGCTTGCTCAATGGTGAGAGAACGCATGCTATTGGCTTTGGGGACGTGAGGAAGTGTGACTGTTCGACACACGTTCTGGAAAAGATACTGAAGTTGACATGCCTTATCTAAGGCGCGACGTAGCAAGAGGGCGATGTTCCTGATCGTTTGTGGAGCATAGTTCTCATGACGCTTGAGATCATAGAGCTTCTGGATATGCCCAGAGGTCAGTTTGTGCACTCTGACATGACCAACTGTTGGCAGAAGATGTTTGGTGATCAGATCATGATAGCTTTGATACGTTCGCTCACGAACACGAGGTTGGATACACGTGTGTAACCAATTGAGCAGAAACTCTTCCATGGTTTCATCACGGGTCTGCTTGAGTGTTCCCTGCAATTTGGAATAGTTTGCTTGTTGAAGTGCTACCACGGCTTTTGCTTGCGTCTGGTGATAGAGGTATTTCCGCTTGCCATTTTCCAAGGAAACAGCTGCTACCTACCGTCCGTCCTTGCGTTGATACAGGGATCCTTCTCCGTTTGCTCTCTTGCTCATGTTTGTTATTTTTCCTTTTTTCTGAAAATAGTATTTATGCAAGAAATACTCAAAATACCCGCTTAGCCTCTTGTAACTCAACATAATGGCCACATGTCTCTCAACAACACGCGAGTTGTTTCTTGCGATTTTCCGGCTTATGTGCTCAACGGCTTCATCTTTATTTTAGGTAGGCCGACCAGCCAAAAAGGGCTCTCAACCGCTGCCCAGGATGAAACTTGAAGACCCAACTTACCTCCTCCATATCGCTTAGCACTCCAGTTCGAACCCTGGGTTTCTGAGAGGGCAACTCGAACCCACGGTGCAATGGTGCGCTTTTCCCCAGAGGTCGTGTGTTGCACCAGCTTAGGTGGAATGTCATCGATGAAGCCATAGCCACCCTCGTCAACATTGAACCAATAAATGGCAAAGATGGCCTCAAGAATCTGCCTTCGTCTTCTTGTTCGCCCGCCAGACAATTACCCAGGCCTTTGATGCAATCTTGGACGACTGTATCCAGGGCTCCATCTTCATCATGATAGGAGAGGTAATATCCCAGTGTTTCTCGTCCAACCACTTCATAGATAGCTGCCGCATTGGCATGATCTCCCTGTTGAGCAAATTGATCAGCAATACGCATAATGTCATCTGGAGATCCCATAGACCGCATCCCACTGATGGCCTGCATGATCAAAAGCAGCATCCACTTGACGACGATAGACCTCGGTGTCGATAGATGTGCTGCGTTTCGACTGCGGGAGCGGTGGCATGGTGAGTTCCCATCACCGATGAAATGGCGAATGTCTTGCTCTGCTATGGTTGGAATAGGACTCATCTTTTGTTACCTCGCTCTAAAGCTGCGAGGAATGCGTTATAGTGCTCGAAACTATATCCAGCACCCTTGGGCTGAGAAAAAGCTTCACGTACCCAACTTGCAATGATGTGGCGTTCTTCTGGAGTGGTGTTGCCAATTAGTAAACCGGGAATATCCTCGTCAAGATCCATACCCGAGTCGGTATAGAAGCGATAGATCGCGAAGAGCGATTGGAGGACTCGCAGCCGGAGATCCTGGTTCTCTTCTTCGCCTGCAAAGCAGCTATCGAGTCCATCAATGCAGCCATACAGGATAAGACTGAATGTGATGTACTCGTCGAAGTAGTCGTTGTAGTGCTTGAGGACTTCTGCCACCAATACCTCATAGACCGTGACGGCAGCAGTATAGTCCTTGTGTTCAGCAAATGCATCGGCGGTTGCCTTGATGGCAGAAAGCCTCCTCTTGATCTCGTCACGGTATTTCCGATTCCGTGGGTTGTCGGCAAGGGACAAAGTCGCGGCTATCTGATCTCGGTAGATCTGTGGGTCAACGGGCTTCGTCCGTTGAGATGGTGTTGGCACAGGCGTCTGCAAGAGCCACTCCAGTTCGGGCTGTTGCTGGAGCATCTGTTTGATGATGGCAATCAACTCGGTTTTCTCGCGTTGGACCAAGTCTTTGTCGATATTTTTCATACATGCTTCCTCTGAGAGATAGGAGCTTTCCTGGCTGGCAGCTCAAGAAAGTGGTGACGATTGTGCTAGCGGAGAGCAATCCAGAAGAAGATGGTAGATTCTGATAGAGCCGTTCTTCTCCCCTTTTCGCTCGTGCTCACTCACCCACTCGAGAGGAAAGCCAGCAATCACCATTTCGTCACACTGAGGTGCTTTCAGATATAAAATCCCTTCCTTTTTCGTAATCGACTTCTGAAGCTGCTCTTTCCAATGAGAGAGGGTATGACTCTGCACATATCCAATCATGGCTGCTTCATCATATTCTGCCGCATAAAGACCTTCCGTGAAGCATCCCATCCCTTCTGAACCCGTATATTTGCCTGCTCCATAGCCTTTTTCTCGTAATCGCTTGGCTTCAAAGATGTATTCAGGACGTTCTTGGTGAGCACACCACCTGATGAGAATGTCGGTTCGTGGTCTGGATTTGCCATGGCTCTTCTGCTTTGGAACCGGAGCTTCTTCATGAATATCGAAATATTTGCACCAGGGAGGACTCTCTGGACTCCGCATCCAATCCTTGATAGTACTCACGATGAACTCGGTAATCTCCTGCTCTTCATGGTCATGAGACTCTATGTTAGAACGCCCTTTGGTATATCCCACTTCGATCAGAAGATGCGCTTTTTCTCTAAAAGCAACCTTCCACTTTTGGAAGTCATGGGAACGAGGCTTCATGCTTTTCACGTATCGTTTCGTCCTTTTCACCTATCCTAGAGCGATGTAAGGACTTCTTCTATAATATCGCCTGCATCATTCATCGCTTGAGTTCTGGTCCAATCGATCAAACGTGGCGACTTGTAGAGGTGAATGCGGGGTCCATCAAAAAGACGTAGGCTTCTTTGGACATACGCCCACTGGCTGATCTGCTCTCCGAGACTTTCGCTGAGTTCAGACAACACGAGAGCAGACGTCAGATCACTCGATCTTATGCTATTGGTATCAACAACGACTGGAGTATCAGAATTTGTCATTTCGATAATACACTCTATCAGGTCTGGAGAATACGTAATCGTAATCCCATGATGAGCATGGCCTGCCGCGAAACTATCAAGCTCGTCTCTGAGTTCACGTGCATAGTCTAACAGCTCCTGTTCACTCGGCTCTCGGGTGACAGTGTTCAGTGCTGAAGGCTTATCGAGAGATAAGCGAACTTGGACGAATTCTGTGACAAGCAAACGGATATCATCCGGTATACTGAAGAGATCAAAAATTTTTTCATCAATTCTTCTTTGTGAGTCTCTATGGAATGCAGAAACTTCTTTCATGATGTGATCTTTCTGAAACTGCGATATCTTCGAGAACATGTCTGATGTGCTGATAACCTTGGATGCCGTGGTTTGGTCAGAACTCAAGAGTTCCAACTGCATGCCTTTCACCTTTAAAACTGCTTCTAAAATGCATTGCTCTTCAGCATTAACCAGTTGCTGGTGCAATTCAACAAGCTCTTCAACTTGTGACGGGGTAAGATCTGGTGTTGGCATTTCTCTTACCCCTGCAATTGCTACACGTTTGGCCTGTCGAAAAACCCCCCACTCTTGAGCATGAAAAAAAAGGTAATAGGAAACTAAACTAGAATTTAGGTAAAGGGAGAGTGCACGTAAAATATTTGCATCTTCTTTTGGTCCCGCTATCCCCATTACTAGAGGGGGGATGACAAAATCAACATCACTAAATGTTACGAAACTACTCCAACTAGGGGATAGAATAATATGAGGCGCTTGTGTAAGAAAGAGACCAGCTTCTCCACCACGTTTGCGAATATAACACATTTCATCAGGTATGTTACTAAGAACGTATTGGGGAACTGAAAAACGGAATAGCGATTTCCTCATAGCCTCGCGATGAAATAGCTTTTTACAATTTAAATCTCCTATAGCTTTTAAATCATATTTTGTTGACGTATTTTTATTATACAACTCAGCACCTTGGGAAAAAGACCACTTTCTTCTGACACGCAGAGCTTCAAGAGTTGAGGGGAAAAGAGCTTCAATTCGCTCAATAGCTCTTTTATCCTGAAAAGTTCCCCAAAGGGCAAGCTTCCAGACAAACGTTTCTCCTATTTCGGCATCAGATGGATCAACGGTCTGAAATTCTTGTTCATGAATGGTTATGGCCCAGAGTTGATCTTGTGATCTAGCAATTTGATTGACGGAGAAGGGAGCACAATGAATAATAGGAGGCTTAGTTTCTTCTGTATCACTGACCTGACGATAAACAATACTAAAAGCAGGATATTCATTTTTGGGGAATAACATTTTTCGCAGATTTGAGAAATTTGTTATTCTGAATATACAATGCTTTGCAAAAAAAAGTTTACGGTATTTACGAGCCTCAATATTAAAAAGGCTTGTGGCAGGCAGAATAAGACCTATCACTCCTTCAGAGGAGAGTAAATCAGGAACAAGCCAGCTAAAAGCCTCAGCTACACGGTTCCCACTAATTGGGCGCTCAACTTTATTCGTTGGATTCTTCATCCATTGCTTGGCTAGTTCATCTTCCTGTCTATTCCCCTTCAATTCAATCCAGGGGGGATTCCCAATCACCCAATCAAATTTGAGTCCTTGTTGCCAGAATTTGCTCTCATAGTGAGTGCCTTCCAGATCAAAGAAATCACTGTGGAAGATGTGTCGATTATGCAACTCAGGGAAGCGAAACTCGATCTTTTGCAGCTCTCGCAGGTCGAGATAGTTGAGAAACGTCAGAAGAAGGCTAAATTCAGCGACGTAACACGCGTCGAGTTCCCGCTCGACACCATAGATATTGCTCAGCAGAGTGTTGAGCTTCTTGGGAGAGAGCTTGGACTCGCCTCCTTTGGCCAGTTCAGCTTCGATCAGACGGCGGAACGTCAGAACCAGAAAAACGCCTGACCCACAAGCCGGGTCAAGGATTTTTGTCTCTTGGGTCAGTGGTTTGACCGCATCGACTTCAGAAAGCAGGTAATCTGCCAAGATCTCGGGAGTATAGACAGCTCCCTTGCTTTTTGAATCCTCGATAAATTGCTCGTAGACGGCTGAGAGCATCTCGATAGGAATGTATGCAAAGTCATAGGCTTGAAAATCAAGGTGCAGTTGTCGAATGATTGTTTCAGTCTGTGAAAGGATGGACTCATCACCCATAAAGATCGAGGCCGTGAGTTGGACATGCAGATCGGTCGGAGCATCTTTCTGCGTAAAATCAATGGGAAAGATCTTGCCATTAAAACGATGCTCCAGGGCGGTCGTTAAGCGGGATAAACCGTCAACAGTGGCCGTTCGGCTAAAAACACTTTCCTTGGATATCTGCTGATGTTGCAACCATTCTTCCGTGAGAATGCCCCGATCCCATAAATACCGAATGTAGACGTACTTGCCGATTAAACCATGAGCAACCAGCGGTACCAGGCCTCGATTTCTGAGTTCCTTGCCGAGTTGACGAAGGTTCTGCAGTAGGCGGTTATCGACTCGTTGTCGCTGGTCTAGCTGGTTCTTATATCTGCCATGCTGCCAGATTCGTCCTGTATCGATAGCTTCAGATGAAAATTCGGCCAATAAGAGACGAATATCATCCAGTGAGAATTCGTCTAAAAGGCCTTTTTGAGCATCCTTTTGAGAATAATCAAAACCAGTATACACTCTAATCTGTTGAGGCAGAAGAACGATCAAGAATGGTGCATATCCTAAGTTCCAGAGACTCCGGTGAATCTGGCGTGCTTGTTCCTTATTTTCTGCTTGTGCAATGTAAACAGCGGGGCGATCAGCAATAACTTTCTGCGAAATATCGGGACTGGCATTGAAAACATACATGCCGCTCACCCCGGCGCTATGAGCGATACGAAAAAGATGACTCACCTCTGGCTCAAATTCACTGATGTCAGAATGATAATGAGCTGATTGATCATAATGGAGTTCCTGGAGCAGTGTCTGTAACAACATCGAAGTGTCTACCTACTTTCTTCGATGATGAAGCACCTCATAGCTTCTCCTAGGATGGTTGAAATAGTATCTGCTATGATATATACATTCATACCTTGAAAATCCTTTTGAACTCTTCACACTACTCTTTGGTACTTTATCATACTCGATTCTGCCATCAAAAGCAATGGCTTGGACAACACATTCTCTGCAGCAAGCCTTCTGGTTGAAACCTGTCTTGCCATTTTCTTCCTCCTCTGCTGGCTGCACACTCTGTAAATGAATTTATTCGATTTGATAGTCAGAGGGGATGAAGAAATCGCTGACGAGCTTTCTGAAGCCTCTTCAATCACGCATTGACGTGATTTTCCTCACTCTTTTAATGGTTGTTGGACAAATTTGGTGATAAAAGCTCATCAGCAGGACGACTTGCAAACGTTCATCCGTTCTTGGAGCGATTTCTTGCTGTGTACTTGTAGCCCAGCAATGTCAGAAGCACCGAAATTGTCCAAGAACCCTTTTAATGGAGTCTTTTCGCTTGCTTGACAGCAACTATAACCGCAACGGAAGGTTCTCCTTTCGTAGAGTGTGCGGGATTTCCTTTCTCCAACTCTCCCAAACTGATGTAACCTTAGACCTGCACGGTCACGCTCTACGTGATCCGAGAAGTTTCCAAGAGGCCGCGCCGATCCTTAACGAAAACCGGGACCGACAAGGATGCGCATCGACAGGGGTCCGCTAATCGCCACATAATCGCCACACAATCGCCACACGCTCTCAATCCGTGTGGTATACTCCTGGAGAAGATGCACGTATTGACAAGAGAAAAAGAGAAGAATGAGCTTATGTGGAGTGAAGGGGAATTGCGATAGTTGACCGTTCATGGTGAAACGACGGCAGTGGAACTCCTTGCTCCCCAGAGCTGCTGTTTCGAGGAGGCAGAGAAGGTTCTCGTTAGGATGATCTTTTCTGTATTTGTTCTCCTTTACTCGCTAGGATATAATCATAGGCATGGAAAAAGATGAGCTCGTTGAATGGGAATCACCATACCAAAAGATGAGTGATGTGCTGAACAAGGCACGAGGTACCGTGTGGCAAGCGGTCAACTCTGCTATGCTTACGACCTATTGGGAGATAGGAAAAGTTATTGTAGAAGAGGAACAGCAAGGGAAAGAACGGGCGAAGTATGGAGAGAGGCTCATAAAAAACCTTTCAGAATGACTCTCAAAAGATTTTGGGAAGGGATTTGACCGAAGCAACTTACTTCACATGCGTAACTTCTATCTCACCTATCCAATGATCGACGCATCGCGTCGACAATGATCATGGACGCACTACCGCCTCCTCTTAAAAGGAGAGAAACCAGAGGCGAGAGCATTTTATGAACAGGAAGCAATACAATCACGATGGTCGACCAGAGAACTGGAGAGACAAATCAACTCCCTCCTGTTTGAACGATTAGCTCTGAGTCGAGATAAAGCAGGAGTATTAGCATTAGCACAAAAAGGGCATGAAATTGCTCATCCAACGGATCTTGTCAAAGATCCTTATGTGCTTGAATTCGTTGGTATGAGAATGGAGGATGGTTACTTCTTCCAGAGTGGTAACCTCTTCTTCTTCACTCATCCAATGAGTAAGGACATTTAGCTTTTGTTCATACCACTCAATAGTACGTTCACTACGACCACGTGTACGGCAATCAAGAATATAACCTT
>DASYAN010000485.1:0-4644 GCA_036501345.1 Ktedonobacteraceae bacterium
ATAGCATCACTTGTGATTATACATCCTTTTACATATAATGGATCTAATAATATCTTTCCCGCATATTTCTCATTTTCTTTGCTTTTGACTTCTACTTGTGCCACCAACATGCCAGTTTCACATTCATAAAGCCCGACAAGATGCACCGGAGGCTGATCCTCTCGTGCATGTTTCAAGGTTCCCTTCATGACTTTCCCATCTGCTGCCCTATGAATTAGATTATCACCTTCATACTCTTTTGAAATTGATTGACTTGTTTGATTGATGCATCTATCTATTGCTATTTTTTCATATCACACTTTCTATTGCTTTCAGCAAATCCTGCTTATCGCACTTGGCTAATGCATCATCATACGTTGAATGTACCGGAAATTCTTTTGGCCAGTTTAATAGCTTTTTCAGTGGAATTTTCCTCTCTTTAATCCAATCTACTATTCCACTGATTTTTGTTTGACCTGCCATTTTACCAAGCATTATGAGGGTTAAAATGAATGGAAGTGGAAAGCGTTTTCCTTTCTTCCCTCGCCCATTTTTCACTTTTTTAAATTCTCTGTAGAATGATGCCGGATCAATGGCTAAAGACCCCTGGCTGAATTGCACGACTTCGTCGAATGTGCTAAGATCCATTTACGTCATTTCTAGCTTTCTCACAGTTTTTTTATTTTCACTATTAAAGCCGCGAAATGGCTTTTTTTCTCTCTTTTGGGACCTTTCGGGTACACCGAAAAGCCCTGCTTATGGTACTATCTCTACTTGCACTTTTAAGATCAATCTGTTATAAGAACAGCAAATAATCAGGGGGTTTAATCCAATGGATGATCGACTTCTACAAAAGTTTCTCTCCGAGATTGCAAGGCAATGTAGATTTTGTCTTATTGCCTACGAAGACTTAACCACGGCCCTAAAAACAAATACTGATAGAGATAGATTATGGTACTCTGTTCAGTCCTTCTTAATTGCCTCAGGCAACATTTCAAAGTTATTATTTGGCAGTAGACAGTCTTATAGCCAGCGAGCAGATCTAAGAAATATTCTTGGAATAGATGATACTTCTATCTTTCATTTTAGCAATAGACAAGCTAGAAACTACTTTGAACACTTTGACGAGCAATTAGAAGAATGGTTTACCTCTTCGACAAGGCACAATTTCGTTGACTCTAACATTGGCCCTCTAAGTGTGATCAGTGGAATGGAGCCACATAATTTCATTCGCAATATTGATCCTGCAAAAATGGCTATCACTTTTTACGGGGACGAGTGTTTAATACTGCCTATCGTTAAAGCTGTGGAGGAACTAAAAGAAAGCGTAAAAGTGGAAGCCGAAAAACACTGGTGGCACCTTCCTATCGAATAGTGCCACACAACCTGTGTTCTCACAATTCAAATTGCTGCTAATGCTGTCTCATCGCTAGCTATCCAACTGACTTCTCTACCTTCTTGCCCCTAACCTGCCATAGATGTATACTACTGCTGCACATCAGAGCTATCTGAAGAAGCTGTCAAATTTCGACGAAAGCAGGTTGTAGGAGATGACCAATCCGCTTAAAGTCTTCTGTTGCTGTGCACCGGAAGATCACGAGATACATGTGCAATTAAGAAGACACCTTGCTTCTTTGCAGCGGGATAACCGGATCACAATCTGGAGCAATGCGGATCTGAATGCTGGCGTTGAGTGGCAAGAAGAGTATAATAAACATCTAGAGAGTGCTGATATCATTCTGCTGCTTATTAGCTCTGACTTTATATACTCAGACTATTGCTATAGCACTGAAATGCAAGCCATCACGCGTCATGAAGCGTGTCGTGCCGTGACCATTCCCATTTTAATCCGACCAACTCTCTGGGAACACGCCCCTTTTGCCAAACTTCAGATCATTCCAACAGGCGCAAAGGCAGTTACAACATGGCCCAACCAAGATGAGGCATATTGTGACATTGCTCAACATATCAATCGAATTGTCTCTACATTTCCCGACTTCCTTGAGGGAAAAATTCATTTGCCCCTAGACAATAGTGCCTCTTTTGCAGGTGAGAGAACCAAGCAAGAAATCAAAGAGCAACGGAGGCAATTTTGTGTTCCCCTCTTAACTTCTTTACATGAGCTTGCACCTTCCGTAGCGCAACTTCGTGAAGCCCATGATAACTTGTGGATACGACGAAAGTTTCTCCTTCAAGGGAGTAAGTACGCAGAACAAGTTAATGCATTAGGGAAGAAAGCTCAGGAAAGAGCTGCGAGAGCTGGGAGCGAATTATCAATAGATCCAGAGGGAAAGAAAGTTAGTGATGCATTGCTTGAATACTTAAAAGCTAAAGATGAGTATGTCCAAGCAATGCTCCAACCTTTGCGTAAAGTTCATACCAACCTTTTCGGAAAAACAGATATAAGAGTATTAGACGAGCTTGCCAAAATAGGGGATGATAAACTCACAGCCCTAGAAGAAGCTATTCGTCTCTATGTCAATCAGATCTAAACCAAACTGTGTTCTCATAATTCAAAATTAAACTTCTTCAATCACATTTTCTGTTACTAAGCAAGGCGGATAACCTCTTGCACAGAGAGCCGAACAGGTCTTTGTTTATCTTCTAGCTTGTGATCATGTATTTTGCAGAATGTGGAATTAACTCATCTGTTTTCTTGACATCTTCTCCATGGCAAGGTATTCTCTATTTTAGAAGATAGGGAAATTAGTGCATATCGATTTCTTGCTACACAAGGCACATATTTTTGAGAGTTATTTGGGTCATTTCTCATAGTTAGCAGGTAATCATTTTGCAGTCTCTAGCTTTACGGAAGTATTTAAGGTGCTGTGAAAGGATATTGGTATCATGTTAGGTTTACCGTCTCTCGCATCCTATTCGACAAATATATGGAGCTTCTTGGCAGTTGTTTGTGTAATAATATTACATTGTCATCGAAGCCAAGTTAGCCTATAATAGGCGCGACTGATTTTGTAAACAGATTTGCGAGTGATGAAAGCAAGGAATGATGGTGTGACCTAAGTGGAGGCAAGAGCGCTAAACGAGGCATCCTATGGCTTGTTCTACCACATCAACTGCACGCTTCACTCCTCCGGTACGATGGATTGCAGTTTGAAGAGAGGCCGCGCTTTGGCGGTATGAGTCGGTGGCCAGAACACGTCTGATGGCTGCCCGCAAACGCGTAGTGTTGAGCTTGGAACGGGGCACAACAATCCCAGCGCCAGCATATGCTACACGTGCAGCAACACCCGGTTGGTCATTGGTCACAGGTATCGCGACCATTGGTACACCCTGACGCAATGACTCCAGGACGGTGTTGAGACCTGCATGGGTGATGGTGAGGTGTGCTCGAGACAGCAGGTCAAGCTGGGGAGCATAGTCCACAATGAGCGCGTGCTTTTGAAGATCGGTGTATTCGTCCACCTGACTTCCACCTCCCAGTGAGAGAACAAGCTGGACATCGACTCCACGACAGGCATCAACGATGCAATGGAGGACTTCGCGTACCCGATTCTGCAAGGTCCCCATCGATGCATAGACGAGTGGCTGATCGGTCAGACATTCATAGGGAAAGGGAACATGGTTTGGCGTGCTCGTGCGGAAGGTCCCTGTGTAATGGAACCAGGGAGGCAGAGAGCGGCGAGGAAAGTCAAATTCACGGGGCAGCTGAGAAATGATCGCGAGGCGAGAGTGATACGCATTTTCATCTCGTGTGAGGGGCAGATGCCAGCTTTGACGGTACTGTTCGATACTGGCAATGATAGGATGCATGAGGCGATGAACGAAGGCATATCCAGCCCTGTTGCGAAGCTGACGCCAGGGATCTGTCCCGTAGGACCACGTGGTGAAGAACGGTGGGATCGTGGGCTCATTGTTGAGCAGCAGAGCATTGCAGATTGTGACAAAAGGGATCTCATATGCCTGGGCAACAGTGGCAGCGGCAAGATCGGTTTGATCGACGAGCAAAGCGTCAATCTGCTGGCTTTTCAGGGCCCCAGGAAGGTCACGGCAGGTCACCCCAATGAGATGTTCAAACACGTCAAGCGTGTAGTGCAGAGCGGCCATGCCACTCAGATGGCCCAGATGTGCGGTTTGTTTCTGGTAGGTTCCCACAGGATACTCAGACATGCCGATAGGGTAAAAGGGGACTCCTTCGCGAAGCGCTCTTGCCTCACCGTCAGGAACGCCAAAGAACGTGATCCGATGGCCACGCTGCATCAGTTCTCGCCCGAGTGCAGCCATCGGGTTCAGATGTCCGGCAAGACCAGGACAGATGAGACCAATATGCATTATTTAAATCCTTCTATGTGTAAACAGGGAGTCAAGCAATCAGGAGGGTTTGCCCATTTAGAATAAGACTGGTAGGGGACAGGACCGAGAACTGAAGAAGGCGCCCATCAGGCAAAAGGGGCTGTTTCCGATTAACGTGTTGACACAGCAGATGGAGATCACGATTGTATTGTCGGTCATTGAAAGGACGAAGAGAAACAGAAACAGTGTGTTGATTTAATCTGATAATGCCAGGAAGACGAAAGAAAGGAGCTAAGCGCTCCCATGTAGCAGTAGAATAGGTATCAGGGAAATAGTGGTCCCGTGTCCACATCGCGAGATTGGCCAGAGCGACCTTGAAAACCGTCATGACATGATCCTTGCGGTTGTCGAGTT
>DASYAN010000486.1:0-5304 GCA_036501345.1 Ktedonobacteraceae bacterium
ACTGTCCATCGCCATCACCAAGCATGCCAAGCCCTCACCGTCAAGCTTTGTATGCACAATTCGGCTTGACAAGCCTGCCGACCCGTGGGAAAATACGATGATAATGCTGAGTATTCACTATCATTCCATAAAAACCCATATGTTATGCTAATGTTCCTTTTTAGTCTTTTCCAACAAGATTATTGCATGCGATCATGATAAGTAGAAAGGGGTTTACTATATATGTTTGCAGAAAATGCTGGTGAGCGAAATGCTTCTCCTGAAGTAAATTTACCTTTAGCTGGTCTCAGGGTGTTAGATTTGGGGAATATGATTGCTGGACCATACTGCAGTCATATGCTAGCCGATTTTGGGGCCGAAGTCATCAAAGTAGAGCTACCCAGTGGAGATCCATTACGAGGCTGGCGTGCCCAATACAAAGGGATGTCACTCTTCTGGATGATATTGGGTCGCAATAAAAAGACTATTACGCTCAACTTGCGTCATCCAACGGGACAGAATATTGTCCGTAGATTAGCGGCCTGCTGCGATGTCGTCGTGGAGAATTTCTCTCCTGGTACGATGGAAGGCTGGGGATTAGGGTATGAGCAGTTGAATACGGAGAATCCAGGACTGGTTATGGTACGCATCAGTGGGTTTGGACAAACTGGCCCTAAAAAACAGGCACCCGGTTTTGCCAGCGTGGCTGAAGCAATCGCAGGTCTTACCTATCTGACAGGTTCTCCAAATGGTTCACCATCCAGAACTGGTGTGTCGCTAGCTGATAGTCTAGCAGGCATATATGGTGCATTTGGTGCTATGGTTGCTCTACACGAACGCCAGCGGACAGGGCATGGTCAGGTAGTCGATATGGCATTGACAGAGGGCATCCTCAGCGTGCTGGATGATATTATCCCAGCTTACGATTGCCTGGGTTTAGTACGTGAACGTGCTGGTGGTGCCATACCAGGTATCGCCCCTTCAAATAATTACCCAACCAGTGATAGTAAATGGATCGTGATCGGGGGTAACAATAACAATGTCTTCCGACGGCTGGTTGGAGTTCTAGGTCGGCCAGAACTTGCAGAGGATGTTCGCTATGCCACTGACAAGGCGCGGGCTCTACATAGCGAAGAACTTGATACCCTGATAGGCGAATGGACTCGACAGCATACTCTGGCCGACTTGTTGGAACGTCTCCAAGAAGCTAGTGTACCAGCGGCTCCCATCAATAGTGCAACCGAAGTTGTCAACGACCCACAGTTCATAGATCGGCAAAGTATCGTACGCGTTCCAATTGAGGAGGATGAAACTGTACTAATGCCTGGTGTTGTTCCTCAGCTTGTCCGTACGCCTGGTCACATATCCCATGCTGGCCGATCGGTAGGCGCGGATACTGAAGCCGTATTGACTGAACTCTTGGGTGCATCACGAGACGACATACAGAAGTGGCGGGAGGAGAAAGCAATCTAAGGGAGTGACCGATAGGCTAGGTAGACATGATCTGCATGCTTGCCAACTGCAGGATTTGTTCATCGACCTGATCAGCACCTCCCTGCCGATTCCCAGATCCCGAAACTGGCTTTCCCTCAGAAGCGAAAGTGATCAGAGTAGACACATCAGTAAGCAATTGCAGCGTTTGTGATTTTGGCAATGGTTGATCAAAGTTCTTAAGCAACTGCAGTATATCTTGACGCGCCTGTTGTAGCCAATTATTGATTGCATCTGTGTTCTGTAAGATGTGTTCTGCCAGAATCGTCTCTTGCGTGCTAACTCCAGGGGAACTGACAATTCCACGAAGATGATCGTCAATATGAACGAGATAGCCACGGATCGGCTGCTCCGATACGATATTGAGGAGTCCGATGCTGCCTGTACGTTGGTCGACGAGTTGAAGGGCCGATGTATCACCAGGGAGGTCCTGTTGGACATAGTCAAGTCCATCAAGGTAATCCAGCAAGCGGAATAGATCCTGGCGCATGATATCGCGTTGAGCAGCATCCCCAGCCGATCGCGCATCTGTTGCCCATGGTACCATCTGTTCACTATTGCGTTTCAGCCAGATGGCCAAGCCACCAGACAACTTATATTGCTCCAACTGCGGCTCGGAAGCCAGCAAGTGGCGCACATGATCGAGCAAACTATATGGTGTTCCCGAAGCACGGATCTGGGGAATTTGAGCCTGATAGCGCCACATACTTTGGTCTAGCGTGGGAGCTTGTGGCATGGGGGAGACATCCTGCTCTGTGATAAGCAATCGGCTATAATTCACCAGCAAATCAGTATGTAGAGGATCATGATAGGACAATTGACCTGTTGTCCCCTGAATACTCAATACACCCAAGGGAACAACATTGCCCTCCGGGTTATCTTGATCGGGCATCAACCACACATAATAACGCTTGTCTGCTGCAGGCTGCTGAAGGAGACGCAGCTTTATTTGAATCTGGTCGGCAATTCCCTGGCTAGTTGTGTCCTTGCCCACACCAGAACTGGAAAAGGACAGCATCCCAACAAAAGACCCACTTAGGTCATTGGATGGGGCTCGCTGGCGGAAAATTATTGTTGCAACCACAGCACTCACTATAAGGGCAATAACAAGGCTCAATCGTAGAGAGACAGAGTAGTTCCACCTTCTATGCGATCTCAGTCCAAGCAAGGGGTAAGTACCCAACGTATGTTCAACAGGAAGAACAGGCTCGTTGGTAGGGGAGAACGTAGAAGCTACTGGCTCAAAAGGAGCTTTTGGTTCAGAAGATGGAGAATCGCTCATTTGGGATTCTTCGTTCTGCTCTAGCGAAGGAACCTCGACCTCTCCCTTAGAGGGACTTTCTACATCGATCGATTCTGATGAGGATACAGAGGAGGATTTTTCTGGCAGTAGAAAGCCAAGTTCTTCAGCAGTCTTCTCAAAGAGTGCACAGAGTCTTTGTTGATAGTAGGGGCTGGGAGTCACATCGCCACGCTCCCAGCGGCTAATATAATAGTCAGGGACCTTGATCTGCTTGGCAACATGACTCTGTGACCAGCCCTTCAGCTGTCGCTCGCGCCTCAAGCGTGGATTAGGAGTAGACGTAGACATATTTTTATGCATTCTTCTAGATATATACTGAGCACAATGGCCAATCTACTTAGTATCAGAGTCACCTTATTTTAGCATAATCTCTACCATTTTTGCTAAATGACAGAAAAAGGGCTTTAGCCCGCCGCAAGCTGCTGGGTTTTAACCCAAGCAGATAGGCTCTGGTGGAAGTTTCTTGTATTATTTCGGGTGAGTGTATGCAGTTGCTCAAAAATTCCTCCTATGTGAGAAAATCACTGTTACATATTTGAATATGCTTCGTTCTAGATAGTAGGCGAGATAAATTGAAAGGAGACTACTTATATGGCAAAAGCAACGACAACGATCAGACAGATGTTAAACTATTGTCCTGATGTGCAAGCCTATTTTGCCGCCAATCAATCTCTTTTCAATCAAGTCGCCTCCTTCTACTTCGATGTGATCCAAGCGCAGATCAAGGTCCTCGACCTCTCAAACAAAGAAGCACTCACGGCTCTCGAAAAGCTCACTCATGCCACAGAGACCAACCCTCATCCTGTGATGCCTCTCTCCGATATCGAGGAACATATTCCAGCCATGTTCCGGAGAGCTGTCATTAATGCGGCACTGGGCTCAGCTCGTTCATTCTTCTCGTTGCTTTCCAAGTGGCGGAAGCGAAAAGAGAAGGCTGAGGCTAAAGGAAAAAAATGTACGGAGCGTCCACCCGTTGCTCCACGTACCTGGAACAAGTCTGCCACCCTCTATGCAGGAATGTGGAAAGACAGAACAGACTCGTCCGTTTGCATCAAAGTCTGGACAGGGGCGTGCTGGAGCTGGATCAGAGTACGTATCTCAGGTCGAGAAATCCCAGAAGGCTTCGAGTTGTGCAGTCCTCAACTGGTCTGGCGATCGGGTCGGTGGTACCTGCATACACCAGTAGCAAAGAAGATGAAAACCCCTCTCAAAATAGAAAAGCAAATCAAGACAAATAGCGATACACACATTTGTGCCATCGATTTAAATCTCAACGAACGTGTCGCTGTGTGTACGATCCGAGATGTTGAAGGTTCGACTCTTGCCACACTCTTCATTGGGGGTGGACAACGGGTATCCGGCTTTAGGAAGAAACAGCTCGGTCGTATTGCACGTAACCGCAAACAGACTGGCATTCTTGCAGAAGGCGAGCAGGACAATGCGGATTTGTGGAAGAAAATCAGGAAGGTAGACGACTCCATGGCTCATCTGGTGAGCTGTCGTATTGTCCAGTTTGCCAAAGATCATAAAGTAAGCATCCTCGTGTTTGAGCACCTCGGCAATCTCAGACCCTGCAAAGGCAAGTACAGCAAGCGATCGAACGAGAAACGCGCCTTCTGGATGAAAGGGCGCATTTTCAACTATGCCAAGTATAAAGCCTACAACGCTGGTATCCTCACCAGTCGGGTGAGTCCTAGAAATACCAGCCGTGAGTGTGCAAGATGCCATGGGATGGTTACTCGCTATGCAGAGGGACAGCCAAGAGAAGGCTATACCTATGGTACTCCACTTGTCTATTGCGCAAAATGTGGAATGAAGGGCAATGCGGATAGGAATGCCAGTTTAGTGATCGGGAATAGACTTTTCGAACGCTACGAAAAACCACTCAAGGAAAAGCCTCAAACTGGCACCCTTGCCAGGGAAGAGCAATCTTCAGGTGTTGCTGCTCTCCAAGAGCCGAAAGCGGAAGTTGTGGGCCATCTATCCCCAACCGTCAGGTATGAAAGCAGTAACGGGCATGGCACCGCCCAGAACAGTCCCTCAAGGATGGTTGAGCCTGTTCGCGATATTACCAACCTACTACGCTCCCAATCGGGCCGTGGCTATGCCACACCTGCCCAGGGAAGCGACGACGTTGGCGTGTCAGAAGCTGCAGGGCTTTAGTCCGTGCGGAGTGTCACCAGTGAATGATATGGATATGATATGGATATGATATGGACAGCTGTATGTGCAAAAGGTACTCTAATGACACTAGATAGCAAACAGAGATGCAGATTGCTTCCTGATGATACGTAGCAGACACTTCGACCTTGAGAGATACTCATCAAGTTAGGATGGTAGACTTGTTCATTAGTATTTTTGTAGGTAACTTCTCACCTCCCGTACAAAGAAGTTTAGGAGAGAGATGATGACTCCACTAATATTCGTCATAGATGATAGCCTAGTCGTTCGCAAGACCCTGGAATTGAGCCTGAGACAGGCCACAGTTGAGGTGATAAGCTTCAATGATGGGATTGATACGCTACGTTGGA
>DASYAN010000487.1:0-27744 GCA_036501345.1 Ktedonobacteraceae bacterium
CAAAAAACAGCACAGGACGGAAGCTGTAAGGCTGGTGCGCATGACAACACGCCAAGGAATCGAGGAGCCGTGTGAAGGGAAACTTTCAAGCACGGTTCTGAAGACGAGTCAGCAAGGGCGACCTACTGGCTTAGTTCAACAAGATGGACTCATTGACCGCTTGCGTCTGCAAGAGATGTTCATCAAGTACCTTCCAGACCCTGCTCAAGGAAAGCGCCGCGTCTTGGGAATTGATGCGACCCCGATTCCCCGTCCCGACTCCGTCACTTCAGAGGATCGAACGGCACAGCCAATGCACAATATCCCCCATGCCACTCCAAAGAAATCCACCGCCATCACCTTTGGATGGAGCTACTCGACTCTGGTCGTCCTGCCTGACCACCCAAGCAGCGAGACCTTTATTTTGGATCAGCAGCGTATTCAATCTTCCAAAACAGCTGTTCAAGTTGCTTTTGAGCAATTGAAGGAACTGGTGCCCAAGCTGAGAGGGCCGCGTCCGCTGGTTTTGCTTGATCGCGGCTATGTGTGCCTGTGGCTGTGGTGTCAGCTCAGCGGATTGCCCATCGATGCTTTGATCCGACTCAAGACCAATCAAGTGTTTTATCGACCAGCTCCACTCCACACGGGCAAATCGGGACAACCCCGAATGGATGGGGCCAAACTCAAATTGGATCAGCCTTCCACCCAGACGGATCCAGATGAAACGTGGAAGGGAACTGATGCATCAGGCCACCCAGTCGAGATGAGCTGGTGGAAGAACATGCATGCCAAAGATGCACGCTGGTTGAATCTCACGATCATTCGGGTCAGTCGGCCCCATGCAGCCGACTCCGAGCGTGATCCGAGAAGCAGCTGGTTTGTCTTTCTCGGACAAGATCCACAGGAAGGCCTTGCCCAAGTTGCTCTGATGTACTGTTTACGTTTCGGACAAGAACACGGCTATCGCTTTGGGCTGAGGCTCGTTTGCGTACACCAGAGCAATTCGATCGATGGACTCACATTGTGGCTATCGTGCACAATCTGATCATGCTTGCACGCGATGTCGTTGAAGGGGAACTGCGTCCATGGGAAAACAAGCAACGCCGACATTCCCCGCAACAGGTGCGCCGTGGGCTCACCAAATACTTGCCCGAGCTCGGTACCCCCGCTCCACCCCCTCAACCTCGTGGATACCCCAAAGGCCGCAAAAAAGGGGCCGTTGTCCGCCGGGCCACCCGCTTTCCCGTTGTCCGCAAAACGGCTAAAGTGCCTCAACTTGTTTCAACGTGATGAACCTTTCCGCCATTTCTTCCTCATTTCTTGGCCATTCTTCTCTCTTTACGGAACTTCTCCTGATGTTCTGGTACCTCCCTGTTAGTCTAAACATCAATTTATAACGATCTCCTCTTTCTCTTTCTCTACCACTATCACTATCTCTACCACTATCACTATCTCTATCTCTACCACCATCTCTTCTTCTTATTTCGGCCCTTTGCTGTGTCGGTGGGGGTGCTACCGGTTCCGGACGTGCAAATTCTATTACTACCGGATTCAGCCTTGTTCGTTGTCTTACCTCCTCTACCACTTCTCGTTGCCTTCTTCGTGCCGCTTCATATTCTTCTCTAGTCGAATATTGTACCGGTGGTGCTGCATCTACTTTTATCGGTTGCGACTGCTGCCCTGTTTGTTGTGCTTCTTGCAAACTAGCTCTAACAGGATTGAATGTGTATTCCGGTGCTCCTCCTCTGTTTGTATTTCCACTGTCTCTATGTCTTCTAAATTCGCTTGACATTGAAAAATCTCCTTTTTCATAATTTTTGTTTTTTGTTTATAAAACATTTAGAACATTAGCTTATATCACACTCAAAACGAGTGCTTGCTGTTAACACCAAACAGAAAGTTGACCTGTATCAGGGCCTGTCCGTGGGTGTTGTTGATAGCGAAACAGTGAAGGTGCTCCTCCAGCAAGGATGAAGGCGATCTTTTGCTTGTCTGTAAGCATTTGATAGGCCAGAGCAAGTGCTTCACTGGGACTGTTTGTCTCACTTGGAGTTTGTTGGATGGCTTGTTGCAGATGGTCCATCTTCCCAAGAACGAAGACTTGCTGAACCCAGGTATTGATAAGAGATGCTGAATTTTTCATACGCTTATCTCCCTTTCAAGACTAATTTAATCATATACATCAAAAGCATTTTATAACGATAGTAGAAAGAAGTGAGACAAAACTCTCGATCAAGAAGTGTCTGAGGACGAAAATGCCCAGCCAAATGAGAGCTTTGCTCCTAGGGGTTTAAGCTCAGGTATGTCCGCTGAAACCTATAATAAATATACCCAACGTATGCCCATATTTTAAGGGACAAAGCGGACATCTTAGGCCAAAAAGCGGACAGATTCGATGGGATAAGGCGGACAGATACAAGAAACAGAGGAGCCCAGGATAAGTCTCTGGACTCCTCTGTTTCTTGTGAAAGAACGTTTATTCTAATTCGCGAGTTTGGAGGACCAAATTTTGCATATGGGCAAATGTCCTGTTACACTTCGCCTTCAGGAGCGTCTATGTTCTCTACAACTGCCCCCAATTGAAGACGGTATCAGGCTTGACATTCGGCGAGTTATAAGCCAGCGTGATCAGCTCATGAGCTTGCAACGCAATCTTATTGAAATCGCCAGTATAGGGTTTCCCATCAATGTAGACTTTCCACCCCTCAGTTGAACTGAGCTGGTTCTGATATTGCAACTGGGAAAACTGCTGACGCCAGAGCTGTAAAAAGGTTCCAAGAGTAAATGTCGTCTGTATAGGAGATTCCATATGAATGATACCGGATGTATCATGAGTGTGTAACCAATAATAGCAGGTATTTGTAATCCCAATCTGTGCTGGCAACGGCACATTTTGTCCATCAATATACATGGACAGATGGGCATGTATATGGAAGGCTAGCTGCTCATTTACATTGCATTGTACATTGCCAATAGGCGGTGCCACCTGGCTCGTACCAGTTGTACTTATATTATTATTAGTGGAAGGAGACAAGCCACCAAATAAAGCTATCGTACCAACGACAGCTCCAATAATCACAACACCTGCAATAATACCTGCAATAATGATATTACGCTTACGTTTTGTCGCAATCTGTTCCTGATCTCGGCGTCGTATTTCCTCCCTGCGCTCACGACGTTGTGTTTGCCTCACTGGTTGACGCTGACCACTCACTTGCTTACTCATAACTCATTCCTCAGTGTGTCTCTGGGACCTTCTTCTTGAAGAAACCTTCGTTCATGCTACCTGTACGATAGCCTAACAGATCGACAGTCACATAGGTATAGCCGATCGTGCGCAGACCATCCGTAACGATACGGCTCATCTCATCTTCGACAAGACGCGCAACCTCTGACCGCTCAACTTCGATACGGGCAATTTTGTCATGATGGCGCACACGCAGTTGACGAAACCCCAGCTCACGCAGCAACTTCTCCGCTTTATAGACCATTTGCAATGAAGCCACATCTACCTTGCTTCCATATGGGATACGTGACGAGAAACAGGCCATCGCAGGCTTATCCCAAACCGGGACACTAAGCATACGAGCCACATCACGAATTTCACGCTTGCCCATCGCGGCCTCTTTCAGTGGACCTCGTACACCAAACTCTCTGGCCGCACGCTGACCGGGCCGAAAATCACCATCATCATCTTTATTCACGCCATAGGCAATATAGCGCAGATCATATTGCTTTGCCAGGGGCTCTAACTGAAAAAACAGTTCAGTTTTACAATAGTAACACCGATTGACATCATTCGCAACATAGCGCTCATCTTCCAACTCACGGGTCTCAAGTGTAACCAACGGCACACCCATCTGCTGAGCAACAGCCATCGCATCCGCTGTCTCTTCAGCAGCATAGGCAGGCGAAGTGGCAATAGCTCCCATGGCTTGCTTGCCCAGCACATCATGCGCCACCTTCAGCAGCAGTGCACTATCAACCCCACCGGAATATGCTACAAGCACAGACCCCATCTCACGTAAAATAGCCTGCAAATGTTCATATTTTGCCTGCGTCTCAGCATCAAGCACTACGACACAATCATTGGTAATCTGAGAAGTTTCCGACATAAATATCTCCTGATATCGTGTGCAGCATACAGGCATCACCAATTTCCCTGCCACGCACCTAACTATGACCGATGCAATAACGCACATCGTCCCCATTATACCATTTTCGTGAGCTCTCTTGAAAAGCTCTCTCTCTACTCTGCAAAATTAGAGAACAAAAAAAGACTCGTCAATTGCTGACTTGTTTCCTAAATTCACCCATCAGACTGCCAACTCGCCTTGCTTCATCAGCTTCAAGTATAGATTCGCCGCAAGTATGGCAAAAATCACCAGTTACATTTTGAATAACGATTATTTCGCCCTTATAGGTGTGCTGTATGTCGCGGGTGTCATGTATTAACTTAGTATTGATACAAATTGAACATTTCATGGTTATAGCTCCTTATGCGGTATATATTTTCCTGTAGAGCACCCTTTATGCAAAAATACCCTAATTAGGAAAAATTTACAAGTGGGGGTCCTCAAAAGGGTGGAGTTCATCTTCTTGCCTGAAGGTATCCACGATCAACGGACGCGATAATGATGTTTGCCTTTTTAATCCGGCAATTCATTGCGCCCGTGGGCTGGGGGGGGATTTGCTGGCTTAATTTGTCAAACACCATTATCGCGTCCGCTTCGCCAGCATTACACCTTGTGTGTTCTCAGAGGGCTCCATGCAAAAAGATGAACCGCACGCTCTCCTCAAAATTAGAGATTGACAAGCACGCCTTGGTAGACTAGACTCACAACAAAAGACACATGTACTGTGTGCTCGCTTCTACCCCGAAGGAACAAGGGAAGATTTTTATGAACTTAGATACCAAGAAGAAGCAGGCAGCATTCTGGCTTGATTATAGTCAGCAGCTCTCAACAGCCATTCGTTACGTTGAGGCATTAAGGGCCGCTGAACAGGCCATCGCTCTGGACGAGTCTAACGCAGAGGCCTGGTACGTGAAGGGGACATGTCTGGCAATGCTGGCACGCTATCAAGAAGCGTTAGCAGATTTTGAGCACACTTTACAGCTCGATGCTGACTATGTGCCAGCATGGGATGGCAAAGCGTGGGTACTTGGCATCCTCGGACAGAAAACGCTGGCCCTGGCAGCAGTCGATAAAGCTCTAGAGCTTGACCCCCATTATTTTGAGGCCCACAAACGTCGCGAGCGTTTATTACTGCTTTAACACCTACTCTCTATCCCGCCTAAAATACTCAATCAAAAAACCCTGACAACCAAGGTCAGGGCTCTTTGTATCGCTCAGAAAATGCGCTGAATGGCAATCTTCACATGAGACCAGCTCGAAATGATCTCTATCCTCTCCTCAAAATGAGCGTGCTTCAAGACAAGATTGCCATTCAGCGGTATATAACGCCAGATTCGGCCACATTATGCTTCACTTCTCACGATGAATGGCCGGGGCTTTTGTTCGAATCCCCTTCCATCTTCAAAAGTTGTTCCTTCCCATGCAGAAGTTGTTCCCTCTCATGCAGAAGTTGTTCCCTAGTTGTCCTGGAATTTTGTGATGGCAGTGGGTATGCTTGTGGTAGTCACTCAAAACGAGTGACTTATTGAGATATGTTTGAAAAGCTTTATGAATATGGCTCAGCTTTTTACGTGACAAACGTGACGCTTGCTTCGCTGATAATGCGCATCCGGCAGCAAGAATAATCGACGTTAAACAATTTATAAAAGACATTTAATACCTGCCTTTCTCAATGTGAGCAAAAGTGCTCACACAGTCAATTTCTGCACTGAGTCGACTTGAGCAAGCCCCGTACTTGCTACGTCAAGACCGCTATCCTGCAGCACACCGCACTCCACAGAGGGAGTGTGTGGCCCTCGCCGGGCAAAGAACCTCGTGAGAATGTTGACCGCGCTATTTTCGTCGCGATCCATCACGAGTCCGCATTTGGGACACTTGTAAGTCCGCTTCCACAGTGGCATCTCTTGCAACTGCTCACAACCACTGCACATCTTGGAAGTATTGCGTTCATCTAGGATCACCAGCTCTTTCCCGTACAACTGGCATTTGTACGTCAACATCTCTATGAAGGTATACAAACCCCAATCGTTATAGACGGCCCGATTGCGGTACTTATTCTTCTCATGATGCGCCTTTGTGACCATCTGCCTTTGGGAAAGATCTCCAACCACAACAGTTCTCTCAACCAGTTTGTGGCCTATCACGTGTGATGCTTTGTGCGAGCTATCACGCTGCTTATTGCGCTTCTTCTCTGATACATGGTGATACACATGGCTCAAGTGTTGAGATCGTCTCGATTTCTTCTGACACCGATCACGCTTGGATCGAATCTTGTCAAGTTGCTTATTATACCAGCGTGAGCCCTTAAAACCACCCACATGGTAGAATCTGCCTTGCTCATTTGTGCCAGTAGCAAGGGTCTTGATCCCCAGATCAAAGGCCACAACCTCACCTAGCTCTTGCTCTTCTTCCTGCCTCTGATAGCTAAATGATGCGTAGTAGTTGCCCAGAGCATCTCGAGAGATGGCCACCTCACCGAACAGCTCTGGTGCTGGCTCAGTGAGCTTAGCTCTCACATCGGGGTAGGTCTTGTCCTTACCACGGCCTCCAGTGGGCAAAATGACGCACTTGTTCTCAATGCGGATATAGCTGCCTGGATAGCACAAGGTGAAGAAACAATGCCGAGGTCTCACTCGAGGAAAACCCGGTTTTTCACCGTTCTTGCACCGCCGAAAGAAGGCATCCATGGCGGCACCCAGGCGAAAGAAGACCTCTTGCAAGAGCTTGTTATAGACAGAGTTGAGCTCTGGATCATGTTTCCTGCTATCTTTGAGGGTCTTCTTTGCCATCAGCGTTCCCGGCCAAGGTTCCCCATGGCGAAGCTTCATCACCCACCAGTTGTACAGGCCTCGACACTTTGCCTGCATAAATTCCAGCGTTGCAGCATCGCGAGGTGAGATCTCAAGTTTGATCTTTGTGCTCATCTGCATCGGTTCGTCTTCCTTTCTGATCTTGGATATACAGCCGCAACGCTTGAAGAACTTCACCGTTGAGAGATCGATCATGCTCTTGTGCAAGCTTTTTCATGGTGTTCCACACGTCGGCGGGAAAACGGATTTGCGTTCGATACTCTTTTCGTTTCTCATCCATGCCACTATTTTATACTAATTTAGTGACGCTGTCAAAGGTACTGAAACGTGTCCATGTTGAGTACTTTTCAGCACCTTTGAGTACAAAATCAATCACTGTTGATTAGCTCCCCATCCTACTCATCTCACAAGATAGCACTGCAAGATTAGAATCCAAGAGAAGCAAATCTAGCACAACGTCGTTCTACTCAAGGAAAACTTCTGAAGAGGAAAAAATGATCAGCAATCCAATCGCACAGCAGGCAGCAGCAGCACCTAGCAAATAGCCCGCAATAGTGTCAGCGAGCGTATGGACACCGATATAGAACTGCATAAAGCCACCGAGAAAGGAGGCCAAGAAGAATAAGCTTGTCAGCAGCATACGGCCAACGCGGTGCCGAATATGCTTCCAGCATAGCCAGCAAGTAATCAAGCCTAGAAAGCACCAGCGTGCCGCATGACCACCAGGGTAACTTCTCAGCCTCTCAGTAAAAGAAGAGGTTGGCATGGAAACAACTGGCATCTGCGCAATCGTGCG
This sequence comes from Ktedonobacteraceae bacterium, assembly GCA_036501345.1. Lineage (GTDB taxonomy): Bacteria > Chloroflexota > Ktedonobacteria > Ktedonobacterales > Ktedonobacteraceae > DASYAN01. The sequence continues at coordinate 7,722 of DASYAN010000487.1, forward strand.
TACCCACCTTACCTGTCCAGCAACAGGAGCGGGAATTTTCCACCACAGACCAAACATTGTTTCCAATCGTACTGAGGTAGGATTTTGATGGATTTGCGGACAGGACAGGTCCGTCATTCCAGAAAGCAGATTAGGAGGAAGAGAAAGAGTAAACACCTTTTTGCCAATAAGTTCAATAATTGAACAAAACGTGAGTAATACGAACAAGATAGGAATAACTTTCCAGCTATAGCCAGCACGCCAACAGATAATACCCATAGCTAGTGCCAGAAAGAGACTCGCAGGCACTTCTCCCACATGACGCCACTCAAAAAATACACAATCCACTCCACCAATAGGACGATTGAGCAACCAGCTCTCTACAGAGAGGATAGGCATCTCAAGTATGCCCGTCGCATAAATAGCTGTACAAACAATAAATAATCCACTTAACACTAAGGCCAGCAGAAACCACCTGCGAGCAGATGAAAACCGTTGTAGATTCTTAGAGGTTCGCATATTCATGTTTGTCTTTCGTCTATTTCATTATCTACCGTTTTAGCAAATAAACTGATAAGCACTACTTTGCAATCTCACGCATCGGCTAAACATTTACTATATATTACAACAAGCTAAAAAATTGTAAAATCCTCCTTTTTACGTAATCAGCTATTCTCTTTCCTTAACAGGTGTCGAGAAATGTTCAGAAGGCTCATCAGGCCCAAGTGGAGAGGCTTCTGATCCATCTTCTGACGGAGCCAAGCTAGATGCTTCAGCCTCCTTGTCGGGTGGAACAAGACTGCCTTCACGCCCGCGTCCCCAGTTGACAGTTGGTCTCAAACGGATGGAAGAGAACACCGTTGGACGCTGCAACGTCCAAGGCGCACGTTTACGCAAGAGAATCCCATCAGGAGCCTCGCCACGCATAGAGCGATAAGCACTAGCAATGACAACCCACGCAGCAGCTACAATTGGCGTAGCAACCAATGCTCCCAATGCTCCAGCGAACGCACCGAAGGCGGTACCAAAGAGCTTGGCAAAGACCAGCAGGGCGAGAATCGAGGCTACTGGATGCAGGCCTACCGCATGTCCCACGATACGCGGTCCCAGCACATTACTCTCAATTGCCTGAATGAGAATAAAACACACTAAGACTTCGATGGTCAGAGGCCATGGATGACCTAGCAACATTGAAACCAGGATAGGCGAGATGGATGCCAGCAGAGGACCAACCATCGGAATCGTTTCGAAGAGGAAGCCCAGCACCCCAAAGACCAGCGCAAATTGTCCCAGATCAGTAATGAAACAGACAACAGCAGTCATCACACCAACAATCAGGGCCAGAATAAGCTGTCCACGAATATAATTGCCCACAACGCGGTTAAGTGAATCTTCGAAGAGATGCGCATGTGGTAACCAACGCGCTGGAACGATGCTGAAGAGACCATCGCGAATACGCTTGCCATCCAGAGTAAGATAAAAACTGATCACCAGGACAACCACGAAATCGATAAACGTATTAGCCACAAAGACCATAATATTAAGTGCATCGCTAGCAGCCGAATTGGCAAACTGCGTCACCTGGGTCTGAATTTGCCCAATAGCAGTTTGAATGTTCCCATCGGGAATTCTTCCTTGCGTTTCCAAGAAGTCGATAAAATTCTTTAATCTATCAGGCACTTGATCAATAAAAGCGACAATTGTCAGTGAAAAGCCCTCAACCTGATTGATCAGAGAGAAGATCAGTGCATAGAAAAAGCCGCCCAATGCCGTCAGAACGACAATATAGATAATAATTGTCGCCAATAGTCGCGGCACACCTCGTTCCTGAAGAAAATTCACACCAGGAGTAATTAAGAAGGCCACAGCCATCCCAAGCAAGAGCAGAAAAATAGCCTCGACAAATTGGTTGACGAGCCCCCAAACAGTCCATATGATAATACCCAAGCATATAACGCAGATCAGGATATCCCGTCTGTGTTGCCAGTTGACTTGATTCACAATTCTATCCTTTACACATCTATTGAACTCTCAATAATTACGGATGAGGCGATTATATTGTTTCAGGCCCAAAATGAGGACATTTCTCAACTTGATAGAAGTTGGTTCTATCCATCGCTCTAAGGATAAGGCAAGAAGCTAAACGAACTTCCTTACCAATGCCCTCTCGTCAAGAGTGGTATCCTTTTTTTCGTGAAGTTGTTCCCTAGATGTCCTGGAAAACACCCCTCGCATTCGCTATCCTTAGCTGTAAGAGCATCATTTGACAGCATTGAGAAATGCTCTCGAGTTCCCTTTGTGCTCTCTTCTCATAAGGAAGACGATCTACGAACAGCAAAGTATAGAAAAGTGACTTTGCTACTACAAGAAAGCGAGAAATGAAATAGCTATGAAAAAGCTATGGCGTTTTGGCAAAGATCTTGGCAAGTCTTTTACAAGTAAAGGGGATGGAGGCCATCCACCAAAGCGGTCAGCTCGCGATCAAAGCCTTCAGGAATTGGGTATACCTCGTAGCCATTGGGAACAACAAGCGAGGAACGATCAAGAACAGTGGGAAAGTGAAAAGCTTCGTATGCAGAAAGAAGAAGAGAGAGAAATGCTAAATCAGCATAGAACAAATCAGCCACCGAGTAATTTTTATGAAAATCGGCGACAAATAAATAGACAAGATAGTTATGAAGTTCACACAGAAACTGAATCATGGACAAATGGAGCCATACATCATGAGCGATATAAAGCAGCTGAGCTATCTAAAAAATTAGATCAGGAATTTTCTGTTAAACGAAAAAAAATTTCCTATTTAAAAGACTTTCCCGTCGAACAATTTTGGCGTCTGTGCGTTGATAAGCAATATCAACACGATAATGGTCCAGCATTTATAGTTGATGATGAACCATCTTTTATAGCGGGTACGAAGAGGCTGTTTAATGCTATGCTAGATGGGCTATGCATTGAAGAAACACACAGGGCAAAAAAGCTAACAGGGCAATATTTTGAGCAAATGCATGATATAGCTATTGCAGATACGTATCGAAAGGTACGAGAGGGCAATAAAAAGGAAAAATTCCGGCTAGGCTACAGAAAATACGATAATAATGGGCGTACATCTAGGTTTGGATGGGATGGCGCTAACGGTAGCAAAAGTGGCCTCAAAGAACTACAAGAAAAATATGCATGTCGGAGCAAGAACCAAGGAGGAAATGGTGATCTCCGCTATGGAGATAAGGGTCATCCTGTAGGAAACAATTGCTTAGATCCATCCCTTGATACTTATTATTATAGGACCACGAATTCAACGCCGGAGGAATGTCTGGCTATTGCTAATACTATTATTGACAAATATTACGCTGAGATAGATGAGATAAACAATAAGGAAGAGATCAGCAAAAGTACCAATGACGACGATAAATTGACTGCCATCGTGGGCTGCTGCCAAGATTTGAATCAAGCGCACCTCTTCTACGATGGCAACATTCGTACCATTGCTTTTGGCGTACTCCCTAAATTGCTACTCGAAAATGGTTTTTGTCCAACTATTTTACACGATCCAAACATCCTGGATGGTTATAGTATTGCAGAAATCAAAAATGCTATTCGCGAGGGACAAGAGTACTTTCGTTCCTTGTGTTCGTCAAATGAAAGCCAATAGCATGTGTTGGAGTGCAGATAGTAGGAGGAACACAGCTTTCTTTATGGGATTCAAAAACGCTCTCATTTTACCCCATTTGTAGTAACTTCTCCACCAACCCAACAATCTGCTCATGAATACGTTCAACTGATTGTCCTGCATCAATAACGTTGATCCGCTCAGGATGAGCAGCAGCCAGCGCAAGAAACGCCTCTCGTAAGCGGCGATGAAATTGCTCAGATTCACGGTCAAAGCGGCTCGGAGTCTCACGCAGGCCACTTTGATCCTGTGCAGAATCAGTACGTGTTCCCACCTGGGCAGGCTCTAGATCCAGGAAGATAGTTAGATCAGGCACATGTCCCTGAGTTGCCAGCAACGAGAGCTCTTCAACCAGATCGGCACCCACTCCCTGCGCAACTCCTTGATAAGCAATACTAGAGTCAAGACACCGATCGCTGATCACCAGGGTCTCATCAGCATAGAGCGCGGGCAGCACCACAGTCGCAAAGTGTTGGGCACGATCAGCTTGAAATAAGAACGCTTCCGCCAGTGGAGTAATTGTTAGCTCGGGATGATGGAAGAGGAGTTGACGTATCTCGACACCAAGTGGAGTGCCTCCCGGTTCACGAGTGCGTATATAGGACACCCCATGAGCATCCAACCAGCGCTCCAGCAGATCCATCTGTGTAGTTTTTCCAGCCCCATCCAGGCCCTCGAACGAGATAAAATGTCCCTTATTAGCCACAAGCTACTTCCCCTTATCGGTACGATAGACATCATAGTCCCAATCAAATTGCGGCTTAGGCAACATATCTTCAGGCGTCCATTGATCATCGGCATTGCCATATTTGCCTCGATATTCTTTGAGTGTCTCACCAACATATTCAAAAGTCAATTGACAAATACGAAAACCCACAGGAATCCAGATAGCCGTCTGTGTATGATTGCTAATCTCCATCGTCCAGTGCCCGATATACCCAACATCACCGACGCCAGCGCAGCGGCAGACAGAGAGACCAGAGCGAGCAACTGTACTACGCGAATACATTTTGGCCAGGAAGCCCTTGTGGCCACCAGCAATTTCCTGCGTATGCGCCAGAATAGTTGTACCAGGACGGATAGCAATTTTGCCATCTTCCGCTTTCCGAGGTTCGCCCCAATAGCGCCTAATCTCCTCAGGGATATCCAGATGCATCACCTCTACATTGGCATCACCCTGAAAATACCACTCTCCCAGGCGGCAATCATAAGAATTTGTGCCCAGATGACGCTCATCAAACGGCTCAATGACAATATTGCCACGCCTCCTCTCCTCCACAATACGCTTATCAGATAGTAGCATAGCAACACAAGCTCCTCTTCAATGTTCTTTTTTTATGACTATAGGAAGCTGACCCGCCTGCCACTGAACACATCCTTGACTATAGTGTGTGGATTATACCTTAATTGGATACGCTTTGCACTAGAACCACGCAAAAAGGACCAGGTTCATTGTCAGCGTTCCATACTCAAGGCTACAAGATCTCGGGAGTACTTGACGCGATCACCTAAGGGTGACACGATAAATCAGGTCCCTACAAAATGGACAATATTTGCGTAGGGTATTTTTACCTGTATATAAATAACGAGCTTACTATTGATGTTAGAACAGCAATAGGAATGAATTGTATAAAGCTATAACGAACAAGGTCCATGCGGGTAGGAATAATCATATTTTTTACATGATAACGCTTTTCCTCTGTCCTTATGATATTCAACCATATCATACCGGCAAGAGCTCCAACTGGAGTAAGACACGTTCCAAGATTAAGACCAATAAGAGTACTTTGCATGAATGCAAGTTGGGATGCAATGTGAGTACTATGTATACGTTGCAAAAGCTCTGCAATTATTGCAGATGCCGGAAGATCATTTAAAATATTTACCACTATACTGGTTCCGATTGTGCCAAATATGGCAACAATTGGTGGAGGGAAATTAAGAAGATTTGTTAAGAAAGGTATGACTCCACTAGAAACAAAATGAGTGTTTATTAATTCTGCTACGAGTGAGAAGTAAAACATACTAAAAAAGAAAATACCATAAGGAATTCTCTTACAAGATGCTACTATTTCTGTTTTTACTGTTCTTGTTGACTCTATACTGATTAAACCAATCGCTCCAACAAATGCAGGTACAATAGCATAGAAAAGTGTACGATTTGTATTTGTGGCAAATATAACAAGGAGAAATGTACAGCAAAAAAGCAATAGCCAACACAGCATACTTAGCGTAAAAGAAGAATATTCATAATTTTCGTGCACCACATAGTCATCAACATATTCCCATTGCCACCTTTGAGGAAAGAATTTTGCCCTAGAAGTAACCACAAAAAGTGCAACCAGACTTAGTGCAGTACAGAAGATAGTTGGAATTATCATTAATGAGGTATATTGAAAGAATGAAAGATGCAAGGTCTTTGCAAAAATAATATTCGTCGGTGAGCCCCATAGTTGTCCCATGGCCGTAATGTTTGCCGCAACAAATTCGCCTATAAGTAATAATTTAACATTTTTTATTTGTGATTGCACAGCAATTGAAAAAATAATTGGAGTAAGCACAATGATAACCAGATCGTTCGTTGTAAAGTATGCGAGTATACTTGAAAGCAAAAAAACGCAAAGAATAAGCAGGCGCATATGTCCACGCGCTATTTGAATGAAGTGATATGCGATAAACGCGAAAAACCCCGAGCGATCAAGTCCTTGAGAAAGAAATGCCATACAAAAAATAAACATAATAATATCTAATTTTTGTAAAAACACAGTCACTATAGTTGGTACATGAAGCACTCCCGCCAATAAAGCCAAAATAAAAAGTAACACCGGGACAGATATTTCTCTATGAATGCCAAATTTTTTTTGTAATGTTACTTCAAAAGGAAAATGCTCACCAAACACAATAAGAACAACACCACTGATTGCAAATACAAAAAGCGTTATACTTACGATACTTGAGAATATAAATATAGAAGCTATCAATATCCCCAAAGTAGCTAATGTGATTGGATAGGAGCAAAGCAAGCGGATAAATTTCCTCATGCAAATCAAAAAAGTATAATAGATCTATACAAAACGGAGTAAAATTATCGCCTACATCAGAGCATCAACATACAAACAGGACTTGAATAAAGGGTACCGCCGAGATTTGTCCATAAAGTGCGCATAGACTTCGCACAAACATCGGAGTTAAACCCAACCAGTTGCCAATAAGTGTACCTGACTTTTTTACCTCAGTCAAGCCCAGTTGGATGACAAGCATAATTCAATATTAAAGGATGTATCGGAGCGAAGGGGGGATCTTCCTGGGTAATAAAAACAAGGAATACTATGTTGTCTACTAGTTGTCACTCAAAAGGCATTGCAAAGACCACTTCTCTTGGCTATTATTATAGAGAGAGACATCTCTCATCAGGGTTTCGCTTGCAATCTGCTTGATTTATTGCTAAAGTGAACTAAATTAATCAAGATATAACTAAATTTTTCTAATATATGGAGGAATCTCATTATGAAGAATCTAACCCTTCCTGGCTACCATGAGTCGACACGCCTCGATAACCAACTCAATTTCCCTGTCATCGTCCGCGCTACCCAGTGGAGCCATGGACCAACGCCGTAAATGGGTCATCTGCCCCATCCTTTTGTCCTCTGCTCAGTTTATTATCACGCCCAGAACCAGAAGACCCATGCGCTTTAGACATGGGGATGAATGGTGAGTCCTTTTCTGGGGCTTGGGTACTGGTGGTAGCTTTCTGCATGACAAAATATTCACTTTCCTTTCCTGTATGATGAACATTTGTATATGGACACCTATGCGATACTTCTCTTCGTAGCACATAAACAACTGAATAGTGTATGGGTTCTGTAGCGAAGGGCTACAGGTAAAAACACTGCCGTGTTAACCAATGTCTACCGATCAATGATGTAGGATTTTTAAGAGCCACAAGCCACCTACTAGATTGTATGACAGTGGGCTCGGACGGAGCCCTCGTGAAACTGTCTCTCAGGGTCTGTTCCGAGGGACTACTGCGAGAAGCCCCTGGATTTCTCCATGGGGAGTCGTCACTATGAACAGATTGGCATTCTCCCCAAGGCAAAAGCCAGAGGCTTCCTAATCCACCAGATTGTGGCATGTCCTCACAGTGAGGTTTCCTGCTTCACTGGAGCTTATCACATTGAGCTTTCGCCTCTAGCTGGCAACTCACCAAAATGTCATACCATTGTTAACATACTATTAGCGGCATTATCGCAATTTATCAATCTATCAATATCCACTATCAAGAAAGGAAGACATCATGCACATAATCAGGATATTACAAAAAATAAAGAGAATACAGCTATCAGCCCCACCAAAGGAGATGCAAGCGCCAAAACCATTAAAATGGGCATATCCATCTCTGGCTCTGCTTATCATTGGGCTGACCATCATCTCGGGACAACTAGGTATTGCAACAGTTGATGCGCACAATAGCATGGATAGCTGCATACAAGGGACAGAAGGCTACAATGGTAATGGCAACTACAATAGCCACAGCGAGCCAGACGGTTCGGATGTCTCTACGAGCACCGCTTCACCATCAAATTCCTGTATCTATAGTAGTTCCAAGAGCAACCAATCACCAATCACCATCCTGGGTCAGCTAACGAAAGACGATCTGGATCGGTACTGCCAGCAAAGCGGCATACCAGGAGCTTCAACTCAGAACCCCATCACCACTGGCGGAGCCCAGAGAGATGGCGATAACGCTTACGCCTGGACATGTCACCAATTTTGGACTGGTACTCCTGGCGGCGATGCTCCTGGCAGAAACCTCTCAATGAAAGCAGCCTGTCAATTCATCTTCAATGACAATAGCGCAGAAGATCGCTTACTGAACTACTGGAATACTCATCCTCAGCACCCTACATCAAGCACTGATACGACTACTGACGACACGAGCGCATGGGAATGCTTCACCAACGCCACATTGGTAGGCGGCATCAACCTCACAAAGTACTGTCAATCCCTCGGCTATCAGAATTACGTGCACGATGGTGCTACTGCCTATGACTTTCGCTGTACAGGCAATGGACAGACAGAGACTGATAAATTCGATACCATGCTTGCAGCCTGCCAAATCCAATATCGAGGATATGCCTACGTCATAGATCGCCTAGCTGAAGATGATGGCCATAGTGGTTACTCAGATCCTACATCATGGGAATGCTGGGGCAGTTTGGGTGGAAGCAAGGTTAATAATCCTAACCCTAGCACCGTTAACAGCATCAACTCCACCATTGGACAAATTAAGATATACGGCCTCTTAACTAAACACCAGCTAAGTAAGTATTGTACATCACAAGGTGACTTCACCAGTGCAAAGGTAATTGGTAATCATAATGCCTACAATTGGAGGTGTGTGTCGAGTGATGGTCAGAATGTCGGAACCATCAATATGGAGGACGCCTGTCGAACCATCACTAACGATCCACAGGCAGAAGATCGCTTCCTCAATTACTTCGACCCTAACTCGTGGGAATGTTTCGGTAACGCTCATCTCGCCGGAGACACTAACCACGGAATTTATAATCTAGCTGGCTATTGTCAAGCGCAAGGCTTTCAGAATATGCAACTGTTGGCCAGTGCTAATGCCTATAGTTTTACATGTCTTCGCAATAATGGAACAAAAAGTCAGAGTCCATTCCAGCATATACAAGATTCATCCTATCACCACCAGATACCTTTCTCAATGCTGAATGCCTGTCAATGGCAATATAGCTCTTCAGATTCCTCTGGCATAATAGATCGTCTGAATGGCTACAACAATGTTACTGGATGGCAATGTTGGATCGGCGACAATTAGACAGGCAAAAGAGAAGAAAAGCACGCTCAGGTTATGTTTTCTGCGGATTGGCACGAAGAGGCCAAGGTGATAGTACATCCTGTAGACTAATCTGAGCTTGGTTATTGAAAAACCCAATATGCGACTTTGATCCGATCAGAGTGATATTTCCCTTTTGATCTACACGACGTCCACGGATGATTTGCTTATTCGTCGTCGTCACTGAACCATCGGTGCTCAAGATGAATGTGATGGTATTGATCAATGGTAGGCCTTTGAGGGGGATAGTCAGAATTGCCGCATTCGTAGATGGACGGAAAGCTCCACTAGCCACCTTACTACTTCTTACAACATGATGTAATAAGCGCAACGATAAGTGTAATAATCAGAATGACACAGACTACAGGCACAAAACTGCTCGGATCTAGCCGTTGTAGGTTCATCTGGAGATTAGTAGGTCCTCCAATAGCTTTCAGATAGAAAGACAGATAGAAAAGGATAATTGTCCCAGAGATGACTGCTGGAAGAATGCCCAAGAAACGCGTCAACGTACAGCGTGGGTATGGACAGACTCTATTGCCAACACAGTAGCCCAAAGTTACCAGAAGCACAAAGATGAGTAGCGACCAGAATGCGCCTCCTAGAAAGCTAATACCTGAATTGCAAGCAGAAGCAGGCACCTGCGAGGCCCCGCTCACATATGTAATAAAATTTCCCGAGCGACCCAGAAAACAATTAAAAGCATCACTGGTATCAGGATGGACTAGGCATACAGCCAAAAGAATAAATACTAGAGATATAACTTCCCTGGCCCACCCTCGTATGAAACCTACCACCATGAAAATGCATAGAGCCGTGAAACAACATTCTTGTGACGTAAGAGGCAATAACATACCTTTGCACCTCTCTTCTGGTATTTAGTTGAGACTACTATAAAAGGAGTACTGGGCATTCTCCTTTCCACCCCGTACTTATTATTTAAGGGTAGCATGGCCTATCCTTAAAACCTAGGGTAGAACGTCCCGACTTTGCCAACTGAGGAATACGATCAAGAACTGACGATGTTCAGCGGCGTACATGTTACAAGATTTTCACGGAGAAGGGCAAGAAGAGACCATTTAATGGGGATGGTATTTTATCAATCTATCTCTTTTTCAAGGGAGTAATTTCGCTTTGACCGCTGGAGAGTACAATGAAACTGGTAGCAAGTATTTCTTCACGTGTTTTGACAAGACGCAAAAGCCTTGCTGTAAGCTCTTCCCAGCGGCACGTTCCTGGCTATATTCATGATGGACACGTTCACGGACAAAATCAATTGCCGCCTGAATCTGCTCACGTGTAAGCTGTGGATAGTATTCAAGCAAGTTATCGATGGTATGACCTAGAGAAAGGAACTCAAGGATCAATTCCACACTAATACGTGTACCAGCAATACATGGCTTTCCAAATGCAATATTCGGATTGATACTGATATAGGGATTATCAATCATCGTTGGTCATATCCTTTCTGCTTATAGTAATTTAGGATTGTTTAATGAAAGTATACAAAACATTGTGCTGTTTGTCTATCATTGGATAATTTTTTCTATCGTCGAAGAATTGACACAGCGAGGGGATATGGAGTATCCTTCTTGAAAAAGGGACAGGAAAAGGTCCCGACGAAGCAAAGCATTGATGGTGAGGCATGATGCCAGAGAAACGGAAGGCAATATGATCGATGGCACTACAACGTGAGCATTGGATAAGTCCAGAGGAGTATCTAGAAATAGATCGTGCGAGCAGTGATGTCAAGTATGAGTATGTATATGGGCATATATATGCCATGTCAGGGGGAACCGTAGAGTATGCACGCATTGCAACAAATATGCTACAAGCACTAGATACCCACTTTGGTGAAGGCCCGTGCCGTGCTTTCTCATCCGATGTGAGGGTACAGGTTGCAGAAGAAAAGTACTTTTATCCAGATGTCACTGTGAGTTGTAACCCAGAGGATAGTAAAAGAGGAGTTGATATTATTCAATCTCCCCGCTTCATCGTTGAAGTGCTTTCACCTAGTACAGAAAGCGACAACCGAGGCAAGAAGTTCCGCTCCTACAAGAAATGCCCAACCATCCAAGAGTATGTCCTTATTAGCAGTGAACACCAGGAAGTAGAGATATATCACCGTCAAGGGGATGTATGGGTATACCGACAGTTCGAATCAGGCCAGGAGGTAAGACTAGCAAGCTTTGATTTGACTATCCCTATGGCAACTCTCTACAGGCTTACCAATGTACCAGAGCAGGAATAGTAAGACACCATATAAAAGTATTTTTATTGTAATTAGAGTGTCCAGGGATAAGTCTTATGAAAGAAACAACAGGCGAAATGCGCTATGCTAACTCGATACTAGAAAAAATTGGCAATACCCCACTTGTGCGACTCAACAGAGTTGCCAGCGATGTAGCACCTATCGTATTGGCCAAAATGGAAATGCTCAATCCGGGGGGCAGTGTCAAAGACCGTATTGGTCCTGCCTTGATCACCTACTCTGAGCAGCACGGATTACTGCACCCAGGTGGCACGATCATCGAGCCAACCAGTGGCAATACAGGTCATGGTCTGGCAATGGCAGCGGCAATCAAAGGCTATCACTGCATCTTTGTTATGACGGACAAAGCCAGTGAAGAGAAACGTAGTCTCCTACGTGCCTATGGCGCGGAAGTCGTCATCTGTCCGAGCAGCGTCACCCACGAATCGCCAGACCATTATAAGAACGTGGCATATCGACTTGCTAAGGAAATACCCGGTGCCTGTTGTCCTGATCAATATGCCAATCCTGCCAATCCTGCAGCCCACTATGCCACAACCGGGCCAGAAATCTGGTCTGATACCGCTGGCCGTATCACTGCCTTTGTCGCTGGCATTGGCACAGGAGGAACAATCTCGGGAACGGCTCGTTACCTCAAAGAAAAGAATCCAAATATCAAAATTATCGGTGCAGATCCTACAGGCTCGGTCTACTCGGGGGATACCCCCAAGCCATATAAGGTCGAAGGTATCGGCATGGATATACTCCCCAAAAACTATGATCCATCCCTGGTGGATGAAGTGATTCGCATTGATGATCGCTCCTCATTCTACTGGGCACGGAGGCTGGCGCGTGAGGACGGCATTGTGACAGGTGGCTCGGCTGGCACAGCTCTGGCTGCGGCACTGACCTATGCCCGTCGCCTGACCGCCGATGATGTTGTTGTTGTCATTCTCCCCGATACGGGTCGTGGCTACCTGAGCAAGCAGTTTGATGACACTTGGATGCGTGAGAATGATCTACTGCTCTCAGCTGAAAATGATCAGCCAACGCTGCTGGATGTGCTTACTTATCGCCGTAATAACTCCCGCAGCATGCCACTCGTCGTCAGTATTCGTCCCACCGACTCGGTTGCCGACGCCGTCGAACTGCTGCGCCGTTACGGTATCAGCCAAACACCAGTTATAGAGAATGGGCAAATGATCGGCAGTTTGACTGAAGACCTCCTTCTGCGCCGTCTTGTCAGTGGCGAGCCTCTGGATAAATGCGCAGTCGGCGAGATCCAGGGACCTCCATTTGCCAAATTAGAAGCGACGGCTCTTGCACGCGAGGCCTATACCATCTTTGCCAACAACCAATCCGCTGTTGCCGTCATGAACAAGGGCACACTAGAGGGCATCGTTACCAAGAGCGATCTTCTCGAATTCTGGGCACATTCTTAGCAGAATTATAAAATAATGTATCTTTTACTTGACAAGCAAAAGATACATTAGTGCTAGTGCATCACATTATTCTGAAAAGTTATTGTCCAGTTTTTGGCAACCGTGCCAGTATCTCTCTGAGCAGCTCGCCGTGCTGATCAATCTTGCTATCCATACTGCCCGCGTGCCTCGACTTTGGCGAGATCATCTTTTGTCGCCATCGTTCGCTCAATAGTTTCGACCTTGCGCTCAATAATGTCAAAGCGCTCCCTGACATCTCCCATGTCTAATTCGAGCTGAGCTTTAAGCTCTTGCAAGCTGATACGGTGAAGTCTAGCAAGTTTTAGTAGAATTTTCTTGCTCTCGACGCTCTCGACAATATTGTCGCGGTCTTGCTCCAAAGTGTCGAGGCGTTGCTCGATCTTATTGAAACGTTGCTCTGCATTCATCAAACGTCGGCCTGTGGATACCCCTGCTTTCAAGCATGGGGAGGAAACAGGTCTTCCTTTCTTGGGGCTTGGGCACAGGGGTAAACTATGCCTGGGTAAACTTTTAGGTAGAAGCAGAAACCGCCTCTGCTTCCGATTGAGCAATAGCCACTGCTGATCCTCTTTGGTAACTGTAGCCATCAGACCGATGTAATGCTTTGCAATACTGGTGTCCAATCCCTTGGGTGGTTCCGTTCTTGGTTGTGATGTTGAATGAGCCTGTTGCGCGTGCCGCAACACGCCCGACGTAAACACCAATACGCTTGCCCTCTGTCACAATGGCTTTGACGATATCGCCTGTCTTGAAACCTTTCTTGCGTCCGGCTTGCTTGGGATTGCCAGAGGTGAAGCCATTCTCGTCAACAGAACACATTCTTCTGCGACCATGCCCATTGGCAGTGATGAGTAGTGGTTGCACGTCAGTTACTTTGATGTGCTCAGGAGTGGATTTGCCAACGCACGCCGCGTCTATCCAGTGCGTTTTAGGCAGTTCTCTTGTGGTTCGGTTGAACTTGGTCAGTCCTCCAGAACCGCATTCAATTGGTAGTCCCAAGGACTCTAGTCTGTAGAACAACTCCCAGCGAGTGGTGTTCACAGCAGCAGCATCTCTCAGGGGCACTTTGGCAAGGGCTTCGATTTTTTTGAGCAACTCCGGTTTCTTCTTCAAGAATACGGCAATGCCCTTGGTTCCCTTGGCCTTGTTACACTTGTCACAAGCTAAGCACAGGTTTGATATCCTGTTTGATCCAAGTTTGGCGCGTGGTACCATGTGTTCAATCTGCAAGGGGACATTTTCCTTGCCGCAGTAGGCACACTTGCGTCCCCACTTCTGTAAGAGATATTCCCTGACTTCGTATCCCTCTAAAGTACCTTGTTGGTATTCAACTCCAGAGATCTCTGCATTCTCCATAAGCTGCATGTCAAACCTAACTAGTTCCATGCTGATGTTCGTGATATGGCACCTTTGCCTAAACCGATTTACCCAAGTCAGGATGTTCGTGATCCTGCTCTGCAAAGATGGTGCTAACCACCCCTTCTTCTTGTTGCGTCGGTTCCTCCATCGTGCTTGACGATACCGCGTTTTCCGATTACGTCTGCTCCTGCGTACACCACGTCGTTTGTCTAATCGCTTTTTGATGGCCTCTCCCTGATGAAACAACTCAGCGGCATAGACTACTTCTCCAGTTGCGTTGTTAACGATAGCTATCCCCGTGGTCTTGCTCCCGGGATCAATCTTGACATGCAATGGCTTAATCGGTGTCTCAACTGCTGTTTTGAGAATGATCGTGAATGGAAAAAGACGATAAACTGCCGCTTTTCCTCTTGTCAGCAGTATTCGTGCCTTGCCCTGATCAACCGGATCTACAGGCTGTTTGTTGGTATCTAAAACAAAAACGCTACTCAACTATTTGTCCCTTTCGGAACCACTGGTTTCCCAGGTAATGGGGGCCTCGACAATGTTCAGGGGCGGTTTATCGTTGCAAGCACTGGCACTAACCCTTGTAATCCTGTTTAACCTGCAACCGTAGCGGTTGGGACTGGCCCACGCATCCCAACGTACCTATTTCGCTCCGAACGTAGCTCATTGCTTAGCTGAGTCTGGTCAGGTGAAGCCGCGATAACCCGTTACAGGTTACTGCAAGCCCCCGCTTTTAAGCGCTTATCATTACCCACAAGTTTTTTGAGCCGCATGTAGAGAGGATCGCCAAAGCAGAGATTATAGTTGCCTCTTCAATATAACTTGGCTCGTCATCATGGCTCGTCAAAGTGTCCCAAAAGATGTGGGTAATGATAAGGCTTTTAAGCGTGGGGTCCCTGACCTCTTCTTTGAGTACTGCCGTATCCTGTTGGACTGAGTCAAGTTGTTTGTACATGCTGCCCGAATCAATCTCCAGTCGTGTAATCTTGATGGGCTCCGTCTATTGCTCCCTAAGCTTGCGTACTTCTTCTTTAAGCTGTTCAAACTCTTCTCTTGTTGGCGGGTTCATGTTGGTGTCCTTTCCCTCCAATAGAGATTATCTGTTAGCCCTATCTCTAACTCGTGACGACACGCGATCGTTACTCTCAGGAAAGGATCGAGACTATGACGAAAAACTACATGGCTCCCTTTCCCAGGTTTGGGAGTAAAAGCCTGCCCTCTGGAGATCTGCCTTCAACTTCCGTATTTTCGGTGGCATTAGTCCTCCCTGCCGCTGCTACTTACTATTGTACCATATCTCGGGATTGATACTTCATTCTCCGCTTAACATAACTCCAAATATATCTATTTCACGGAGCATATCAGAACTATTGCAATATGTCCATACTCAAAAATAATAACCTAAAAATGAGGATTAGGGTCTATAAAACCTTTATTTTTTTCTCTTGGCAGATTCAGATTCTTGTGGTATAAATTTGAACAAGCAGTAAGTGCTTAGAGGAGAAGAAACGCCTTGGCGATCCCTACAACCCCTACCAATTGGAGAGACCTGCTTAGAATCCTGACGGAACGTCCTAGCGAGCGACAACGTGTGGCGGACGAGCTAGGCGTCACTTCCTACACAGTGACACGTTGGATTAATGGCGAGTCGGAACCCCGCATGCGCTATTTCAAACGTTTACCAGACATCTTTCCCCAACATCGCATGCTTTTCTCAGAGCTGATCCAAGCTGAACTCTCCTCCCCTGCCATACCATCGCCTCCTCCAGTTGATCATTTAAAACCTGAGATCCCTTCAGAGTTTCTTGTTCGTACATTTGCTGCCTATGCAACTACTAGTGGGCCATTTCGAGCTTGGTCGTTACAGAGCCTAACCCTGCAGCGAGCAATTGAACACCTCGACGCTGATCATCTTGGTATGGAACTCACTGTCATCCACTGTACTCCTCCTCCACAAGGACAACCTGTCCGTAGCCTTGCGACATGGATGAGTCTAGGCACGGCTCCCTGGGAACCAACCATTAGGAGAAAGATCGGGTTCCTCGGAGCAGAGTCACTCTCTGGCAGAACGGTGAGCCGAGGGGCACCTGAAATTGTACAGGATCTGGAACATTCGCAGAATCTATTTCCTTTCAGACCATATCCGCATATGTGTAGCGCTATAGCCTGGCCCTTGCAACGAGAAGGAAAGCTAGCAGGATGTCTCACGATCGTTAGCACCCAACGTGACTATTTCACATCTACCCTCCAGCCATTTGTCGAGGTCTACGCGAACACACTGGCCCTCTCGTTTCGCGACAACGAGTTCTACCCACTTCAGAGCATTGCCTTGCGCAACATACCATTACTCTCTGAGCAAAAGCAGCAGGAGCAAACAATTCAATTTCATGATTACATTCGGCAACTGAAACAAGAGCGGAAGGATCGTCTCTCTGAAACTGATCTAGAGAAACTCGCGCTGCAACACCTCGAAGCAGAGATGTGCCTCCTCAACGAAGAAAAATCTGAGCAGTGACACACCCCACTCTCAGTTTAAGTTGAGTGTCGCCTGTTGCGGGACAACAGCCAGCTTTCGTGCTTGATCGCTAATACCCGACCAAGATGCAATCAGGATATTATAGGCCAACGCCTCCTGCACCCAGCTTTTGCGTTCACAAATGGCATAGAGCCGATAGGCCAAATCACGCACTACCCCGGACAGATCGCCAACACCCCCGAGCACTTTGGCAGCTCCATCAATGTCAAGCTGAAAAGAGCGCTGAAGTGCAGTAAGAAGAAAGATGAGGTTCCACCTTTTAGGCTTCATTTGCCTGAGAACCCTTTTTGATTGCCTCCATTTCCTCTCTCGCCGCATCATCTGGTACCTCCTCAATCAGGTCAGTAACAGGAACACCTAATGCCCGAGCAAGTTGACTAAGCGACGTGGAGGTAAACTCTCGATATGGGTCTTTCCAGAGTCGGTTGACAGTCTTATAGTTTATATCTGCAAGTCGTGATAGTTTCGTACGGCTCATTCCCTTTGCTTCTGCAACCTCTCGCAACCTTAAGCGTATCATACAAGCCTCTTCAGTATTTTCCTCATAGTAGCATGCTCTTTCTCTTGCCAACAGTCGACATGTAATGGTAGTATAGAGTACTCCCCTTACAGGGGCAGTTTTGACCACTCTTCCCTATCTCGTTTGCCCATGTTGCTATCAAGAGTAATCACCTCTTCAAAAGAGAAAGGATAGAACCATGCTCAGTGAAATAGCCCGATTGAGAAAACAGCTCGAACTTGAAGCAGAATCCTTAATGCTACTGTCAACTGGCTTTAAAACTACAGCAAGTCATGAGATTATCAATGCCGCGTATGATCAATTAGGGGCGCATCAAGAACAGTTAGGTAAGCTTATCGGAGAACAAGAGGCGGCACGAGTAGTCATCATAGCATTAGGAGGGACGGAAAAAAGGCTAGCAGATCAATCCTATCCGGACATTTTAGACAGAAGTGCGTTTAGCAGGTAAAATCCCAAATTTTGACAATTACACAATTTTGCGTTGACAAAACATACACTAGATGCTAAGATACTAGCAATAGTGATAAGATAGGTTGTGTATCACACTCACCAAGATGAAAAGAGAGGTAGAATCATGAGTACCCAAATTGTTAGTACCCCTGGTGTGCTTGGAGGTAAGCCGCGTATTGATGGCACGCGTATTAGCGTCGAGTTAATCCTAGAGTTGCTTTCGCTTGAATGGACGATAGAAAATATCATTGAAGAGTATGACTTAACACGGGAGCAAATTCTTGCAGCACTTTCCTATACGTACAAACAGCTTCATGAAAAGCATATTCAAGATCGTATTGCATCATGAAATTTTGGATTGACGAAAATATAGCTTCTTATGTTGCAAACAAGCTGAAACAACATGGTCATGATATATATAAAGCAAGTCGGGGGACCGATGATAGTTCTATCTTGCAGTATGCAATGGAAGAGAGAGCAGTTATTATCACGTATGATCAAGATTTTGAGCGCCTTGTACTTAAAGAAGGAAAATCATGCAACGGTATTATTTGGATGCATTTTAACAAATATAGCACCCTTGAGGAACTGACTGCAAAGTTATTGCATACCATCAAAGTACATGAAAAAAAGCTAACAACAAGCTTTATCACGCTGTCTTTAGATGGTATAGAGATCAAAAAGTTGAAATAATGTTCTCTTATTTAGCAAAATGCTTGCAATAGGAGTACAAAAAAATGACCATGAAAAACCCTCCACATCCCGGAGAAATTGTTAGGGACTTGTGCATTGAACCATTAGGCTTGACAGTAACGCAAGCTGCAGAAGGTCTTGGCGTTACCCGTAAAACTTTATCGCTTCTGTTAAACGGACATGCTGGGATTTCTCCTGAGATGGCTGTCAGGCTCTCTAAAGCATTCGGACGTAGTCCTGAGAGTTGGCTTGAGCTTCAATCGCTATACGACCTTGCACAGATTTCTAAAGAGCTTGCAAGGATTGATGTAAAACCATTTTTTCAGAATGGTATGAGCTTATAGGCGGTTACACCAGTCATAAGGAGGACACAATGGTCGCAAAAAGAGAGGATTAGAGGACTTCCTAGCCCTAGACCGTGAGTCCTTAGACCAGAGATACGAACAGCAGAATTTTGATCAGAGCCTTGTTAATGAGGACCCCGACCGGATTGAGATCACCAGCCATCCCTTGTCGCCCCATTTGATGAAGTTACGTTCCCACCTCTTAGGCTTCATTTGCCTGAGAACCCTTTTTGATTGCCTCCATTTCCTCTCTCGCCGCATCATCTGGTACCTCCTCAATCAGGTCGAGGGCGTTTACTCCAAGGGCATTGGCAAGGCGCATGATGGTATCAGTATTGACTGTCCGGTATGGATCGTGGTAGATACTTCTAACAGTGTTAAGAGCAAGGCGGGCATCTCTTACTAGATCCATCATTTTAAAACCCTTCTCTTTTGCTACTTCTTTTACTCGAAGACGTAACCTGCCCATAATGCCCCTACCTTTTTTCCAGATTGTACCTAATGCGCTGCCAAATAAGCAGTCCCAATTTTTTACTGTCCATTAATTTATTATCAATTTATTGACATCCAATTTTTTGCATGCTATTCTAGATAGTATCGACCACTCTTACCTATCTTGTTTGCCCATGTCGCTATCGAGAGTGATCACCTCTTCAAAAGAGAAAGGATAGAACCATGCTCAGTGAAATAGCACGATTGAGAAAGCAGCTCGAACTTGAGGCACAATCCCTCATGTTACTGTCAACTAGCTTTAAGAAAGTGTTTGATTAGCCTGAGAGGCCAATCGAGGCAACATTGAGCTGAGACCTCATGGCTCGGCTAACCACAGAGCGAAGCGATTGAAGGGGAAAGAGCCAAAAGGCAGGTTCTACCCGCAACCAAATAGCTCATCCTT
>DASYAN010000488.1:0-17786 GCA_036501345.1 Ktedonobacteraceae bacterium
GTGATGCAGCCGCCGATGCGCATCCAGTCAACAATAACAACAAACTAAAGAGCGTTATACAAGACAATAAACGTTTCAAATTATTTCTCCTCGTTTCAAGACAAAGATGCAAATATGCGCATCAATTACAGAACGAGCGAATGAGGTAAGGCAAGCGTCAATCTGAGGGTAGGTTGAGTTGACAGTTTGAATAGTCACAGATACGTCTAAAGCCTCTTGGCAAGGCACTCTCTGCGATTCAGTTTGTCAGAAACTGTCAACCAGATTTGACGCATGCCTAAGAATAACAGCAAATTCTCTTCGAGTATCACAAGTAGAACAAGTGTACTTTGCGTGTGTGCCACCAATTCTACAAAGCTGCCTACTCGTATGGACATCAGACAATACCGTACGGACAACATGTGGCAAGAGGGCATGAAAAAGCACTCTGCCGATTGGAGTAGACAGAGTGCTGCGTCAAATAGATTACAGGACACAGGTCTCACGTTGGATGAGTCCTTGCACTTGTGGATGCTTGTAAAATACACGTTTTATGCTTCTTAGCAAATTGTCTGTACGGCGTTCTTGCTTGAGTAGTGAGCGATGTGACTGCTTTTCATTAGGCACGGGCATGTAGTCTAACCCAAAGGTCATAACAGCATACACTTGCTCTTCCAGTCGGCACTCGCGTAACGCTGCATGCACAACCTCTGAAGCTAAAACTGCAGGTACTTTCTCGTCTTCTTCAATGCAACTCTGCTCGGGTGCCTGCAGGATATCCAGATAGGTCCTGTCATCATCAATTGGAGTGGCTAAGCTTACAGTAGCGTTACTGTAGTCGATGTGACGCTTCAATAACTGGTAGAGACCACGACGTACGCATCCATTTAAATAGGCCTTCACATTGTAGTCATCAGGGATGGTAGGATAGACTTCAAGCATAAGCAAGCTTGCGTGCTGATAGCAGTCATCATAGCCCATACGATATTTACGACTAAAATTAGAGACCATACTTTTGACTTCACCCAGCATTTCAATGATACAAGCATTGCGAGAGGTAGTGTCTACTAAAATATTCATCCCGCTACCTCCATCTCTCGCAGTGCCTCGGCCTTCTGACGATACTCATCCTGCCAAGCTTGTTGTCTTTTGCGGTCGGCCTTCCTAATGGCTTCCCACTGCCCGACAGTACTCTTTACTGTTGGGTCCAAGACAAGGACACTCACGGCCTTCTCAGTGCGGTTCAGCGTCATTTCTGTGGAAGCTTTGCGAGCCCTGATTTCTGCAACGCTTGCAGGGACACTCATCGGGATGGCATCGGAAGTCTTGGCTACGACTGTGCTCATCACGTACTCGCGGACAACCTTCAGATGTGCATGTTCACAACAATTGGCCCCACAACTGCATTGATAGGCATTTCGTATGCCATTATAGTGAACGATGTAGTAGCGTCCTTCGCGTCTCTCCGACCGGACGGCAAAGCACGTCTCTCCTGCTTTCACATGGCAGTTCCCGATGGTGAAGTCCTGGCGGGCTACAAACTTCATCAGCTTGGCCGTGATACTCAGTATTATTTGTCAGGTAATTTGGTTCTGGCTCACTTTTGGTGATGCTCATTAGCCAGAACCGTTATATTCGACAGACGACAGTTTTTCCCTCATTTCAGGCCATGATATGCGTCAAAACGGCAGATATATGTGTCAGAGAGCCATTTTTCGAGCGAAGACCAGAGAATGCTCGTTTTTTGGAAGCCGTTAGCGGTGCTCATAGGCCAAGGCAATAGTTGCTTTACAGGCAATAAATGCTTACATTCGACCCTTTGACACATATATCCCCTTTTTGGCGAACTTATGTGTCAAACGACAGTACCACCTGGGCGTTGTCTCCTTATCGTATCAATCTGCTCTGTCCTATCAAAGTTGTCCGCTTTTTTCTGCGCAAGATGTCCGGCTTGTCTCTAGTAATGCAGATACGCGTTGGGTAGTATTGTGGTAGGCACTCGTTGTGAGTGTTGTTATGAAATATGTTTGAAAAGCTTTAGAACTTATCCGAATACCCTGATTTTGCTCTTGAACTAGGGCTGCTTCAGAATGGTTTCCGGATAAGCTCTTATTGAGAAAAGGAGAATATAGACATGGCTGCTCCTAGTAGACGCCAGACGGATGGAGGAAACCCATATGATGGTAATGGAGATAGAACGCCAAGGCCTGAGTATCAGATGCGACGAACTACTCTGCCATATGCCCAAATAGCTGGACATCTGCCCCTGAGAGAAACTCCCACTAGGCAAGTATATCGTAGAGTGCAAGTATTATTAGACATTACTCCTCATGTTCCCGGTCAAAGTGATGAGGCTAGAAATGAGGAGGCATTTATGACTGCTTATAGAGAGCTTCGACAGGATACAACAAGGTTTCTAGAATTTGCAGACGCTCTAACCCAAAATAATATAACAAGCGTTGGCCTATTGGCACGCAATCCAATTCTGCATTTACATCGTATGTTAAGAACTGAACTCCAACCGGTTAAGGGTAGTGAGTCCACTGAGGGGAATTCGATTGCTCAAGAGACTTCAGAGAGTCCCGACTCTAACCAATCTCCACGCATTCATGTCAGTTTTGACGATAGGCTGCTCGAACGCCAGAAAAATCCGCCCCCTGAAAGTATGTTTGCAGAAGTAAAGGATCGGGCACAAGCCTTAATCGACGGTGGATCTTACACAGATTATAACTATGCATACGCGGCGGCTTATAACGGGCTTACTCCGAGTGAAAAAGACCAATGGAAGGAAGAAAAACGGCAATTGAAAGCAGAATGGAAGGAAGAAGAACGGCAATTGAAAGCAGAACAGGAGGAAGAAGCCGCTCGACTTGCAAGCTCATCGTCTTCGGACGAGGAAATACCTGTGTGGGTAGCTGAGCCTGAAGACGATGAGCTTGCCTCAGGGTCTTCGGATGAGGAATTACTTGCGAGAGCAATACAACGGCTCGGTATAGAAGGAGGAGGAAGGCTTACTGTACCTGATTTAAATAGTCAAGACGAAGATATAACACCGAGAAATTCACCTGAACGCCGATAGTACTGACCAAATAGTCGGTTATTAGCTTTAAACATATAGGGCTAGTTGAAGACGAACCACCCCATATCACACTGCTGGTCCACGCGCGATAGAATGCACAACGCCCCGGTGCTCACATCGAACAGCCGGGGCTTTGCTTCACACAGACCACCTACGATATCGAAGTACAACAAGAGCACTAAGCAGTACAGCTATGAGGGCTTCGAGTGCAAGGATGATATCAACGACGATCGTGGTCTGCATGGCTACCTACTGCCTCTCTCTTCTCTCAGGGAGCAGATACATGGTGTGTCGCACTGTCGTTCGTCCTGGTATCCTACGTGGCCGTCTACTCTGCAGATAAGCACCGAGTAGGCAACCTGCGAGTCTTGCTATCAGCAGAAGTGGGATGATGAGCATACCCATGGTTATCTCCTTTGCTTTTGATGCTTGGAACAACGATAGCCATACAGCACGCCACTTGCCGTGTCGCACTTGCTGCACTGGCCACCTATTCTCGGCGCAAAAATGACCATCAGTATGAGCAGGGGAAACGCTATCATGCCAATAAGCCGTGTAGGGCTCCAGCCAGGGACGAGGAAGACTACGAAGAATGCTACTGAGTAGATGATGAGTTGAGACGTCCGCATAAAGCTCATAGTTATCTCCTCTTGCCATTCCTAGCGTCGTCAATGGCCCGTACTTTGATCTCATTGATCACACTTTGAGTAGTGAGATCATCGTCATTTTCCATGTGCGTGACGAGTCCTTGTTCGTACTCGCGTGCCGCTTTTGTGTACATGTCTAACTGTTTTCTGGAGCTATAACCAGTTCCTCCATTATCGGTAATCTTCTCATCATTGCGCTTGCTGAACATTGCCTCTTTCTCCTTTCGCTGGAGCTGCCATACATAGACTTGCTCCAGCCATATCAGTAATTCCACTAGGACAACTGCACTTTCTGGTTTTCCCACGTCGCCATATCCGAGTTAACCGTCTGAGCGTACTGAGGTGCATTAGGAGGATTGAGCTTGGCAATGATTTGCGTGCTCGTCGTGAGTCCACTGCCAACAAAGTCAGGCCCTTTGATCTCATCGAACCATGCTCTATAGCTGTTTGCCCACGACTTGCTATAGGGGATACAAGCTGCACTCGCATTGCATGGTAGCTTGCCATAGTTACTGCCTTCGTGAAACACGGCAAGAGCAAATCCAGCATCAATATGTGCACGCCATCCTTCATTATACAGTTGTTGTCCTGTTTTGCACGCTGGCGACTTCGCTTTGCAGAGGACATAGTCGATTTGTTGGGGCGAAACGCTAGGGATACCAAGGACTGAGCCAGGGGCCGTATGTGCCATCCAGTTGTTGTAGCTCATTGAGGCTGCAAAGATTGCAAGAGGCAGCCCTATGACGATGATGAGAACCTCAATGAAGTTTAAGCGTGTTTTAGTTGATACCGTATCGATCTCTAAGGGTGGCGAAAAGGAGGAGGAAACGGAGATCTGGGGGTGTCTGAGGGGGATCTCCTAGTGGTAAAGTAGGTAAAACAGATGTCTTTACCACAGGGAGGTTTCAACACCATGAGTATACAATTTAGCCAAGGGAAGCTACAAGATCAAGAGCAGAAAACGATCCTGCAACAGGTCCAATGCCATATGCAAAAAGCGGCGCAAGAGGCAGTTCGAGGTGTGGTGACCGAGGTGGTGGAAGCTGAGGTCACAGCCAAACTGGGGCGAGAGAAAGGCCAGCCACGACAGACACAGAGCCAAGAGCGAGCAATCGACTGGAAATGTGGGCATTGTGGATGCAGTGATGCCAACCAGTTCATCCGAGATGGCCATTATCGGCGTGAACTGCAAACAGGCTGGGGAACGGTTCAAAGCCTGCCTGTGCCGATGCTGGAATGTCAACGCTGCCAGCATGACGTGATTTGTGAGTATGCCATTCTGGAGAAGTATAAAAAATATTGGATGGATTTAGCGCAAGATGCTTTATGGAGTAGCGGGTGTAGTCAAAGCTTGCGTGACATCTGTGACCGCTGGAGTGCCACAGTTGGCCATTCTGTCGGGCTGCGAACAGTCAACGAGCGGATCAATCACCTTGAGCCGTTGGTCCACCAGTTCCATACCCAACCCTTCGAGCAGGTCCCGCAAGTCATTCAGCTGGACGGCATTTGGGTCACGATTACCGAGCAAGGCGAAGTTGTGGTACTTGATCGACGCAATCGTGCACGCAATGAACGCCATGGCAAAAAGAGGGTGATCTTGGTGGCATTGGGATTGCAGTCCAGAGAATGGGAAAGAAAAACGAGAAATTGTGGATTGGCAGATTGCCGAGAGCGAGAAGCATGAAGAGTGGGAAGTGCTGCAACACCCTCCTCGTCAAACGAGGGGCCAAGGCCGAGAATGGGCTTAAGGCCATCATCCGTGACGGATGTGGTGGTCTGGGCCGAGCAGTGGAACTGGTGTATGCACAGAGTGTGATTGATCAACGTTGCATCTTCCACAAGCTCAAGAATGTGAGGGATAAGTGTCGAACCGAACTCAAAGGGGATGATCATCGAGAGCAAAGGAGGCAGATCCTGCAAGAAGCGAGTGCCGTTTATCAAGCTGAAACCGCTGAACAAGCCAAAGAAAGGGGAGCTATTTGGTCTGCGAAATGGGGTGAAATGGCTCATGAGTCCGTTGTGACCTTTGAACGGGACTTTGATGCCACAATTGCCTTTTACCAACTGGAAGGGCTTCCCCTCCAATGGGTGCGAAGCACCTCCCTGTTGGAACGGGTCAACCGTCAACTGCGCCGTACATTCCGTCAGGCTCTCTCCTTTGGCAGCAACCTTGGGGCAGAAGTGGCTCTCTATCTCCAAGTTCAGCGTCTTCATGCTCAATGGAAGCACACCTCTTGGTGGCACACTTCTCACGCTCTCTCCTTGGATTTGCTGCAAGTCCACCACCCTTAGAGATGGATACGATATCGTATAATTGACCAGCGTGATGCCGCGTCCAGTCCCAAAATATTTGGGGTTGGCACCAGCATTCAGGGTTTTCAATGGGACGACAAAGCGCAATCCATCGGCGCTCGCGACTTCCCCACCACCCCATGCCTTTGCCAAGGGAATCTGTGCCTGATAGTCTACCAATCGCGCGTTGGCGCGAGAAAGTGTCTCTGGCCGAATATAATTCTGTTGCACATACAGCAACCGATCTCGCTCCAGCGCAGGAATCCCTTGACGTATCATCGGAGTTAGTCCAATGTTGCAGGCTTCCGCAAGGAGGACGGCACAGATGGATGTTGGCAGATCATCGAGGCGAGAGCGTGCTTCACTGATATGCGAAAATTCGGAGGCAAAACCCGTGCGTGCTTGGATTTCCAAGAGGAGTTCTGGCAAATCTACCAATGGTTGGCGTCTGGCCACGCGATGACGCAGGAGGTGGAGGCTTTCCGGTTCCTCAACCTTGTCCAAACCAGTGAGAATGAGGGTATCCAATTCCTGTCCAGCTTTGTTTTTGATCTTCTCGATACGAACGCTCGGTTGGGGAAATCTCGCGGCAGTCGTGCGATATGCCTCATCAAGTCGGCATGCGCGTTCATCTAGTTCCATCTTTGGCTCAGCCTTTCGCCCTAATGATTGACAAATAATCGGTCGGATTCGCTCCCACGGTTCTCCGGCGAGTAACTTCGCCCGTGGGTCGCCCCAGCGGCTACTCTCCTCCACAAACACATCATGGCGACGCAGAGCCTCATGGAGGCGTTGCAACACACATAAGGTATAGTAGCGACGATCAATAGGCACGCCCTGGGGAGCGACAAGGCGTTTCCAACTTGCCGGAACCGCGTCCATTGGTGCGCTGTCCATAGCGGGTTGTTTTTGTCCTTCCAGGTCTTTGAGAAACGCCAGCGCTTTCAGGATCGGTTTCCCTGCCTCGTTACTTGCAAACTCGATGGTGCGCAGAAGCACCGGAAAAAAGCGACGCACCGCAGGATAGCGTGCCACGATTTCCTGGTAGTAGTTGTCATCAGCTGGCCGTGCCAGTTCATAGATGGTCGCAACCGCATTGGTGATCTTGGTCTGTTTTTCGGTGAGAAAAGTTCGTACCTGTTCATCCGTCCATTCTGGGGTAATAACTTTCTCACTCATCTCGGCAAGCGATAAGGCGGCTGCATCCAGATCACGCAACGTACGCAATCGGGCTTTTTTTCTAGAACCGTAAACTTTGCATGAGGCAAACACGAAATCGTCTTTTCCGGTCTCTTAAAATGAGCGTGTGCCAAGCCAAGTTTACGATTGTAGTTTTTTTCCAGTGCTGACAGAACGCGCCAAGAGATCTCGAATAAGCATATCCAGCACATCAAGCGAATCATCTTGTGCAGTAACTGCAAGCTGCCGTACAAACGATACCAGCGTTGCTATGCGGCGTTGTTCGGTTAAATTGGCGATGTTCTGGGCTTTTGTCGTCACCGCATACTGCGCCAGAGCCTTGATCCGAGATACAGGAACATTCATGAGATTGCGTGGACCAATGTCCAGATACCGCACTTCTGTGAGGCGAGCCAAGGCGGCAACCAGGACTGGCGCACTCGCACGGGAGGGAGCACGACGAAGGCGTTCGAGGTTCGTGATTCGTGAGGCTCCCCCATGCGCCAGCAGTGCCTCCAGATCCGTTCGGTGTTTGGGAGAAACCGCAGCGCTTAAGCGTTGCCACAAACGTTCTGCAACTCGCTCTCGAGTGGTAGAGACTAGACGGGTGAGCGTTGTCACGCCCGGCAGCAGAACTTTCTTGTCCAGAAGCCAAGCGGTTGCCAAATCAAAGAGCACACTGGGTCGTTCAGTTCCGATCCAGATGCGTGCATAGAGGAAACGCATCAAGGCAAATCCTCCACAACGATTGGAAAACTCTTTATAGCCAGAGTATTGCCGGATCTCTTGAGCGTGATCCTGCTGGGTCTGAAGCCGTTCAGCATAGCGAACGATACACTGCGGATCAGGGATGCTTAACTGGGAAGCCACATAGGTAATAACCCCGATGGGGATATTCACCGGGTCGACAAGAAAGGTTCCTAGAAATCTCAGAGTGCCGATTTGGAGTGCAAAGCCTAAGCGGTTATGGTCTCCACGACGTAGGGTAATGAGTGTACGATCTTCGTCATCCAGGTGAAAATAGCGGGCAAGTTGCTCAGAGGTTGGTTCGCCGACATAGCAGCCATAGCGCTGCTCTTGTTCCTCAGTCAGATAGTCAACGGGCATTAGCACTGCCTCTTTCAGCTCACCATAGCAGTGTAATGGTGATATGACAAACAAAAGCGGAAAAACAGGACCAATGTCAATATAACCAGAGTAAAAACTCCAGGAGAGGATGTTTGTTTGTGAGAGAAGTAAGAAAACCCGGGGTACAAAGAGTATGGCCGAATGGGAAAGAGGCGTCCCGAAAAGGATCGTTTCTTCTACTCATCTATTTATCCTCTCAAGTCTCCCTCTCAAAGCCCAAATCAGTGTTCATATTGCCGTCTGTAAATCAACATCGAAAAACGTGTGTGATGAGATGCGTTTTTGTACTATTGCCTCATCTGCATAGAGCACGAAGAAGAGTGTCACAATGAAAATAGGCTACATCCGGGTGTCCGGTGACAAACAAACGACCGCCTTGCAGGAAGATGCAATGCTGAAAGAACAGTGCGAAAGAGTCTTCACTGATAAAATGAGCGGAAAGCGCTTTGATCGACCAGAGTTCCTCAAAATGCTCGATATAGCACGTACGGGGGACGTGATTGTGGTCTGGAGGTTAGACCGATTAGGCAGATCACTCAAGCAACTGATCGAAACGGTCACCAGGCTGGGAGAACAGGGTATTGAGTTGCACAGTCTCAAGGAGAATATTGACACCACGACCCACACAGGCAAACTGATGTTTCATATTATCGGAGCGATGGCAGAGTTTGAGCGAGATGTCATCAGTGAGCGGACCCAGGCCGGTTTAGAAGCAGCCCGTGCACGTGGGAAACAAGGCGGCAGACCAAAAGCCATTGAGAAAATAGAACCACGCAATCTAGCCAGGGCCAAAGAACTCTATGCCGCCAAGCAAAACACCATTGCCGAAATTATGCACATGACTGGTTTCAAAAGCAGAAATACCTTCTATAAATATGTAGTCAACTCAGAGAAGCAAGAATGAAGCATGTCTCACCGAATGCTGCTCAGTGGAATGTTGAGGGAGGGAAAACATCAGACCTTCCCTCCCTCAACTGAAGAGCAATTCCTTAGCGTTGTTTTTCGTTCCGTTAATACTCGAGGGCCGTAATGAGCCAGCGATGGGAGCAATGGAGCCAGTGCAACTTCTTCTCATTCACACGTCCATACGCATTCCTAATCTGCACCCACGCGCCTAGACTCAATTCATTAAGATTGATGTCGAGCTGCACACGGGGTACGAACACACGTGTGGCATAGAAGAGACTCACTAGCCAGCACACTACGGGTGTAAAAAAACTACAATCGTAAACTTGGCTTGGCACACGCTCATTTTAAGAGACCGGAAAAGACGATTTCGTGTTTGCCTCATGCAAAGTTTACGGTTCTAGAAAAA
Organism: Ktedonobacteraceae bacterium; assembly: GCA_036501345.1. Classification (GTDB taxonomy): domain Bacteria; phylum Chloroflexota; class Ktedonobacteria; order Ktedonobacterales; family Ktedonobacteraceae; genus DASYAN01. Next base: position 9,620 of record DASYAN010000488.1, read on the forward strand.
AAGAGCAGCAAGGTGAACCAACCCAGCACATTCCCCAGCGTAGCCATCACCTGCGTCCGGATATTGCTGAACACGAAAATAGCAACATAGAGTCCCTGAAGTCCAGTGGTGACTACAATCATTTGTTTGGCTGCATCCTCGACACGCGTAAGGGCCTGCACTGGCGTCTCATTCCACACTTTGCGCCAATGCTCAGCTGTCTCCTGCAGGAGTTTCTCTTCATCAGGATCGAACTGCTGCCCTGATACCGGAGCCGTCATGCGTATTTCTCTCCTTGCACGACCGGGACGCCATCGCTCGTGTAACCTAGAAATTCCTTATCTCTGCCCAGGATAAGCATATGCACATCAACATTATCAGGAACTGGAACCTTATTGGCTCGATTGCAATAGACACAATAATGAGGAGTGGGAACACTCTTGCTCTGTATTATTAGAAGCTTTGAGACCTTCACAATGATCGTGGTCTCTAGACCACAATAGGCACACTTAAATGCCAGCTTTTTCTCAGTCATGCTTCTCTTCCAGCTGTTGATCTTCTTCGCCTGATGATGTAGCCAGAGCATCCTGAAACTCTTGCCACAAATCCGTAAATGGAGCTTCTAACAATGCAGCCTCTGGCGTCTGTCCCTGCAGGGTTGCAGCCAGACAGCCAAAAAATCTTCCCAACGCTGGCTCTATTAGCATAACTTGCTGCTCGGCCTTCATAAGCTCTTCCGTGATTTGCTGACGCTGCTCTGCGGTCCCTCGCAATATGACAGAGGAGACGACACCGGGCAAGTCTTCTACCTTCAGAGTATCTTCTTCTTCATCAGCGTTCTCTGTTTCTTCTCGCTCCACTGCAGAAACCATCTGAGCATATGCATCGCGGAATACTGGCTGGAGCTTCTCTTCTGCAATAATCCGTGTATCTTGTCCATGTAGCCAGATAACAAGCACCTGCAAGAAGTCCTGTGCACCCTCAATGGGCAGATCTTCCCTGAGCATTCGCTCGAGCTGGGTTGCCAATACCTTCTGCCGTCCTGCATCCCCTGACCGCAGTGTGACAACCACCTCGCTACAAATGTGATTCAGGGCTGCGGCAAAGGTCGCTTCTGAACTCTTCGCGCCTTGGAGCTCTGCAAAGGTCGCCTCAATCCCCATATCTCTGCAGCGTGCCAAAAGGGAGCGGTATTCTTCGATACTCTCGCGGGCACTATCATTCTCTTGTTGCATGGCCCATTGCTGCAGCCCTGTATCGATCTCTGGTTGGAGCAGTTCGGGATGTGACTCTAGGAAGCGTTTTGAATCCTCCCACGTCGGAGCTTGAATGAAATCCACCAAAGTCTGCATGATCTGTTGGTCTACGACGCTCTCTGTAGAGAATTTAGGCATCTGTTGGTCTGTATCCTCTAGGGAAAAATCGGGCAAAGGAAGATCACCAGCAAGAGCCCTCCAGTATTCAGCGAACGTCGCCTCACCTATCTGGCTGCGTATCTTGGCAATTTCGCGTTGTGCAGTATCACGAGAAGGAGAGCGTAAGGAGTCAAACAGAACGTAGGCTTGTACTAGATAGGTCAATGCCTTCTCTAAATCTCCCTGCTGGCGGGCTAACATCCCTAAATTGTGCGCGACGGTTGCTTGCCCATGCTGATCACCCAGTTGCTCTTTGATCTCAAGACTCTGCAGATAAAGCTGCTGCGCCTGCTCATAGCTCTCTTGCTCTTGGGCAATGTTTCCTAACTGCCCAAGAGCGGTCGCTCGCCCTTGCTGGTCGCCTAGCCGCTCGAAGATCTGCAGACTCCTCTGGGAGAACTGCTGCGCCTGCTCGTAGTCTTTCTGCAGCCGAGCAATGATACCTAAACTGTGCAAGATGCCTGCTTGCCCTCTCTGGTTACCTAACCACTCTGAGATTTTTAAGCTCTGCTGGTAGAGTCGTTGCGCATCTCGGTAGCTCCCCTGTATCAAGGCAAGATTCCCTAACTCCGCAAGGATATCGGCCTGCCTACTTTGGTCACCTAACAGCTCAGCAATTACTAAGCTTTGCTGGTAAAATCGTTGCGCATCTTGGTAATTTCCTTGCAATCGGGCTATGATCCCCAAATTGTGCAGAACGGTTGTTCGTCCTCCCTGATCATCCATGCGCTCATAGATGTCTAGGCTCTGCTGGTAGAAGTGCCAAGCATCTTCATACTCTCCCTGCTCTTGACTAATGACTCCCAACTGGTTCAAAATATCTGCTTGTCCTCGCTGGCTGCCCTGCCTTTTATGAATCTCCAGACTCTGCTGGTAGAACGGCCTTGCTCCCTGATAGTCTCCTTGCAAACGGGCAATGTTTCCCAACTCGTGCAAAGAACCTGCTCGTCCACTCTGATTGTCTAGCTGTTCTTCAATTTCTAGGCTTTGCTGGTAGAATTGCCGTGCCTCCTGATAGTCTCCTTGCAAACGGGCAATAATGCCCAATCCATGCAAGGCAACGGCTCGCTGGCTCTGGTTACCTAGATGGTCTGCAATCCTTAGACTCTCTTGGTAGAGTTGATGCGCCCGCTTGTAGTCTCCTTGCTGCTGAGTGATATTCCCTAACTGCCCAAGAGTGTCTGCCTGACTCCTCTGGTTATCTAAATGCTTTGCGATTGCCAAACTCTGTTGGTAGAGTCGTTCCGCTTCAAGATAATCCCTCTGTAACTGGGCAATGTTTCCTAACTCGTGCAGGATAATTGCTACAAGCAGTTCTTCTTTCTCCCCTATGTCATGCAGGGTTGTCGTACAGAGTTCATGTAGAAGTGGATACAGCCCAAAACGTCTGAGTGGCTCCGCAATCTGCATCACCAATTCTCCAGCTCGTCGTACATTGCCACTAGCTCTCCACAAACGATGGGCTTCCAAGTAGTCAGCCAAGTTGTGACTCTCACCAGTTGCATAGCGCTCATACCAAGCCGCAAGCTTTGCTTGTGTCTGCTTACAATCTTGCTCATTCAGCAGGCCTTCCGGCTGATCTTCCACATAGTGCCTCGTGATGCTGTGCAAGCGATAGCTTCCTTCCAATGGGTCATACCGCAACAAAGACCAGTCCAACAGCGGCTGCCACTCACCACGCGCTGCTCCTAATCCTTGCCCGATAGCAGCGAGTGGGAATGGGCGCAGCAATACCCCCAACCGCGCCAGTAATGTTCGGGATGGCTCTGATAATCGGTTGACGGTTGCCTCAAGAGCGACGAACTCCACAACCTGCTGTCGTACCTCTTGCCACTCCTGGGCAGTGCGTTGTTTCCGTTCCTCAGTGATCCGTCCCTGCACATCATGGATCAGTAGGTCCAAGCTCTGGCTGGCAGCATCACTACTGAGCAGGTCGTAGACATATGGCAAGCCGCCAAATTCGTCAATGAGGGTCTGACGGACGGTCTCACCTAGATGGGCGAGGGTGGGATGGCGTGTCAGTAACTGGTTGGTTTCATAGGAGCTCAAATCGTCGAGGTCTAGTCGCAACAGGTGCGCGGCGAATTTCCCATTAGGGAGCAGGTCTTTGACTGCATAGCGTCCGGTGATGAGCACTCGTCCACCGCGTAGGTTGGTGAGCAGTTTCTGTAGGAGTTGCAGCAGAGACTCATCACGCAACGTTTGGTCCTCTTGCACACTCTCCAGGTTATCGATTATGAGCAGAAATGGTCCCGTCTGGTTGATGATTGCAATGGCTTCCTCAATTTTTGCCGTTGTGCTGAGTTTGGGATCAGGCAAGGTCTGCTCTAGAAATCCTGGTGCTTCATGCCGTTTGAGAAACTCGCCTATGCGTTGCAGGAATAGATCGACACTCTGATAACCAAGACAGCTGAGCGTGAGCGTTGCTTTGTACTTTCCTCCATAACGTGTGACCGCCTGGGCAGCTAGGGTACTCTTGCCAACACCTCCTGGGCCTGTGATGAGAGCCAGTACTGGTCCACTACCGGGTGCGTTCTCTAGCATCAGGCGCAGTGCTCGCAGTTCGCGATGTCGTCCAACAAAGACGCCTGTCGGAGTTGGGAGATCAGCGGCAGCTCCCTGGCTGCTGAGTAGAGGATCCGGAGGACCCGGAGCTGCGCTGGTATCGAGTATGGGTGCGAGGCTGGCTACATTTCCCTGTAAGATGGGAACTACCCAGTCTGGACGATCTGCCTGCGAAAGCGCCTGACGCACTTCGAAGAGGGAATCGGCTAATCCCTGCCCTGCTGTGAGCGCTGTATACCAAGCTCCACTGGCACGTTGACTAGACTCATATGTGATGTTGGCCTGTTGCGCCAGAACTGCGGGAATACCCTCTTTCACCAGGGTACCAGCAACGCCACGCACATCCGTTCGTGCGTTGCTCTTTCCCGTTTCACAGGCATGCAGTATCACAGCATAGACATCACGAGGGCGCAGGATGTCAGCAAGACGTACATCAGAAATCGATAAGACATCACCGCGCTCATCTTCCCAGAGTAGTACACCACCAGTCTTTTCGTAGTACCCGCCATGCCCAATGTAATGCACGATATGTGGCTTGAAACGCATCAGTACTTGCTGCACACGCTTGGGCGTGACGATATCTTCCACGAGCAGATGCAATAATCCTGCTTCACGCATTTCGCGGGTGGCCTGCTCAACTGCGGCTCGCTCGCTCTCAACGTCAACCCGCGAGTCTTCTTTGAGGCTAGGGGGCGATGAGATGAGCAGGAGGACACGCAACGGTGGTGTAATAGTTGGCACAGATGTATCAGAAGGAATCAAGCGCATGAGCGGACGTCGGCGGGCGAGAAATCCCTGCTCAGGATCGCATAGCAGTTCCCAAGGCAATCCGGCGAGCTTATCAGGCAATGCTAGCAACAAGGGTGTGCGTCCTGAGCGGAGGGCTTGCGCGAATGCGTCACGTTGTTGGGCAGGAGCGCTCTCTGGGAGCAGTGCCTGCCAGAGCCATGTTCCCACGTTGCGTAAGAGTTTCTCTGGACTCAATTCTCCAGCAGGATCGTTGTGGCCTGAGAGTACAGGATGAAGACGACGTAGCCAATCACTGAAGGTAACATCAGTCTCCGGATTCAACGTGACAGGATATTGTGAGGAATTGAATGTGAGAGTGAAATTGCCGGGACGCTGGTCCGTTGCTTCTAAACGTACCTCAAGAGGATTCTCTGGCATACTCTTTCCTTTTCCCTATTTCATGTTGCAGGAATCAAATGGTGGCAGCTTAGCACGTATAGGGGATTCTGAACTAATAGAACTATCGCTAGCCGAGATAGATGAGTCGCTCGTACATTATTGTATCAGAAGATCGATAGTTTGCAAATGTTCGAGACTATTAAAATGGCTATACGAAGACAACGCTTCAGCTCTAGTCAGAAAGATTGAGCCCATATACAAATTCGATATGCTCACAAATTTGGCCTGCAGAGTCATGAATGCCACTAGCTGTAGCAAACAATCAGCCTCCACCAACAAGAGTTATAATTTCTACTTTACTGCCTTCTCTCAAAGCAGCTTGACCAAAAGCCGTACGCTGCACAATCTCCCCATCCAGTTGCACGACAACATACGTCGGTTTGATATTGAGTTCGTGCAATAGATCAGCAGCCGTACTGCCAGCCTTCACTGCACGGGATTGACCATTGGCAATAATAGTAATCGTATCTGCGTAATTTATTCCATCCATTAGCATTCTCCTGCTATTAATCCTTCACACATTTCCTCTGCGTACAATTTATTGTCCTTGATAGGAACTGCAATTTGTCATTTCTTCAAGCTATAACTGCTTTGATTTCTTCAACCGCTTTTCTTACATCCTTCGCGCCAAGAATGGCAGATATCACAGCCACTCCGTCTGCACCTGCTTCCATTGCTTGCTTGGCCATCGCAACAGTTATCCCACCGACGGCCAGCACAAAGCAAGATGGAAATGCTTGCTTAATCGCATGCAACAGACCAGGGCCATTGGTTGGCTCTCCTGGATGGGAAGGTGAAGCAAAAATGGTACCAGCCAGCAGAAAATCTGCTCCATCGGCAACAGCTGCCTGCGCCTCCTCCAAAGAATGGACCGAGGTACCAAGCAGATAGCGTGTCCCAACCACCTGCCGAACTGCATGTAGAGGTAAGCTTCGTTTACCAAGCTGAAAACCATCGGCCTCGACGGCTAAGCCAACATCCAAACGATCATTGATGATAAATGCGGCTCCATACTGTCGGCAACGCGGACGTAATTGTACGGCCAAGGCGTAGAGCTCAGCGGCAGAGAGGTGATGCCCACGCAATTGGAGCATCGTCACTCCCGCTGCCAGAGCCGTTTCGACGATCTCTGGCAGGTTGGGAACTGTAGGATCAGTGATCAAGCAAAGTTGGGGAATTCCCAGATCAAAGGCGCTCACTTTGGCTAGCTCCCCACAGCGGCGATGCCAGTTGTCGGACTACTGGCTGAGGCATAGAGCTGACGCGGGATACGTCCCGCCAAGAAGGCTGCATGTCCAGCTTCAACACCTAATTTTATAGCATGGGCCATCTGAATAGGGTTTTGCGCCTGGGCAATTGCTGTATTGACCAGACACGCGGAAGCTCCCAATTCCATCGCCAGTGCCGCATCAGAAGGCGCCCCAATACCGGCATCAACCACGACAGGTACACGAGCTTGCTCAATAATAATCTGGATCTGAGGTAGATTGAGCAAACCCTGACCCGAGCCAATCGGTGAACCCAGTGGCATGACAGTTACAGCTCCGACATCCTGCAAGCGTTGCGCCAGGATAGGATCAGCGTTGATATATGGTAACACGTCGAAGCCTTCTTCAATGAGCAATCTGGTAGCCTCCAAGGTGGCAATAGGGTCGGGCAACAGGTACTTAGGATCGGGAATGACTTCCAGCTTGACCCAGCGCGGCAATCCCATCGCAGCAGCCAGACGTGCAGTCTGAAGAGCTTCTTCAGCCGTTTTGCAGCCAGCAGTGTTGGGAAGAATGACATAGCGGTCAGTGTCGATATAATCGAGCAGACTGGGTTGTTGAGGATTAGAGAGGTCCAGTCGGCGCAGGGCTACGGTGATAATTTCCGAACCGCTTGCTTCGAGACTGGCTCTCATTTCCTCAAAAGTCCGATATTTGCCTGTACCAATGATAAGCCGTGAATGGAACTCACGTGCCCCTATTTTTAATATATCCATTATTGCTTAACCTTTCTATGAGCTTTGCTTTTTCAATTTATTACTGACTACCATCCCAGCCACCAAAGCGGTCAGGATCAAACGCACTCAGATTCAGATCAAAGGGAGCGGCTCGCCCCTGAATAAGTTCAGTCAGAATATATCCAGTGAGTGGTCCCAGCAAAATACCATTGCGAAAATGGCCACTTGCTAGCCATAAACCGGGTCTGCTTCGACTTGCTCCCAGTAGAGGCAACCCATCAGCAGATCCCGGACGCAGACCAGTCCATGTACGTTCAAAACCTCCTTCCAACAACCGGGGAGCAATTTCTGCAACGGTAGCAAGTAATGTCACTAGCCCGCTAGCATTAACCATATTGTTAAAGCCAGCGTGCTCAGAGGTTGCTCCGACATAAATACTGCCATCTGCTTTGGGCACCAAATAGCTCTGTTTATGATAATAAATAGTATGGAGCAAAACTAGATTGGGAGGAGTTTGCAAGGCAAGCATTTGTCCTTTGATAGGGAAAATAACAGGCGAGACGGTTTTTGTGTGCCATCTAGCAGTCCAGGCTCCCGCAGCTAGGATAACATGCTTCGCATACATTGGACCCAGGTCCGTCTCAACACCAACAACACGCTGTCCTTGAAGCAATAGACGTCCCACACTTCGCCCGGTGAAAATGCACGCCCCATGCAACGCGGCACCGCGTGCATACGCTAGAGTCAATCGTGGAGCACTCACGTTATATTCATAAGGCGAGAGCAGTACTCCCTCTACTTTGGATGAAAGCAAAGGCTCGATAGTCCGTGCACTCTCTGCATTAAGCCATTTCAAACCCGGCAAGAACTGCTGTTGCTTGACCTGTACTGTCTGCAAAGCGATCGCCTCATGCTCGTTAAAGGCCGGACGGAGAATAGGAACCTTGAGCAAGCTAATATCAATTCCGGTCTCCTGCAGTAACTGTTGATCCAAGTCCTGATAGTAATGCAGCCCAGCCAGGCATAGTTGTAGAAATGAGGAAGTTTGTTCAGCATCAGCATCAAGTTCAGCAGC
>DASYAN010000489.1:0-4070 GCA_036501345.1 Ktedonobacteraceae bacterium
GAAGTCACCGATGACCGAAACTGTGAGCGCATTGGGAGCCCAGACGGCGAAGTTAATACCGGTTACACCATTTATGGTGCGCAGATGTGCCCCCATTTTCTCATAAAGGTGATAATGCTTTCCTTGCCCAAATAAATACAGTTCGAAGTGAGTAAAGATTGATGGTATTTCAGTTTCTATTATCGAAGTATGCTCTGGTTGTTTATCCGAATGCTGTGGGATCTGTGGTGTAGTCATGTTTCTGTGTGTCCTTCTTCTACTACGTCCTACATTATGCTTGCTTTCTAAACCTAAGCATAACGTTTATTGGGCATTTCGTCAACAAAAAGATACTCTACCTTTTCATTGTTGCAGATGTTACGGACTAGGCGAGTAACGATTGGAGTGAGGCTAAAAATCCATGTGCTCCGTATTCTCTCTATGGGAAACTATGACCTATCATATCCGTTTAGCGAATAGTTTGGTGTCTGATGGCATACTGATTTAGAGAGAGACGCTTGATATATTAGAAGAAAGAGGGATCGATTATGGCTATTGATTTGCAGCAGATGAAGAAACGTCTGGAAGAAAAAAAAGATCGGCTACGTGAGCACATAGCTGGTCTGACCGAAGCATATCCGACACCTGAGAGCGCTGAAAGAACCCATCAGGGACCATATGAGACCGAAGAGGCAGCTGTAGACTTGCAAGAAATGGTGCAAGAACGATCCATTCTTGTGAGTGAACAAGCATTGCTTACCGAGGTACAGGATGCCCTCAAACGCATTGATCAAGGTACCTATGGGCGTTGTGTCGTCGGTGGAGAGCTTATTCCTGAAAAGCGCTTGGAAGCTATTCCCTGGACCTCTCGTTGTGTCAAGCATGAAGAGCAGGTGGAACAAAGCGATCTCAGTCGTGAAGAACTCTCTTAGTGGCTTTGTTGGGACCACTGGAGTGGATAGACAATCTCTGTAAAAAGCTGTAAGATGTGTGAGAGATATTCGGAAAGCTAAGTTTCAACAAAGAGGGAAAAAATATCGTGTCAGCCAAGCGTGCACGTCTCTATGATGCTTTCGCACTTCTTACTGTCTTTATCATTGTCTTACTCGACCAGTGGACCAAGCATCTGGTTGTGGAGAAGCTGAGTCTGGAAAAGGTGGTCCCGTTTCCTATTTTTGGGCACAATCTGGTTTTTGATTATACTCAAAACAGTGGAGCAGCCTTTAGCATGCTCAAGGGTAATGCGTTGCTTGCTCTCTTTATTATTGCTGCCGTCGGGATAGTAGGTTATTTCTACTCACGGATATGGAACACTGGTACGTTGAGTTACAAGCTTGTCTTTGGCTTGATTATTGGCGGCGCATTGGGAAATTTGCTCGACAGAGTCATCCATGGTGGCTATGTTGTGGATTTTGTCTCCTTCCGTGTTCCTGAGGTTGGTTTTTACTTTGCCATCTTCAATGTGGCCGATGCCTCTATCTCTATTGGTGTGTTCTTGCTATTTGTGCTGCTTCTCTTTGGTGGTAGGGGAGACCGCTTGCATAGTGCTAGCGAGGAAGACGATACAACTCAACAATCGACTCCTGCTCAGGAGCCTACCTATACTGTGAACCAGAAGGAAACTTCCTAGTTGGAAACCAAGAGGAGCTAAGATAGCTTGTGACCCAGAAGTGGATAATTGAGCTTGAGCAGGTTGGTATGCGGCTTGACCGCTATCTTACATCACTGCTGACGGATCTTTCACGCACGAGTGTGCAACAGCTTATTGCCGAAGAAGCAGTGCTGGTAAATGATAAACCAACTAAAGCTGGCTATGCGCTTAGATTGTATGATACCATTCATGTGTTACATGCTGCGCCGTCCGTGCCCCAAAATAACGTTGTACAACAGAAACTACCTCTGGAGGTTGTGTATGAAGATGCTGATCTGCTGGTGGTGAATAAAGCCGCTGGCATGGTTGTGCATCCGGCCCCCGGGCACCACGATGATACGCTGGTCAATGCTTTACTGGCACGCTATGCAGAACTACGGGTAACTGAGGACGATCTGCGTCCTGGTATTGTGCATCGTCTGGATAGAGATACTTCTGGATTACTAATTGTCGCAAAAAATACGCATACGCAAGCAGCCCTGGTTGAGCAGATGAAACGCCACGAAGTAGTGAAACGCTATTTGGCCTTGGTTGAAGGAATAGTCGCTCTTGACAGTGGGATTATTGATGCCCCCATCGGACGCAATCCTCGCCATCGTCAACAGATGGCGATTACCGCATCTGGCAGCCGGGAGGCACGCACCCATTTTCGTGTACTTGAGCGCTTTGCCCGTCATACTTTGCTTCTTCTGCAACTGGAAACTGGACGTACCCATCAAATTCGGGTCCATTTAAAAGCTATTGGGCATCCCGTGGTTGGTGATCCTGTCTATGGGTCTGGACGCAAGCAGCCTAGCATTCTATCGCCACGCCAGTTTTTACATGCCTACCAGTTGTGTTTTACTCACCCGGTAACTGGCGAGGCGATAGAACTAGAAGCCCCTCTTCCAGCTGATCTACAGGCTGGCCTCGATTCCCTCGGTGACAGGTCCCTGACGGGAAGGCATTTTTGACGGGAACGCCTCAAACCCCGCTGGTCAATGAGCGGTAATATTTCCGTTCTGACGCATTTTCGTCTCAAATGGAGAAGGCTTAATCTTGTTACCCGCTGCGTGTCCCTGTGCGGCCTGAGAAAGTACGGCGCCCACAGAGAAGCCAACGCGTTTGCGAGCGGGGATGATAATCTGATCACCTCCGCGAATAGACTTGACCCGCCTTGGGGCGACATCACGCAGATTCCAAGTGCCAAAGCCCATCAGGCGTACCTCATAGCCTTTGGCAACACCTTCACGAACAACCTCAGTAAATGCATCAATAACTTTGCTGGTCTCTTTTAGATTCATACCAGCCTTTGCGGCGACTTGGTGAATCAACTCATCCTTACCAACAACCGAGTGCGCTTTATCGGATGAATTTGCTCTCATAAGAATGTTACTCCTCACAAATGTAGTAGCAGGGGAGAATAAAATCCCTCTGTGTATATTTTCAACGCGCCCTGGCGGCCTGTGGAGTATCATCTCATCTTGGTTCACAGACACTATATATCAGAGTTACGCGCTGGCATTGTGTTACCTTCCAATTCCAATATACCGAGGTCCACCAAATAGTTTCTGCTAGGTATGGTTCCAGCTTTTTAGTTCTGGACAACATGCTGACCTTTAGTCATGTTTTGAGTAGATATAGGATAGAAGTCTTGTGTCAGGATATGCTGGGTAACCATATGCAGTGCCGCATATCTTATGTACTCTCTTTCCGTCTGTGCTACAATAAAACCACTCTAAGGAAAAAGAGAGGATGAGACTATGCAGCCAGAAGGACGTTCCATGCGAGAATGTATCCTGGATGCTGCCGTGCAATTATTTGCGGAGTATGGCTATCATGCTGCTCCCCTACGTGATATTGCCCGCATAGCGGGTATTCAAGCGGCAAGTATCTATCATCATTATCCTAGCAAACAGGCATTGCTCGTAGAAATTATGGAAACACATATGCAGCGGCTGAATAGCAGTACTGAGCGCATAATTCATGAGTATACTGACCCACTCCAACAGCTCCATGAAGTAATTGGTAACCATATCCGTATGCACACTACCTACAAAGCGGAATTTTTTATTATTGATACGGAGATCCGTTCCCTTGAAGGAGAGAGCCGCCCTGCTATTTTAGCCTTGCGTCACACATATGATGCGCTACTGCAAGAGATTTTGCACGCTGGGATGGAGCGGGGCATATTTCACCACGGTGATGTGAAGGTCACCTCGTATGCTATTATTGCCATGTGCACTCAGGTTGCAGCCTGGTTTCGTCCCGAAGGACGACTCAGCGTGCAGCAAGTCATCACCATCCATCGTCAACTCATCACGGAGGGATTATTACAGGGATCATTAAGCAGTGGTCAAACACATTGACAAACCCTCTGATTTCGTGTACTATAACTACACACGGGAACAAGGCAAGCAAAAGCATCTAAATATATTAGGTGTGTTCAGTTTCCCTTAAA
>DASYAN010000490.1:0-22614 GCA_036501345.1 Ktedonobacteraceae bacterium
AAAGCAAGTGCTTTCTAGAGACAAGGGATCGTCAATTCTGTAATACTTCGTACACATCTTAAATTAGTGCCAGAAAACACTTGTCTCTGTGCCAAAAAGTTGGTATGATTACAAGCGAGAGCATCCTGACGAGTTCAAGGAAGCAGAGCGGCTATGCCAAATAGATACGAACGTGAGATCGAAGAAATCCTGCGCAATCTGGAACAGACGAAACCCAGATCAAGTCGTGGGGCAAAGTCTGGAGACCGGCCCAGCAAGAGAGCAGGGGTTCACATGCGTCAACCTCGTTTTTCTGTGCGCCTTTCACTATCGGAACAATTGCTACTGACTGCAATAATCGCAGCTCTGGTCGCAGCAACCTATGAATACGTGACCCAACAAAGGGACCTTTTCACGTTCATTCTAGTGCTTATAGCAATTGTATCTCTTATCCTAGTGGGATGCTCACAATTTATTTTTCAGCCGCGTCGTCCGAAGTCGTTCCGCTATGGGAATGTTACTATTACGCCTCTACGGCGCAATCCATTGACCATACTCAGAACACAGTGGAACCTATTTAAGCTTCGCATGCGCTACCGACGTAAGAAGGAAGGCTAGCTAGAGGTCTGAGGCATCTGTGGAAAAATCGGGTACTCCAGACGGATACTAATCTTTCCAGTTTGGGTTGATTTCCCTGTTGTTAATCCTGCATATAAAGCTTTTCTATGACTACCTGCTTATCACTCCCCAAACCAGAAGACCCCTGCGCTTTAGACATGGGGATGAAAGGTGAGTCCTTTTCTGGGGCTTGGGTACTGGTGGTATCTTTCTGTATGACAAAATATTCACTTTCCTTTCCTATATGATGAACATTTCTATATTGACACCTATGCTATACTTCTCTTCGTAGCACATAAACAACTGAATAGTGTATGGGTTCTGTAGCGAAGGGCTACAGGTAAAAACACCACCGTGTTAACCAATATCTACCGATCAATGATGTAGGATTTTTAAGAGCCACAAGCCACCTACTAGATTGTACGACAGAGGGCTCGGACGGAGCCCTCGTGAAACTGTCTCTCAGGGTCTGTTCCGAGGGACTACTGCGAGAAGCCCCTGGATTTCTCCATGGGGAGTCGTCACCAAAGTTATGAGCTAGCTTTGAGGCAAAATGCCAAAAAATCCCCTACAATTTATGCAACGGCGGCTTGATGCACTGGAGAGTCGGCATCTCTATCGCCAACTGCGGACAGTCTCTGCTGGAGCAGAACCCTGGATAGACATAGAGAGCCGTAGAGCTCTCAACCTGAGTTCTAACAACTATCTTGGTCTAGCAACGCGTCCTGAGTTGAAGGCGGCCGCTGCTAACGCCGCTGAAACCGATGGATGTGGTGCAGGTTCCTCACGGCTCATTGCGGGTACTAGTGAGCGACACCTAGCTCTGGAAACACGTCTTGCCCATTTCAAACATGCCGAAAGCGCTCTTGTTTTCAACAGTGGATACACAGCCAATGTGGGTGTTATCTCCTCGCTTGCCAGAGCTGGCGACCTGATCTTGAGTGATGAACTTAATCATGCCAGTATTATTGATGGCTGTCGATTAAGTCGAGCTGAGTGCAAAGTCTTTCCACACTGCAATATCTCTACACTTGAAGAACTTCTTGTATCATCAATACAAGCAGGGCACCGGGGGAAAATATTGGTCGTCACAGATACAGTATTTAGTATGGATGGAGATCTTGCACCACTCACGGAGATTGTTGACCTCTGTCGCCAATATCAAGCCATACTGGTTCTTGACGAAGCCCATGCCACTGGATGTGTTGGCCCTGGTGGACAAGGTCTGGTTGCTCATTTAGACATAGAGTATGAGGCAATGATATCCGTAAGCACGTTGAGTAAAGCTCTGGGCAGCTTTGGCGCCTTTGTAACTGGTCCCAAACTAGTCAAAGAGTATCTCATCAACACTTCGCGTAATTTTATTTTCACCACAGCACTTCCTGCATCAATCATAGCTGCGTCGGAGGCAGCCTTGACCATTCTAGAGCAGGAGCCTCAACTCCTTGAACGCTTACAGGAGAATGCCGCTTTTTTTCGACGTGGTCTGCAACAACTTGGTTTTAACACCCTCACCTCCCAAACGCATATTGTGCCGATCCTTATCGGTGAGGCCGAATTAACAATAGAGATGGCAAGAGAATTGCTCCATCACGGAGTCTTCGCTGTAGCAATACGTCCTCCGACTGTTCCGCTTGGTACCTCGCGCATTCGCACTAGTCTAATGGCTACCCACACCCGGGCCGATCTGAGCCATGCACTCGATGTATTCGAGCGTGTAGGAAGATGTCTGGGCGTGGTATAATTGGAGAGCCACCTTAATCAGTTATTAAACACTTTCAAGGAAATATCGTGGAACAGTTCTCCGAAATCCCCATATCAGCTCAGCTTGAGCAGGCAGACAAACGCTACCTCTGGCATCCTTTCACTCAGCAACAAGACTGGGAAGCCGATCCTCAAATCATCATTGCGCGTGCTGAGGGAAGCTATTTAATTGATACTGAAGGAAAACGCTACCTTGATGGCATCTCATCCTTATGGGTGAATATCCATGGACATCGCCGACAAGAGATCAATCAGGCCATCATTGCTCAACTAGAGCGTGTCGCTCATAGCACCATGCTTGGTTTGACTCACCCGTCGGCCATTGAGCTTGGTAAACGCCTGATCGGAATTGCGCCAGGAAAGCTCAGCCGAGTCTTCTACTCAGATACTGGCGCTGCCGCCATGGAGATAGCCCTGAAAATAGCCTTTCAATACTGGCAGCAGTGTGAGTCACCCAGACCCGACAAAACCAAGTTTTTCTCGCTGAGCAATGCTTATCATGGTGACACT
Source organism: Ktedonobacteraceae bacterium (assembly GCA_036501345.1). Taxonomy (GTDB): domain Bacteria; phylum Chloroflexota; class Ktedonobacteria; order Ktedonobacterales; family Ktedonobacteraceae; genus DASYAN01. The sequence goes on from DASYAN010000490.1 coordinate 2,872, forward strand.
GTTGGCGCGATGAGCTTGGGGGGCATCGATCTCTATCAACAAGTATATCACCAGCTTCTCTTTCCTACACTTCAAGCTCCAAATGCCTACTGTTATCGCTGCCATCTCCACAAATCATACCCATCATGTCATTTTGCTTGCCTGGAAGAGGTCGAGCGTGTCATTGCTGAGCATGCCGATGAGCTTGTTGCAGTTGTCATGGAACCGCTGGTGCAGGGAGCGGCAGGCATATTTGTGTATCCTCCTGGCTATACACGCGCGGTATGGGAGATTGCCAAGCGTCATCAGGTTCTATTTATCGTGGACGAAGTGGCAACCGGATTCGGCAAAACGGGGAAGATGTTCGCTTGCGAACATGAAGGCATCGAACCTGACCTGATGGCGTTAGGGAAGGGTATCACAGGTGGTTACCTGCCACTGGCAGCAACACTAACGACAGAAGAGATCTACGAGGCTTTCCTCGGCACAATTGAGCAACGGCGAACCTTCTACCACGGTCATACCTACACGGGCAATCCCTTGGCCTGTGCAGCAGCACTTGCAAACTTAGACCTCTTTGAACAAGATCAAACCCTCAATCGGCTTCAACCGAAGATCACATTGCTGACTCAACAGTTAGATCGCTTCAGGCTCTTGCCGTTGGTAGGAGATATCAGGCAATGTGGTTTTATGGTAGGTATTGAACTTGTGCAAGATAAGCAGACTCGTGCACCTTTTCCAGCGAAAGAGAAGGTGGGTGTACGTGTAATCAAAGAAGCTCACCGTAGAGGGGTTATTCTGCGTCCATTGTCTGATATAGTCGTAATCATGCCTCCCCTTTCGATTACTGAAGAGGAGTTACAGCTCCTGTTGGACGTTACATATGATTCGATAAATACAGTCGCTGGTGAAGTAGTATGAGCAAGGGTTATTTCATTACTGGGACTGATACAGGCGTTGGTAAAACCGTGGTTACAGCCCTACTTGCTAGTCTGCTTTGCAGGCAAGGATTGCGTGTGGGAGTGATGAAGCCTGTAGAGACAGGATGTCCACGAGAAGGTGATCACTTCGCGCCACAGGACTCACTTTTCCTGCGCCAGATTTCTGGCTGTACTGCTCCTCAAGATCTGGTGACTCCCTATATATTTGCAGAGCCATTAGCACCTGCTATTGCAGCAGAGCGAGCTGGGATCACGATCGAAATGAAGCATATTCGCAGGTGCTATGAACAACTTCTTGCTGAGCATGACATCGTATTAGTGGAGGGAGCAGGCGGCCTGCTAGTTCCACTGACAGCACAGCTCAGTATGCACGACATAGCGGTCGAGCTGGACTTGCCTGTGCTCATAGTTGCATGTAATAGGCTCGGAGCCATTAATCACACAGCGCTCACAGTAACCGTTGCCCGTGAGCGAAGCCATGTCCTCGGTATTGTGTTGAATCATATTCAGGCTCCTGACGATGACGATCTTGCCAGACAGACAAATGTGGATGCGCTTCGCCGTTGGGCAAAAGCACCATTACTCAGTCAGGTTCCGTATATACCGACACTCGCTCCTGATGCGTTTGATTCCTTTGCAGAACAATTAACATTTGATGCACTATTGGAAACTCTTTGTGGATAGTCAGAGGCATTTCTCTACTCGAAAGCGTCTCTATTTTAGAAAGGCAAAACAATTCATGGGACTGAAAATTGTGCAGGTGGATGCATTTACAGATACTCCATTTACAGGCAATTCTGCGGTGGTATGTATTTTGCCTGCAGTCCAGGATGAACGCTGGATGCAGGATATAGCGCGAGAGATGAATCTGTCTGAGACTGCATTTCTCTATAGAGAAAGTAATGGCTTCAACTTACGCTGGTTTTCTCCTGTTGTCGAGGTTGACCTGTGTGGGCATGCAACTCTCGCTAGTGCACATGTGTTGTGGGAAGAGGGACACCTGAGACCAAATGAGCAAGCACTCTTTTACACGCGTAGCGGGTTGCTTACGGCAGACCGTAAGGGTAATTGGATTGAGCTGAATTTCCCAGTCAACCGGGAAGAGCCATGTGATGCGCCTTCTCAGTTAGTAGAAGCTCTGGGTGTGCCGATAAAATATGTGGGCAAAAATCAGTTTGATTACCTAGTCGAGGTGGATACAGAAGAGATCGTTCGTACTATGGCACCGAACTTTTCTTTACTGGCAATATTGCCTATTCGTGGTGTGATGGTGACTAGTATTGCCACTACTGCAGGCTATAATTTTGTCTCTCGCTTCTTTGCGCCACGCGTGGGTATAAATGAAGACCCTGCTACTGGCTCGGCCCATTGCTGCCTTGCTCCATTTTGGTGCTCTCGGCTTGGCAAAGATGAGCTTGTTGCCTATCAGGCTTCAGCACGAGGTGGTGTTTTGCGTGTCCGTGTAGATGAGGATCGTGTATATCTTGGCGGACAAGCGGTAACGGTGATGCGTGGGGAACTGGTCTGAGATTTCCCTCACATCAATGAACGAACCATTGCCGCGTGATATCGTGCTGAGAAATTTGTGAGAAAAAGATAATGAGCAGGGTGTCCGTGAACCCTTCCATCTGAAATGAGATTCGTGCTCAGATCTTGGTTTAGATAAGCAGGGATTCCCGCTTTCCTTGACTCCCTGATGAGGAAGAATGTCGAAATGAATTTTCATATGTTCGCAGATAAAGCTATTGCAGGACAGATACTCTCACAAGAGGAATGTCAGGCTGTACTGCGTTGCCCAGACCAACATATTTTAACCTTGCTTGATGCCGCTTACCAAGTCAGGTATCATTTTTGTGGCAAAAGCGTGCATCTGCATATGCTTATCAATGCCAAAAGTGGTCTCTGTCCAGAAGATTGTCACTACTGCTCACAATCCAGAATATCGACAGCAGACATTGAAAAGTATCCTCTTGTGAGCCAGCAAAAGCTCTTCGAGGGAGCTAAGCAAGCTAAAGCATCTCGCAGTCTGCGCTACTGCATTGCCATAAGTACACGTGGAGCAACTGATCGAGAGGTCGATTATATAGCCAGTGCTGTACGCAAGATCAAGCAAGAAGTTGACATTGCTATCTGTTGTACCGTTGGGATTATTTCAGAAGAAAAGGCGCGGCGTTTATACGATGCCGGGGTTGAGCAGCTCAATCACAATCTGAACACCAGCGAACGGTACTATCCGGAGATTTGTACAACACATACCTATCAGGATCGTGTGAATACGTTACTGGCCGCTCGACGTGCAGGGCTCAAGCTCTGTACAGGAGCCATCTTCGGGCAAGGTGAAACGGAAGCAGACATTATTGACGTTTCGCTAGCTTTGCGTGAGTTAGATCCGCAATCTATCCCCGTCAACTTTTTGCTGGCCATACCCGGTACACCTCTTGAAGGTACAAACTATCTGAAGCCTTATGATTGCCTGAGAATACTCTGTCTGATGCGTTTCTTAAATCCGAGCCAGGAAATTCGTGTCTCCGCTGGGCGTGAAGCGCATTTACGCTCGCTGCAGCCATTGGCTCTCTATCCGGCCAATTCGGTATTCGTCTCGGGCTATTTAACCACACCAGGGCAGGACTACAAAGATACCTGGCAGATGATTGAAGATCTGGGATTCGAGCTTCAGGAACATGGAGAAGCAGCAACTGTCAAAGCATGACGACTTTATGTTTTAAAATAGAACGGATGAATTTTTGAGCTTCACCTGACGCAAACCTCGAATAGCATTACAAATATATATTTTCTCTGCTTCAAGCAAATCATCCAAGTGAAGTACCGCTTCCTGGGCGCGAGGGTTTACTTCCAGTAGATACTGGCGATAAACACCATTAAGTAATCCACTGTGTAAAGAAGGGGTCAGCAGTGAACCATTGCGCTCAATGAAAATATTGTTGGTTGCGCCCTCTGTCACTTCTCCTTTTTCGTTGAGAAAAATTATATCTGCATAACTGTTTTCCAGGGCAAAGCGGCTAGCGCGATCATAGAGAGTACGGTGGGTCGTTTTATGATAGTACATACGATTGTGCGAGTCAGTATGTTCTGAGCTGAGCACGACTATCTGCTCTGGAACAGGCTGTGCTTCTTGGATCTGGATAGCTTCACTATACCATTGCCCTGTACGGCTTAGTTTCAGCCGTATTTTGTATTTGTGGCCTGCGATGAGATTAGTACTCAGTTGGGTCAGTACACTGTGTATGCTTGTTGGATCGTAGGCATACTGAAAGTAATTTGCTGAGTCGGCTATACGTTGCAAATGTTTGTCAAGACGTTGATATCCATTGTCCCATAAAATAGCTTCCAGAATATCAAACTCAGCTGGTGCATTGGTCAGAAAATGGGCTTTGACAATACATTCGGTATATTCATCGGAGGCAACCGAATCATAGACAATGCCGCTACCAACGCCCATCTCACCACGTCCGTTTTCAAGTACAACTGTGCGAATCGCGACATTAAACATTGCCCTCGTTGAGTGATCCAAGGAAGGGGCAAAGTAACCAATGGAACCGGTATAAATCCTGCGTGGTGAACTCTCTAATTCCTTGATAATTTCCATTGCTCTGATCTTAGGAGCGCCCGTTACCGAACCGCATGGGAACAAACTTCTAACTACTTGGGAATAGTTCACATCATCTTTCAATGTACCTTCTACGGTCGAGGTCATGTGGAATAGCGTATTGTATTTCTCAATGGTGAATAGCTTAGGGACTGTTACAGAGCCAACTTGACACAAGCGTCCCAGATCGTTACGTAGTAGATCGACAATCATAACATTTTCTGCACGATTCTTGCTGTCGTGCGAGAGCCACTCCGTCAACTGTTGATCTTCAAGTTGTGTGCGGCCGCGTGGTATCGTTCCTTTCATCGGGCGTGCAATAATTTGCTGTCCTTTGATACAAAAGAATAACTCGGGAGAAAGGCAGAGTATCTCTTGCCCGGCAGCCTGTATATATGCACTGTAAGACACCCGTTGCTTGCTTTTCAATGCCTTGTACAGAGACACCGGCGAACCGTCAAACGTAAAATGGTAGCGACCGGTAAAGTTGATCTGGTAGACATCACCAGCACAAATGTACTCTTTGATTCTGTGAATATTTTCGCTATATTCTGCTTTGTCCAGGTCGAAGTGCATGTTATCTAAAATCGGGATGGTTTCATCGTGCGAGGTAAAGGGAGTGGAGGGTAGCCCATCTGGTTCAGGTAGTCCTTGAAGTTTGCCGTTTGTGTGATTATAGATGATTGGTTGTTGGTAAACACCTAACCATGCCAAAGGTTGTTTTTCGCTATGATAATCTAACAAGCCGAGCTTTTCAATATGGTAGCCGCACTCATAAGCAAAGTAACCTGCAAGATAGTAGCCTTGCTGTACATACTTTGGAATGGAAGCAAGTAAGTCAGCTAATTCACTGACCCGGTGAATCTGTAGTATCTGTACTGGGTCAACAAATAAGAAACTGTAAATATTGTTCCGATCGTTTTGAGCACTCTCAAGTAGAACGACATTTTCTTTGCTTTGGACAAGGCCATAATATTCTTCAGGAAGATCTTTAAAAACCAACTAGAATACTTGCTCCTTTTGCTGTGTGGAATTTCTTGACTTCGATTTCTGAATCCACTAACAATGCTGTTCGAAGTATAGCAAAGAAATTTATTTGTGTCATGTCATCAATGATTGGTAGGATGTTTTGGTTCACACCTTATAGGCGAGTCAAGCTCAACTATTTTTGAGGGACGGGCCGATTTTGTCCCTCTATCCCCCTTCCTAAATAGGCAAGCTGGCTTCATACTATTCTTACAATACCAACCCATGTCCAATGATGGAAATTTCAGATGAATGGCTCTGTCCCATGACCTGCATTCCTATTTGAGGATTGTCTGTTAGAATGCGACTAGGTTACTGTAAGCAAAAAGGCTGAGAGAGCTTGCAGAGAGGAACGAGAGCAAAATTTGCAACATCTGAATCAAGTATCAGGGAAAGGAAATTCTTAGGCATGAATAAACTCAGTGATCCACTCTTAGGGCATATGATTCGTGGGTATCGCCTACAAGAGTTACTCGAAAGTGACATGATTACAAAAGTCTATCGTGCCCGTACTCAGGAACTCTGGCAGACACCTGAACTGATTATTACGATGCTAACTCTGCCTGGGACACTATCGGTTCAGACTCGAGTGCAGTTTATAAAAAGGTTTTTATACGAAGCAAAGCGTGTTGTGCGACTACGCCATAAACTCCTCTTTCCTCTTTTTGGATACGGTAAGCAGGATGGATATCCATATTTATTAACACCAAATGTATCAGGTATAACCCTGGCAGCCTATTTGAAACAAAAGCAACGCTGGAGTCCATCAGAAGCATTTACGATTCTTGTTCCTATTGCCAAAGCACTCACTTACATTCATAGCCAAGGATTGGTATACCAATTTTTAGATCCCACAAACATCTTCTTGCAGGATTCGAAAGTACCACAAATTGCCAAATTAAACTATCCCCAGATGTTGCGTATGGATGGTCTGAATGATGAGATAACTGCTTCATCCCCCTATGCCCATCTCCAAAACATTGCTGGACCCTACTTAGGAGCAGCAGAATATTTGGCTCCTGAAGTTGTGAAAGGGGCAAAGCCAGATCCACGGTCGGACATTTACTCACTAGGTATCATCCTCTTTCAATTGCTGAGTGGACATCCCCCATTTACCGGAAGGGACTACTTGGAAGTTGCACAAATGCATGTTCGTAAACCATTGCCCTCAATTCATGATACTGAACCAGATATTCCTGTTGCATTAGAACTTGTTCTCAATCATGCTTTGTATCGCAACCCTGAACATCGCTTTCAAACTCCTGAAGATTTTGTCACTGCATATGCTCATGTGCTTGATGGACAATCACAAGTGCAAAAGCGTCCCCGGGCTACACCACCAGCTGAGCAAATCCGGACCTTTCCCACTGCTGTGTTAGCAAATGATCCGAATATGCAATCCATTGAAGAGGATCGGGAAACTATGCAATTATTTAAAGAAGAACGGGAAAGGGTGCAGCCGTTTGAACGAAGACGAGAAAAGGTGCAGCCGTTCGAGCGAGGACGAGAGAAAGTGCAAGTGCATGAAGAACAGGAGGATGATTCCTGGTTAAATGCAGCGGGTCCTGTTCACAGGCGGCGGCCAGAGAAAAAATCGGAAATGTCCGATGATCAGTTCTTCTCATCTAGATGATCTTTTTCCACTATTGATCAGAAACGACCAATAGTGGAAAAATTACCTTGAAACATCCTTTCTTTGCAATATAGATAGCCTCTTTCTTATAGTCTCCAATAAGGATGGTCCAGCTATCTTAGCAATCTTCTGGTGGACAGTAGCTAATAGCAGCCTATTGCCAATATATTTTGCCTTATTGGTATACTCACTATATATGAGCCTGTATTAGACTGCATCGGGCTAATTGTTTTTGGAAATGATGGGAAGTGAGGTTATTGTTGAGATGAAATTACTCGTTACAGGGGCCACAGGCTTTCTAGCTAGTCCCCAGGTGAATAGGTTGGTAGAGTGTGGAGGTGAGGTACGAGTCATAGCATGCAGATAAATATTGCCGTCGTCCAATTCGAAATTCGCCCCTTTGCTCCCGTTGAGAATCTTGCCAAGGCGGAGCAATTCATTCAAGATGCGTCATCCAAGGCGGATATGATTGTCTTCCCCGAGGATTTCCTTACTGGTCCCCTTGGTGGGAACAAGGCCTTTGTTGATTACGAGAACTCCTATGTTCAACATTTCCAGCATTTGGCGGCTAAATATAGGATAGATCTTGTTCCTGGTTCATTCGTCGAAAGTGACCATGATGGGCTCTATAACACAACGTATTATATCGACAAGACAGGTACTATCCGGGGAAGATACCGCAAAGTCAACCTCTGGCACCCCGAGAGGACTTATTTGACACCTGGCAACGGTTCGTGCATCTTGGACACCCCGTATGGTCGGGTTGGCTTAATTATCTGTTGGGATTTAGTATTTCCAGAAGTCTTCCGCAGCATGCTTCGGCAAGAGGTCGAAATGGTCATCTGTCCAAGCTACTGGTGCTTCGAGGATGCCTCTGCAGTGGGGCTTATGCACGAACCCAACTCAGAGATCAAGCTGGTCAATGCCGTCTGTACAGCACGTGCCTTTGAAAACGAAATTATCCTCGTTTTTGCTAATGCAGCCGCTTATAGCAGCGTGTCACGGGGAACCGATCGGCTCTTTGGTCGCTCTCAAATCACTGCACCTTTCAAAGGGCCATTGCATATTCTGCCTCATGCGGACGAGGAAATGTTTATTCAAACCGTGGATACTGACATTCTCAAGGATGCTGAATACGCCTATATGATCAGGAAAGACCTAGGTGTACAGGTTCCGCTTCTTTCCTAACAGAGGGTTCTGGAAGATATGCCTGCGCAACATCATCAGTATCTACGTCTCTCGACCTAAATTTGGTCAGAGGCAGCCATCTGCGCAGGCGTGTCTGCCACCAGTTAAAGAGATATGCGAGTGTGACACCAACAAAAAATGTATTACGCACATTTACTACTGCGAGAAAGCCTGTGGGAAGTGTAATTATATGCGCATTGATTGAAGTTGGCAACTGCGAGTAAAAAAAGATATAGAGTATTGTGGTGAGTAGCGAGATCATTCCCCAGCAGAAGAGCCAGAAGCCATTGAATGCGCCAGCGTATGCCAGCAGCGGAATAAGCCACATCAGATACTGAGGGCTGAACGTCTTTCCGGTCGCTAGAAAAACCAGGATTAAGGCAATTGATGCCTGTACAATATCCAACTTTTTGTGCCACTGGAGCCAGAGAATATATATCATTCCTATCACCAGACAGCTCGTCCCCATTAGCGAAATGGTATGGCCAAGCTTGTCATTGATAATATTGATTGAACCATAACTGTACTCAATCCTCTGCCAGGGGAGGCCCATGTGTTGCGCAATCCACAGCACCGTGCTCCCGGTCGACTCTACCTGAACTGGTCGCTGTAGAAAATAACTCAGCTGGCTAACTACTGCTCCATAAAAGTCAAGCGATGCGAATATTCCTGTTGTTACCAGCAAAATTATCAGAAAGAGCAAACAGTTCTGCCAGCGCCAGCGTCGTATTCCCAATAGCATGTGCCAATACTGTTTCGGAGCATCTCGCCAAGTAAAATCCTCAGCAGGTACATACAAACGATCTAGTGCCTGTTGTTCCGCAAGGAATAAGGCAGGAAATATCAAGATAGGATAAATCTTTAGCAGCACACTCAATGCCAGTACGCAATAAGCCGTTGTCCAGTGTTGCCGCTCTGCAGCAATCACACAGAGCAGAGTCAGTAATGCTGGCAGCAGATCGAAACGTACCAGTGCCAGTGCTGGTACTCCGATTAGCAAGTAGAATGCGAATATTAACGGAGAACCAAGTGGTCCGTAGTGTTGTAGCAGCCAATAGATTCCTATCGTCACCACGGCCATCAGAAGAGCAAATCCTATTTGATAATGCAGTAGAGGCAAAGTAAGCGGCAAAGAAAACATCAGCACTGTCAATGGAGGATATTCAAAGGGCAAAATGTGAAATGCTGATGTTTGAGTACCCATATTTAAAAACGCACATTGGGTTGAGGGGAGCACATGTGTTGCGTTTGTACCAAACCAGAAGGCGAGCGCATAGCACTGATAGCGTGCTGGATCTGTTGTTGCCAGATACGATGGGATAAAGAATTCCCAGGCAACTCCGCTACACATCAAAAGTGTCACCAGAACAATAGGTAGGTATGCCATTCCAACGTGACGGGTTTGCAAGGCATTCCAGAATGATATCAAAGATAGATTAAACGAGAACGGTTTAAATTGATCAATAGTACTCTGTTTTATTGGCTCTCTCCACAAATGTTGATACCCTCGCGATATGTCTATTTGACAGCCCCACAAGCAGAATGCTAGAATCCCAAACGATGCCCTTCTCGCAAGTGGACCCAGTCCCTTTTAGAGAAAACGAGCCATGACTAAAAGAAGTCACAGGTTCAGTTTCTACTCTATAGTAAAAGTTAGGAACCCGATACACTCTTTATGATAAAGTTCTGCCTCCCGGCAGTTTTCTTTCCTCCCTTACTGATTATCAGGAAGGGTTCCCAGAAAGGTTTTTTATGGATAGTCGAAATCGTACAGAGACAAAGACCCTTAAAGTTGGTGATATTGCTCCAGATTTTACACTCAAGGCGGCCAATAAAGAGCCATGGCGTCTCAAGGATTTGCGTGGTAAGAAGAACGTCGTCCTCGCCTTTGTTCCTTTCGCTTTCAGTGGTGTCTGCTCAACGCAATTGCCATCCTATGAAGCTTCATTGGATCGCTTCAAAAATGTTGATACCGAAGTTGTGAGTATTAGCATGGACAGTACCCATGCTTTGCACGCCTGGGAGGAGTCGATGCACACCTCATTCCCTCTGCTCTCCGACTTTTACCCACAAGGTCAGATCGTCGATCTCTATGGAGTACGTAATCCTGCTGGTATGTCAGAGCGTGCTCTTTTTGTTATCGACAAAGAGGGCATCATTCGTTATATCGAGGTTGTACATACCCCTGGCGAAATGCCAGACAATGAAGACCTATTTGAGGTTCTGCGCAAGATCTCGTAATCGCAGTTTGTCCTGGAAGATCCAGGCCAAGAAGAAGACCTACAGGCAAAACTGTTTTCTCTGTAGGTCTTCTTCTTGGGCGCGTTTCTAACGGTTCCTCTTCATTGTTGGCCCATCAATTTCGCTGCCTGCTTACGTAGAGCTTGTAGTCCTTCGCTGAAATGTACGGGGTAGGGCTGATCAACAGTCAGCGCACGATATTGTAACGGTAGCATCGCAAGATTTTGTTGTGCCAATTCGCGGATCTCTGAGAGCGGTGGCAGACTGCCGGGCACAATCTCGCCATTGCGCATCACTGGTTTTAATAAGCGATGATAACTGTCGGGACGTGGCTCGTGAGCTAGCTGGATCACATCTTCCTCCCAGTTCGGATGGCGATAGATTTCTTTCTTACCTGGCCAGGTGCTTTTTACTCCTCCTGCGACTTTCATCTTAGGATATTCGTTGCCTGATCCGTCGACATACCAAACTTCTTTATAGACAGCACCCAGCGAGCCGCCTTCAATGTTGCGTTCAGCTGAACCTGCACCGCTGCCTAATGATGTGCCAATGCCAAAAGAATCAATAGCGGCTCCAGCCTTTAACAGGTCCTCAATTTTCCACTCATCCAGGTCTCCACTGGCAAGAATGTGTACATGGGACAGTCCGGCTTTATCGAGGTGTTCACGAATATAAATACTATCCTCGACCAGATCGCCACTGTCCAGACGTACGGCGGCCAGTGTATGCCCTTGTGTCTCTTGTGAGCGCAGTGCAACCTCAATGGCCGTATGAATGGCTTGGCGTGTATCATATGTGTCAATCAGCAGGGTATAGCGGTTGTACGCTTCGGCAATGGCTTCAAAGGCTTCTTCCTCTGTAGGAAACATTTCGATTAAGGCATGAGGAACTGTACTAGTCGCAGGGAGCCGATATTCGTAGGCGGCATTGAGTAGCGAGGTACTGGAGCAGCCGCCGATGTAGGAGGCACGAGCTACAGTCATCGGCTCCTGGGCACGCCGGAAGGCAAATTCTGCCACACGTCGTGGATGGCCTTGCTCGGCAGCATAGACGATACGCGAGGCCTTCGTTGCGATGAGTGTTGAGAGTCCAATGGCCTGTAGCAAGCCCGCTTCCAGCAAAATTGCCTCGCGAAATGGAGCGGTGATACGTAAGAGTGGCTCGTTGGGAAAGGCAAGGCTGCCTTCAGGGAGTGCAAGAATTTCACCTGTAAAGTGCAATTGTCCTAGGTCGTTCAAAAAGGCAGCGTCATAGTCACGGATTTGGGCAAGAAATTTTAGCTCCTGCTCAGTGTAGCGAAAGCCCTGGGCAAATTCGAGGGCAGCCTCCAATCCTGCTACAAGCAAGTAAGCTCCTCCAAAGGGAGCTTTACGTGTATACAGATCAAAGGTTGTTAAGCCGTTATATCCTGTACACCACGAAATGTAGGCTGAATCGGGGTGATACATATCGGTCATCAGTCCTGGATTGAAACTAGGGGCCCGGCGATGCATAATATTTCTCTCTTCCTGCAGAGTACATCTGACTTAGTGTACTTTTTACAATATCTAATCTGCCGACATTGTACCATATTTCTCCTGTCTCTTCCTATGGTCACGGAAAATTGCAGGGTTGGCTGGCGTTGAGGAAACATTTACTCCAACCATTGTGGCTAGTAGCAGTCTTGAGCGATAAATATGAGTGAAAGATGATTAACTGCCCAATTTGTCACATATCCATCTTCAATTATCACGTTTTCTTCTCCAATTGTCCCTCTTTTCCCCTAGACAAGGAAATATTTCATTAGGTATCTTTAAAACAGATACTGCGAGTAAGATTAGGTTGCTGAGATACGCGGGTGCTTGCTCTGTTTCGAAAAATTTACGTTGTTTTTGCTTAGTTTAAGTTTGAGAATGTAGCTAGAAGGAATAGCCTTCTTTCATCTACATGATATGAGAAAAGGAGACTACCATGGAGAAAGTTTCCCTTGGTAAGATCAGAACATCAATGGTAACGAATGGTGCTGGTCTGTTTATCCTTGCGATTTTAGCAATCGCCTTCTTTGCCTTTCCCTCAGTTGCTTTTGGCCTCGTCGGTACCGGTTGGAGTCCCTCGGAAAATGTTGATACCTCCCACTCATTGAACACTATTGCCCCTCCCTCTGTTACTGTCAAGTTATTCGCTGCTTACAAGATACAAAATGATGGAGTCTCCCCTAGCAATACTGGCAAATTTTGGCCTGATGCATTGACCAGTTTCCATAATGCCAGTCCTATAGGCGTCACAATCGCAACCAGTGTGCCAGTGGCTCAGATCCCAGCAGGAGCTATTGTCCAGGTCGATGTTCCTAACGCTCCTCCACCTCAGGGTACAAGTAGCGACCCCCTAACTCCCCACAGAAATGCTTTGTGCATTGGCAAGGATCCGGTAACTCACAAGAATCAGGTACTCGTGGTTGTTAATGGCCAGTTGGAGAAGGCCTTTCTGGGCAACTAACTATCTCCTGCTTAGCTGAAGTTCATTCAATAGCTCAGAGTAGAATAGAATACTCCTCTGTTCCAGCGTATTGGACATTTAGCAAGCATTTTTCTCTGGCATGAAATCAGCTATCGGCTTCTCTCTGTAGTAAGAGAAAAGGAGACTATGATGATCAACAGTGTTTTCCTTGATAAGATCAGAACATCAGTAGTAACGAAAATTGCTGGCCTGTTTGTTCTTGCGGCTTTAGCTATAGGGTTTTTTGTCCTTCCCTTCGGTGCCTTTGCAGCCGTCCCTTCAGCCCAATTATTCGGCATTTACGAGTCATGTGGTGCACAGCTGACTGTGAACAATGATAATAAAAATATGCCACAATATATGTTAGCGCCCTATCTTGATACCAGGGTAAGCGTTACTAAACTTGACCCGAGCGGCTTCTTTGATGCCGTCTTCAATGGTCAACATGTAACTGGTATGTATCTTAATAAAACCAGCCATCAGGCAGTACTGATGGTTAAGGGTAAGCCCGTGACCGTGACGATCGGGGATGGCAATATTGTCGCTAACAATAGCACTCGGAGGTAGCTATCTTCTGCTTCGTCAGCGTTCATTTGATGTGCAGCCCCCACTAAAACTAGTGGGGGCTGCGCTTTTTGGTGATGGAGTTCACCCATCCAGAAGTCACTTGCATCTTCCGTGGATTCCCTCTATCTTTGATTACGCATTTTGATACTCCATTGAAAAATGCAACATCTTGAGGGGGCTCTTTTCTTTACGGGGATTGTCCGCTATGTTAGAATAACGAAGAACTACTTATTCGCTGAGGAGGGATCAGCTGTTTAATTAGGTTAAGAATTCGGCGATCTTTATTTATGGCATCAGGTAGGAGAGGCCATCATGAATCCATCGATGGTTATACAGAACCAACTTCTGGCTACCAAATTCTTTGTGCCTGCGGCATCGCATCCCCTGATTCATCGTACTCATCTGAGTACCTTACTTCAGGAGGGTCTGAGGCATCCCCTCACGCTCATTTCTGCTCCTGCTGGCTTTGGTAAGACCATGTTGCTGTCTGACTGGGTACAATCGTTGTCTATAAGAGATCCTCTGGTGGCTTGGTTATCTCTAGACGAGGAAGACAATGAACCACGGTTGTTCTGGACCTATGTCTTGTCGGCATTGGATATGCACCAGCCAGAACGTTTTACCTCATTGTTGAAATATCTGCAATCGCCGCAAACTCCCCCGCTCAAATACGTCCTGACAGCATTGACTAATCTGCTTGTGGACAGCCCTGACCACTATCTGCTGATCTTAGACGACTATCACATGATCACTGAGGAGCAAGTTCACCGCGACCTCTCGTATCTTGTGGAGCATCTTCCTCCTCAATTACATATCATCCTGGCAACACGAACCGATCCTCCTTTGCCGCTGTCGCTGCTGCGAGCACGTGGGCAGATACTGGAGGTACGTACCGACCAATTGCGCTGTACAGCAATGGAGACCAGAGCCTTCTTTCACAAGGTGATGGGCATGCAGTTCTCTGATGAGACGATCCAGGAGGTGACAGTTCGTACGGAGGGTTGGCTGGTGGGCTTGCAGTTGCTTGGTCTTTCCTTGCAAGGGAGTGCTAATCCTGTAAAGCTACTCGAGGAGACTAGTGGGGATCAACGCTATATTTTGGACTATTTGATCGATGAGGTGCTTTGGCGACAGTCGCAGGAAGTGCAAACCTTTCTGCTCTCTACCAGCATCCTTGAGCGGCTCAACGCCTCGTTGTGTGACGCCGTCATGGGCCAGTCTGGTAGCCAGCAATTGCTCGAACAACTGGAGCAGGCCAATTTATTTATCGTATCTCTGGATAGCAGACGCCAGTGGTATCGCTATCATGCCCTCTTTGCCGAAGCCTTGCGCTATCGACTAGAGCAGACGCAAGATAATCTGATGCCTACCTTGCATCATCGTGCCACCCTCTGGTATGCTGGGCACGACCAGATTACCCAGGCCATCCTGCATGCTTTCAGTGCTAAAGAGTGGCAATGGGCTGCAGATCTTATCGAGCGTATTCCTTTAACTTCATTCACCTGGGGAGCTGGTGAACATGAATTAATAAGGCTTCGCCACTGGTTGGAGCGACTGCCTGTAGACCTTGTGCATTCTCGACCTCGCCTCTGTCTGGCCTGTACTCACATGTTATGGTCAGTTATCCCATATTTCATGGTGCAAACTTGGCTCGACGCAGCTGAAGCGGCACTGACCGCTTCACTCACCACGCGGGCAAATGAGGATGCCTCACACTCCGTGCTCACCTTGCAAGTACGACAGGAGCAAGAGGATCTGCTTGGGGATGTGAGAGCCTGTCGTGCCTTCTTAGAGAGCTTTAAGGAGGAAGATGGGCAAGGTGCATTAGCACTCTGTCAGCAGGCTTTCTCCCTGCTCTCAGCAGATAATTTGACGAGTCGCGCACTCGTCTGTTGGGCTTTGCTGCGGACGTATTATAGTTCTTCTCCCAATGATGCATTGGCTGCAATCCAGAGTGGGCTCCAAGGAGGTATTCTTGCCCAAACGGCAGGACATACTGCTCTGGCTATCACTATTATGGGTACAACTGCCTGTTTTATGATAGGCGCAGGGAAATTGCATGAATCACAGCAGCTCGCTGAGCAAGCAATGCAGTTAGAGACGCAGCCAAGAGAGCTTGTGTTGCCTGAGGTCGGCTGGCCTATGGCCTTTCAAGCAGAGATCCTGCGCGAATGGAACAAGCTCGATACTGCACTCTCTTTGGTGCAAGAGGCCATCTCGTTGTGCAAACAGAGCGAATCGGTGTCGGCACTCTCATATTTACTCTGTGGGTATGCGATGCTGCTGCGTATCTCCCTCTCACGGGGAGATCTGGATATGGCATGTTTTGCCTTCCAGCAGGTTGAGCGCATCGGCAGACGCATGAGCCAGAACCAGCCCTGGTATATCTATTTGCATTCCCTCTTCACCATGGTTGACCAGATCCGATTTTGGTTGGTCTGTGGAGAACTGGAGCAGGCCACATGCTGGGCCCAGGCGTTGGATCTGACAGAGCGGCAGGGTTCTCCATTTGTGCGTGAACGAGAAGAGGTGGCCTGTGTACGTGTCCTCCTAGCTATAGCTAACCCAACTGCTGCTCTCGAGCGACTCGAGCCTGTGCTCCAGAGAGCTACTGCAGGGCAGCGCTGGGGTCACGTAATTGAGATCCGGCAATTACAAGCCCTGGCTCACCAGATGTGCCATGAGGAAACGCAGGCACTCGAGGCTCTCTCCGAGGCGGTCCATCTAGCTGAGCCGGAGGGTTATATCCGTTGCTTTGTGGATGAAGGACCCCCAATGGCTGCTCTACTATCTCAACTGCGGAAAAAGCAACGTCCATTTGGGCGAACACCTTATTTAGATACTGTGCTCGCGGCCTTTCCTCAACAGAGCAAAACGTATGAACAGCAATCGAAGCAGGCAAGACTGCGTACAAGGAGGCCCCTCCCTAGTGGCAATGCATTACAAGATTAGTGCCCAACATTCCCACAAGCGATTGGATCGAAACCAGTCTGCGTAGAGAGATCTGTGCCGAAATGGATATTAACGTACCAGCCGCTTGCAGGGATAGATGAAACATTTGGAATGACAGTCACCGAGCTTGCCACGCCTTGGGTATCTGCCTTTAGTGTCGTGAGAGGATAGAGGATATTTCCTGGTAATTGGCTCTCACAACTACCTGCGTGAATATGTGCTGCGTGTTCAGAACCCGGAACCAGGTTCGAGACAGTTGTATTGACTGTCAATGTTCCTTGATCCAATGAAAGATCAACTGTGCCTGTTGCTTGTTGATTATCTGCGTTGGCACCATCTAATGGTACTGATACTGACTGGGTTGTATTTGTTGCTGCCTGTTGATTGACGATCTCGCCGCAGCTTATTGCAAGCGCCTCTGCTGGTGTTTGTAGGGTTGGGCCACTATGGACATTAATGTGCCAACCAGTTGCGGGTATGCCGTCTGTAACATTGTTGATGGTTGTTGTTGATGTCCCATTTCCGGCTGCGTCCGCAACAACATTATTGAGTGGATAGACAATAGTCCCATCGGTTGAGCAGTCACCCGAATGAATATGTGCGGCATGACTGGTCTGTGCTTGTAATCCACTGAGTTTAATGGTTACGGTCAGTTTGGTATTCTGTGGATTCCATGTCAAATCTGCTGTGCCATGAGGGCTGTGCCGGAGAGACACAGTAGTATGAAAAACTTGCCCATTCTGATTATGGGCAAATGTGGTGGAATGAAGCATCGCAAGCAGTGTGAGCAATGCGGCCACAATACCTCCTTTGATAAGACGGATACTATTGCGAGTCATTTTATTGCTCATCTTTCCATTTCCTCCCTTTACTCATCTCTGTCAGACGTTCAGCACTCTATAAACGTTTGAAGCATGCTTGCTGCTACATTCACTAGAGGCGGAAATGGCTAAGTAACCTGTTGGATTGAAGAAAGGTAGGAAGAGGTGGGAAAAATGTTATTCTTGGTAATGGTTATCCTGGTTGTCGCTGATGGGTGTGTAATTGATCGTGTTTCCGTCAAGTTTTTCTCGATTGAGGAGTTTCTGTATCTCGTCGAACATGGTCTCCACATCGCCGAAAGAGCGATAGACGCTAGCAAAGCGGATATAGGCGATTTTATCCATAAGCCGCAAACGATCCATGACCAATTCGCCGATAACGCTGCTTGGTATTTCTTGTTTTCCAAAACGATATAGCTCTTGTTCGATGTCCTCCGCCGCATTTTCAATTTCACCTGCGGGTAATGGGCGTTTCTCACAGGCCTTTTGTAGCCCAATATACAACTTTTGTCGGTTGAATGGCTCACGCCGCTGATCACGTTTGATTACCATCAAGTGGAATTTTTCGACGCGTTCATAGGTGCTAAAGCGAGCCTTGCATTGTTCGCACTCGCGTCGTCGATGGATGGCGTCGCCAATATCGCGTGAGTCCTTAACCCGTGACTCAGTGTATCCACAAAAAGGACATTTCATCTAGCCTGCCCGATCTCTATTCAGAATATTCTTGTGAGAATATTTTATCATCAGAACGTCACGATGTGAAGCCCCTCAATCTATATGGGAAGGAAGAAGTACCTTTTTGTGTCCAATGTCCTCGGTTCACCAAATATTCAAAGGCTGGCAGGGAGATTATCTCCAGAATATCCTTTGGAGATAATCTCCCTGCCACTCCGCTGGGTCAAACGACAAAGATAAATGCGCTGCTTCTTCCAGGATGCAGAGCAGATAGGTATCGTTAGATGAGTGCTGGAGTTGCGATGTACTCTTGTGGAGTGAGCTCTACTGCCACGGCTCCATTTTCATTTGGGGAAGTCAATAGCTTTTGTTGGTTAGGGTGGACTTTCCCCACATAACCTGACCGCAACCTAGATCCCTCCCGCCAATAGGCATACCAATAGGGGCCATGTCCCTGTCCATTGCGGCAGGTGCTACATGAAGCCTTTCCACACTTACGATATTGCAACTGATAGGTGATATGCTGATCACTTGGTATGTCTCTCATAACCACTACTTACTTACCCTTCCACAAATCAATAAAACGTCTACGAAGACTCTCAATTGACGATCTTATCATAACATTAGTCCATGAACATTATCTGAATTTGCTGCTTTCAAAAATGAAAAATTGTTCATCTGATGGGGGAAGAAGGTCTCTTGTAGGCGTGCCTTTAAATAACAGCTTATTCATATGCTGAAAAGAGGATGCCTGTATCTTGTACGAGTTTCCTTTTGGGAGGGAAGCGATGGGTATAATTAAGTACTCAATTGTTGAGCTTTTTTTCTCTTCTTTCGCCTCCAATGCCCACCTCTATGTGGTTGGTCCGCTGTTTGCTTCACAGGTTGCTTTGACCTACAACACTGCTTCCGTTATCGTTGGTCTTGCTGCTCAGCAATCTGGCCGTCCTGATCTCATCCGCTTTCCTAATCACGTCCTCGCTCATCTCTGGAGGGAAGAAGCCCAGATGTGAAAGTCCCTCTAATTATGTGATGAAACTCTAGCATGTTCGTTTATAGAGATGGAACAGTGCAATGTTCAGAGCTTATCGTTCGTGGAAAGGGAAGACCATTTGTGGAATTGCCTGAGTCAGGCGCGAAAGGCTGTACCTTGAATGAGGTGGTTCCTCACCGTTTCAATAGAACAAAAAGAATAAAAGGGTTTTTCCTGCTTTATGAAAAATAGTGATGAATTTGAGCATATTATTCGTATTGATCCTGAGAGGCGATTGGGAGAGCAAGTGGGGAACTATCGCCTCACTGGCTGGTTAGGCAGAGGTGCCTTTGCCGATGTCTATCTGGGCGAACATATCTATCTCAAGAGGCAAAGCGCGATCAAGATGCTACACGTGCACTTGCTCGAGAAGGCTGTGAAAGCTTTTCTCAATGAGGCATGCACCATTGCCAGACTGGACCATCCCCACATCGTGCGTGTGCTTGACTATGGAGTCGAAAATGGAACCCCTTTCCTAGTGATGGATTATGCTCCCAATGGTTCCCTGCGGCAGCGCTTTCCCGAAGGGATGCGTGTGCCGCTAGAACAGATTGTTCCCCTAGTGCAACAAATGGCTTCGGCATTGGATTATGCCCATCAGCAAC
>DASYAN010000491.1:0-7647 GCA_036501345.1 Ktedonobacteraceae bacterium
AAACCACTGGCAAATAGTCCAACAGGGACATGCTGCTGCAAATATTGTACCTATAGTGGTCTCTAATAGAATTGGGAAAGAAATAATAGGTAATTCCTCGATTAATTTTTATGGCTCTTCTTTTATTACAAATCATAAAGGGGAAAAAATCGTTGAGGCGGATAAATCCACACAATGTATGATTACTGCTACATTTGATCTTGATAAAATAGATACGTATAGAAAATTTTGGGGAGTTTTTAGTGATAGAAGACCAGAAATGTATAATTCTATTGTACTACCTAATAATGAATAGAACTACTATTCCTATTTCACATCGAGGTGTCACCCTCGCCGACAACAACACCTTTCAAGCTTAATGGATAAGCGGCATAACCATCTTTTTCTGATCGGGTAGATTTTGTCTTCAGGGAATGAGCGTTCAATTGGGTATGTGCGATTTGTGTTGTGCTCAAGGAGGAGTATAGCACATTCTCTTCATGCCTATTGCTGTTCCACGCCAAAAAGTGCCTCTTGCGTCCCTTTCTATTCTTCTCCTTTTTACCCTTATGTCCTACATAGGTCCATAGGGCATCGAGCTGAACATAACTGAGCTTATGCTCTCTCACGATATATTCTTCAAACTGCTCTATATGAGATTTGGCTTGCTCTAGCCATCTGCAGACAGTTTCTTCTTTAATTCCTTTAATATAGTGAATAGTAGCTAAACTACTACGATCTTCTATCATTGCCATACATTCTACTATATACTCTTATGCATGACGACATCGGTAAAACACTGTTCCCTTCGTCTCAGTAAAAGACTTTTTGCACGTTTTACATCGATAATGCTGGACTCCTGTCTCCGTTTTGCCGCATTTTACCACATTCTTCCGATTTATTTTCTTATAATCTTCGTATTCTTCATTTAAGCAAAATGATCCAATTGTTGCTATTTGTTTCCCTTCCATGATGGCGGTCCCCCTCTGATTGTACTGCGAGACTTTTACTCTACTATACACAGTCAAGAGGGAGACCATCGACTTTTACATCTCACCTATTTGGCACGAGTCACTCCTGATGCATCATGTGAAGTGGTTTTCCAAACACATGAATGGCAAGCCCTTCACGCTTTTACATATCAGACGAACGTACTTCCCACTCTACCGCCATCTTTGCATGAAGCTACGCATTTGGTAGCCAAACTTGATGGTTTCCCCGCTCGCAAAAGTGATGGCGAACCTGGTGTTCAAACCATCTGGCGCGGTTTACGCCGTTTGGATGACTTAGCTTCCATGTGGCTCCTCTTTCACTCTCCTCCCTCTCAGGCAGCATTCCAGAGTTGTGGGTAATGATAAGTCCCAAACCTCGCGGCAACCCCAAAGGCCGCAAAAAAGGGGCTCTCGTTCGCAAGGCTACCCGTTTCCTCGTTGTTCGCAAAACGGCTAAAATGCCTCAAATTGTTTCAACATGACGAGTAAGCCTGCTATTTCTTCTTCTCTTCTCCATCGCTTAAACGTAAATTTTCTAGAGATTTTATAAGCTCTTGATAGTCTTTTGCAAAATTTTCTTCACGTACATGCTTAACCGCTTCCACTGCGATCTTCAGAAATTGGTTTTTTTGATCGTCACTCCATCCTGTGAAATCATTGATAATTATACCAGCTTTTAGTAGTTCTGGTACTATTTTAGCGTTGTATTGTTTGTAGAGCCCTTCTTTTTGTAGAGATTCTGTAAGCTTTTGATGATCTTTTTCTAATTTTTCTCTACGTACATGCTTAGATGCTTTCTCTACGATATCCTTGAATTGTTTTCTTTGATCGCTATCCCAGCTTGTGAAAGCATAGTTATTTAGGCCAGCATCTTTTAGTGTTGGTTTTACTCTTTCCAAGAATGGTTTATCGAGCCCTTCTTTTTGTAGAGATTCTGTAAGCTTTTGATGATCTTTTTCTAATTTTCCTCCACATACAGGCTTAGATGCTTCCTCTACGATATCCTTGAATTGTTTTCTTCGGTTACTATTCCAGCTTGTGCAATCATTGATATTTAGGCCAGCATCTTTTAGTGTTGGTTTTACTCTTTCCAAGAATGGTTTATCGAGCCCTTCTTTTTGTAAGGATCTTATATCATTTTGATAATCTTTTAATAATCTATATGCGTTTCTAGACGATTTATCTAACATATCCTCGTATAGTTCTCTTTGATCACTATTCCAGCTTGTGAAATTATCTTGCATGAGTACCATTTTTGTTTTGAATTCTTCGATAAGCCCCTTTCCTTCTAGAAATCGTATAAGATTGTGTTGATCTTGTCGTAATTTTTCTCCACATACATAACTAGATGTTTTATTTACTATATCCTCGAATTGTTTTCTTTGATCGCTATCCCAGCTTGTGGAATCATTGATATTTAGGCCAGCATCTTTTAGTGTTGGTTTTACTCTTTCCAAGAATAGTTTATTGAGCCCTTCTTCTTGTAGAGCTTCTATAATCTTTTGATAATCTTTTTCTAATTTTTCTCCACACACATGCTTAGATACTTCCTCTACGATATCCTTGAATTGTTCTCTTTGATCGCTATCCCAGCTTGTGGAATCATTGATATTTAGGCCAGCATCCTGTAGTTTTGGTTGTATTCTGTCCAAGAATGATTTGTTGAGCCCTTTTTCTTGTAGAGATCCTATAAACTTTTGATAATCTTTTTCTAATTTTTCTCCACACATATGGTTAGATGCTTCCTCTACGATATTTTTGAATTGTTTTCTTTGATCGCTATCCCAGCTTGTGGAATCATTGATATTTAGGCCAGCATCTTGTAGTTTTGGTTGTGTTTTAAGCCTGAATTGTGTATAAAGATCCTCTTTTTGTAGGGATACTATAACATTTTGATAATCTTTTAATAATCTATATACGTGCTCAGATGCTTCATTTAATATATCCTCGTATAGTTTTCTTTGATCGCTATTCCAGCTTGTGATATTAGTAGGACGAGCTAAGCCAGTACTTTCTAGCATCGGCACCATTTTGGCCTTGAATTGTTCATCGAGCCCTTTTTCTCGTAGAAATTTTATAAGCCTTTCTTGATCTTGTGCTAATTTTTCTCCATATACATGGTTAGATGCTTCCTCTACGATATCCATGAATTTTTTTCCTTCTTGATTGCTATCCCAGCTTTTAGAATCATTGATATTTAGGCCAGCTTTTTGTAGTGTTGGTTGTATTCTATCCAAGAATAGTTTATCGAGCCCTTCTTTTCGTAGAGATCTTATACGCTTTTGATAATCTTTTTCTAATTTTTCTCCATATATATAAGAAGTATCTCTGGAGGAGGTTCCTTGAGGGTTATCTAGAGAATTAGCCCGAACAACATCGAATGATGTTAATCGGGATGAAGAGGATGCTGATCGTCGATCCCCCTCTTTGCTCTTTTTTAGATCCATGAATTTTTACTCCTTTTCTCGTATCTTTCAAGCAAAATTTACAATTTACTCACAACGAGTACCTACTCTAATACTACTCAATGCATGCCCATTATGTAATGCCTTGAGTCTATTTCCTAACTGAAACGTTCTTGCGCAACTGATCTCCTCTGCCAAGGATACCTAAGAGGAGAAGTTTTTTCTAGGGACAAAGCGGACAACTTGAGGCAAAAAGCGGACAGCTTCTGGAAAACAAGGGGCAAGTGAGCAGGAGAGCCTGTACAATGAAATGCCTTCATGCCTTGGCATAGACATCTGATAGACATCTGAAGGACTGTTAAAAGTCAACTAGTCTTTGTCGATGCTCATGGCCTTTTCACATGTGAAAACTGTCCCTCTTTTCTCCTAGAGATACGTGCCAAATTCTGCTATCCTGTTACTCAGCAGAAGATCATCGTCGATCATGATGAGCAAAAACAATATTAGCGACTATTATTGAACTTAAAAAGTCATAAGAGATCTGTGAATGTATTTCTAGGCTGGACCGGATGGAGTGATACTAATCTTCAAAATATATTTAAGGAGTTTTTAACATATGAAACAAGAATTTAATAAATTTCGATCTTTAGATGATAACGCATTGCAGAGAGATGTCAGGAGAACCAATCCGCCAAAAAGTCCGCTTGATTACTTGGACTTGGCAACAAGACATGAGATCTTTTTCCGAAAGGTTGAGGATCAAAATAGTCCAAAAAGCTTGCCAGAGGGCAATAACCAAAAGCATTGGGATACGAACCAGCAGAATAAGATAGCTGGAGAACAAAAAAGATATAAAAAAAATGATGGCACTGCTGGCGAACCTCTTACCCAATCTGAGACTGACAGACGAGAAGAGATCGATAGTGCAGTAATTCCAAAGAGAGAGTCATCTGGGAGTTACTTGGATGCTGTCAAATCGCTTTCTATCACAGACGTTACTCAACTTGTAAAAGGGACGATGGATTGGATAAGGCAGAACGGTGTCAAATCACTTTCCGGAAAAAGCTTTATGCAACTGATGGTAATAGGTTTGGCTCTATCAGGACCTTACACAGTTGACGCTGTGAAAATCTATGGAAAAAAAGGTTGTTCTACAGACTCTGATGTTTTTATTGATGAGCATCCTTCATCTTATGATAATGCTCATCGTGTCGTGACGGCACGCTTTAATGAGAGGTTTGCGCAGTTGGTGGAGCGATACGCAAAGGATCCTTGCGACAAGAAATTTGAGAAGATACGGGTCACCCTTGACCCTAATTTGCCATATCCCGTGCTGGGGTATGTAAATGATGCAGAAGAGACGCCACACATCTTGTTACAGGCTATCGAATCAGAGCATACGAAGCAAAAATTCTCTATTGGGAGAACAGCCCTTCATGAATTCTCACACATTCCTCATCAGGACTTTGTTATGCCACCACTCTACGAGGACTTTCCTGGATCGGCGGTTGAATGGGTAGGAGAAGCCTGTGCTGAATATAATGTTTTTATATATGGCACAAAGCAGGATATGGAGCATATCCCATTTCCACCAAACCTCGAGCCTATTCATCACTACACGAAACTCTCTCCCCCTACAATCGCCGGTAGTTTCATGCTTTGGTTAAATAAGCGGTTCCCTGGCTTTGTAGATAAGAGCAGCCAGTTGGCTATGGAAAAGCTCATCACGTGGAAAGATTTAGAACAGCTCACTGATGGTCAGCCGCTAAAGGACCATTGGGAAGAGTACAAAAAGATTGACTTCGCTGCCGAAATGTCTCAGTTCATAAAGGAACAAAGGCAAAAACACTTGGGGAGTGATCAACAAAGGAAAGAGAAAAATACTCTGCTAGTTACGAAAGATGAGTTATAGCTTTCTGGTTAATTCATACTATCGAATCGTCCAGAAAAAGCTGATTGCACAACGCTGTGAACAGCACGATCTGACGCTTCTTGTGCTAGAAACGGAGGTGGTGGGTCACTATGGAAGGAGGATGTGATATACTGGAGCCAAAAAGGAGACCCTCACCCTGGTAACGATTACCATCACCGTTCGCTGCAGACACTGTGGAAGTGAAGATCTAGTTCGTGACGGTCATGCACCCAACGGAAAGCAAAAATATCTCTGTAAATCATGTAACAAGCGAAGTCGAGAGAACCCAGCAATACCTGGATATACAGAAGAGCGTCGTGAAGAGATTATCAAGTCCTATCAAGAGCAAAGTAGTCTGTGAGGACTAACAAGGACATTTGGTGTGGCACGCAATACGGTCAAAGATTGGCTGAAAAAAAAGCAGCCAACCTCCCTCCTTTGAGGCAATCGTTGGTTGCACCAGATCCAGATGACCCAAATGCAACAATTTTAGAATTAGATGAACTATGGTCATTTGTCTTCAAGAAAGTAAATAAGGTATGGGTGTGGATTGCTCTTTGTAGGAAAACACGGCAAGTTATTGCACGAGCTATTGGTGATCGAAGTGAAAAGACGTGCCTTGAGTTATGGAACAATATTCCAGAAGAGTATCGCAAAGGGTACTGCTTTACCGATTTTTGGAAAGCATACCAGCTTGTCATCCCAGAAGATCAACTCACACAAGTCGGCAAGGAAACAGGAGAGACAGCACATGTCGAGCGTTGGAATTGCACGCTCAGACAACGCCTTAGTCGTTTTATCCGGAAAACCCTTTCTTTCTCTAAAGCAATATTCATGCATATTGCTTGTTTGGACCTGTTTCTTCATCGCTACAATCTCGACCGGGCCATCCTTCTAGGGTGATCCACTACCTGTAAATTTTATCCCATGGCTCAAAGCATTCCCAAGTATGCGAAGAAGCCTGTATCTGGAGAGGTCTCTCTTCCAGATACAGGCTTCTTTGTTGTCTACTAGTGATAGTGGGGCAGCTTTACAAGCCCGTTGAGGCTTTGTCTACGTGGTTCTCTTTGACAGGAGGGTAATGGTTATCGTTACCATGAGGAGAGGCTCCTTTTTATTTCCAGTGTATCACGTCTTCCTTCCAAGATGACCCACTACCAATTTACAATCAATATCAATGCACTTGTGATATCAAGACAGAATATCACAAATGCGTTGATATTAAGACAGAATATCAACGCACTACTTGTCTGACAGATGGCATGGTTTTGTCGTTGTCTGGCAGACACTTCTCGGTTATGCTGTCTGCATAAGTAGAAGGCACTTTTAAGATGTGCTTTTCGGCGGTTAGGAAATGCTTTCAAAGTATTGAAAATCTGACCGTCCAGTCGACGGCCGGAGCGGAAAAGGCAGGATCATACACGACACGCAGCCGCTCACGACTGAGGTTCACAGGAATCTACCGCTTTGCCTTTGCAAAATGACCTCTCGGCAAGCTGATGAATGCATGTCCTATAGAGATGAGAGAGGTACTTTCTCTGAAAGGAACCGGACTGTGCTGGTAATGAACATTTGTGCGCCCCCGGGGCGCACAAGTGTGAGTGCCTTTTCCCACGCGATATTTTACGGAATGATCTTGGTCTGCCCAACCAGATCAGATAAGGAGATGTCATGGATACCAACTCCTGCGGTGCTCTGTTGTACCGCAAACGTGTTCAACGGCTAATTGGGATGATCATGCTCCTGTGTTGTGTGATCGCACCCATTTTTGCCATTCCACTCTTCGAGCGTTCTTTTCCTGCTCATGCCGCAGGGAACATTCAAATCAATGCCGGAGGCGCAGCAGTTGATCCCTTCATTGTTGATACAGACTTCACGGGTGGGACCACAAGCACCTCAACCAAGACGGTTACGACCACGGGGGTGACCAATCCTGCTCCCCAGGCCGTTTACCAATCCTATCGCTATGGCAACTTTCGCTATGCCATTCCTGGCCTGATTGCAAACGCGTCCTATACGGTGCGGCTGCACTTTGCGGAGATGTACTGGAAGGCTGCAGGCAAGCGCACTTTCAACGTCAGTATTAATGGGAACCAGGTCCTGACCAAGTTTGATATTTTTGCGACTGCTGGTGGGGCAGCCATTGCAGTCGTAAAGCAGTTCAATGCGATTGCTTCGACAACCGGAACAATTCTCATCCAGTTCACTAGCGTCGTGAATAACGCTCAGGTCAATGGCATCGAGGTCCTTGAGGGGACGTCTGCCACTCCGACACCCACGTCCACGTCAGGAGGAGTGCCCGCCACGCCAGCCAGTGAGGAGTTGCACGCTGGCAGCGATTCGTCGATCACAATGAGCT
>DASYAN010000492.1:0-10700 GCA_036501345.1 Ktedonobacteraceae bacterium
AGGAGGCCGCATGAAAATACCTACCCATGAAAGCCCGGCGGCCCCGGCTTCTACACTGTTGGTGGCACTAGTGTAGGCTCTCCACAGTGGGCTGGGATTGTAGCTTTAGCTAAACAGCTTGCAAGGAAACGCTTAGGTTTACTCAATCTAGCACTTTACACCATTGGTCAAAGTTCGCAATATTCTTCTGCATTCCATGATGTGACCCAAGGGAATAACTCTATCACACTGGAAAATTCAAACAACACGGCAGTCACAATTCATGGCTATAGCGCTACTGTGGGCTGGGATTCCATAACCGGTTGGGGGTCTCCTCAGGCCTCAGCCTTAGTACCTCTCCTAACGAAGTACTACTGATGCAAACATGCCCAATCAAGGTTTAGCATCATGATAGCATAATCAGCTTTTGTCAGTACTGTAAAAAGTCAATAATAGCAAAATATCCGTATTTTACTATTTGAACAGTAAAATACGGATATTTTTGGTAGGCCAGATCTCTCATTCACATTAGTTGATAGAGAGATCTGGCTAAAATGTTAATCTGATAACTGTCCCTATTGGCCTTGTTTTTGCCCAAACTGAAAGCCTTGTTGGCCTTGTCCGAACTGAAAGCCCCCCTGCTGACCTTGGCCCTGCTGGTTTTGCTGACCTTGCTGGTTCTGCTGACCTTGCTGGTTCTGCTGACCTTGTCCGAATGGAAACCCCTGTTGGCCTTGGCCCTGCTGGTTCTGCTGACCTTGCTGGTTCTGCTGACCTTGCTGGTTCTGCTGATCCTGATTATGGTGTTTGTTTTGCTGCTTAGGCTGTGGTCCAATCGGCTGACCATTGAAAGTTGCGCTAATCGCTACACCATCCCCATTCTGCGTTGTCGCAATGGGACTATCCTTACCCAGCAGGTCCTTACAATTGAGATTAGTATATGAATTGACAAACCGCTGGGCCAAGAAGGTTAGTAGGTTGTTGCCAACTGCCGGGTCCGGAGGCGTTAGTGGCCCGGTGATGGGTGCATCCAGAGCAATACGAGGAGCGCCAGTATTTACGAGATTCTGACAGTATGTTGTGCCACTCGCTTGATCTTGGTTGAGAGCTACTGGTTGATCGACCCCTACACGATACAGATTGACTTTGTTGAGATCGACATTGTCACCATTCAGCACCATCGGATCGTTCGTCGGAACAAGAGCAACAGGAGCGGCTTGATGCGCTGCTGCTTGTAACTCATTAAGTGGCAGTGCCGTAGCCATTTGTCCCTGATTGGCCAGATTCGGAGCCATCCAGGGGGTGCATCCAAGGGCTGGATCTACAAAAGCATCAAGTAAGCCATTATCACTTCCATTCGTTAGTGGCTGTGCATCGGGCAGTTGCCCCTTGTTTGCATCAGTCAACTGTGCAACCTGCCCATTTTTCGTGGTAAGGTAGCCAGTCGTCACGTTATCACTCTGGTCTTGATCCACCACACTAAAATCGCGCACAGTCGGACAAGTTTGGCCATCTTTAGCTGTACCCAATGCAGGCGGCGTTACCTTTCCTGCCTGGATAGCCTGATTGGCGGCTGCAAAGAAAGCTGGGGCATTACAGTAGGCAAATTGGGTAAAAATTGATCCTCTGACGCCATTTACACATTTGCCATCTTGTAGGCTATTGCCTGAAGACTTTAGTGTCAGGTTAGTGCCATTAAAGCCAAACCACAACCCCACGACAGCACCTGCAGGAAGTTGTGGCACGACAGGGGCTACGGCAGGCTGTGTTCCCTTATCAATGACCAATGGATCGTAGACACTGATCTTTCCCGTTGCTGGATCAATTATAGCTCCCTGAACAAAAGCTGCCTGGTCTGCATTTGCCTCATTACAGGGACCATTGCCTTTATCTGTAGCCACTAACTGATACGGGGTTGCCAATCCCTGTGCGCTAAGAGGGTTGGGTGGCACAATTATGTTACAATCCGGATTAACAGCGGCATCTGCGTGCGAGGCAAGGTACGGTTGTGCAACCAGAAATATTCCTGCTCCGGCTGCAATCACCAAGGTCACAATCATACCAATGAACATCCGCGGTGAGATGCGTTTGCGGCGTCGTATGGGTCTACTAGGCATTGCCTCATTCGGCCACGATGGTTTTGGTTTTGTTAACGTCTGCATACTTACTACTCTTTCTTAGACTATCCTAGATGTCTAAATACGCGATAATTTGCACATCTAGTACGCACGACTACCATATGTCCAGAGGAGCACACTACAGTAAATCTATCCATATTGGTAATGCTCCCAAATGGTATGCAAGGAATTTCTTACATCTGCCTGTTTAGATGTAATATCTGGCAGCCTCTGCCTAAATTCTGCAGTAGACATGATATCGGATTGGCTTGCTATCTCTGCATCGAGAGATCAGCACAGTGTGTCGTCACGAACTGAGATCGTTTTTTTTGACACACACTGAACTACATTGAAAAGTGCTACCGAGAGGGATATTACCACAGCAAATCCCCAGGTTGGCTTTTCTGGTGGAAAGTTAGTAGGAAAGTACCAAGTCTTGGTTAAGAAATAGCAACTACTTCGATCATTTCATCACCTGTGGTGGCTCATTTGGGTTTTCAGTGAGAGGGCTTTTGCTAGGAGAAGCTTTGCTCATCAGTCAGAGCGGGAGACAGACTTGCTGGCGCAAGCCTGCCTCCCGCTGTTATTAGGCTGCTTGCCTCAGGCAGAAACAATTTCGTCTGAGAAGAAACGTACCCAAAGTACAGAGACTGCCAGACCGCTAATCATAGTAAAGAAACCTACAGCACCTCCATTGTAGTTGTTCGGATCCTTGAACGGGTAGAAGAGGATCAGGGCCAACCAACAAATTGTCAATGTCGCGGTCCAACTGAGCTTGTTTGTCTCAGGATGCGCTTTATTAAAAAGGTGGTAGAAAACAATCACGAGAAAAAAGATCACAATCATGAATGGTTTGAGAAAAGTCAGATTAGTCGTGCTCTCAGTCCATTGTATGGCCAGATTGGGATTGAAAAAGAGAAAAATACACACCCATATCATGGTGAGAACAACACCAATGATGACCTTACGAATCTCAATGGGACTATTCACAGTATAGGGCTCCTTTCGAGGAGGTTATATTATAAGCCGTGACCGACTTAGTACGCATGCACCACAATTTCTTGCGTATTGGTATTGTAGTCCTTATGGGAAAAGAAATCAACCAGCTAGTCCGTCTTCTAAGGGCTTTGGCATTTACTGCAAATACACCTTTTGCATCTGGATCAACGCCTCCTCCAAGCTCGTTCTTCGCAAGCTGCAGAAGCTTTACGGGTAAAGGCTAAAGCCCTTTCTCTTTTACCATGATCCAGCTAATCTGCTTTCTCACTGTATGGTCCTAAAAATCTTTCCCCATTAAAGTGAATGAGATGCGTTGGTGCATCTGCTATCCATACCTCAGTTTCCCAGGAAATATCTTTCAGATACTCTACCATAGCCTTACGAGTGATAAATGCAGTAATAAATACTAAACCTGCATGAGAGCCATGGAAGAGCCGCTTTAACTCGTCTTTGCGCTTGCCATCTATTGGACCATGAGAAGTCACTGCTTCAACAAGTACCAGCCAGTTTCTCTCTACATGGTGAAGAATGACATCTGGCATCTTGCCATGCAGCTCTATTGACACTCCTAATGCAGCTAGTCCCTCTTCATCAAAGTAGGCAAACTTGTTATCGGTGTCGCCTACATAGAGCACCTTGCCTCCTGGCGTGTAAGATGGCGCAAAGGTAGTAATGATCTGCTCAATGAGGATATTTTGCCCTCCTGGCGAGAGAGTAATACTTTTCCCTGGTGCAACAGTTACTGGAATACGGCGCATTTCTCGCTCTTGAGCATAGCGCTTCTTTAAAGTCTCAACGGAAGATAAGTAGGTCCGCAGATTGATATCCCATTCATCTGTCCCATAGGTGCGTAAGAGTTCCAGCGTCCCTTGCTCAATTTGATAGACTGCCTTGGGACTATTGACAGGGCGATCTGGTTCATCAGGGTTTGCAACAAGAAGCCCTGCCTCAAGGAACTGATGGACACTTTGGCGACGTACGGTCTCGCGGGTATTCGGCTTGTAGGCCTTCCCATAGAAATCCCGAAAAAAGTCCATCATGGGAGTAATCCCACAGAGGGGATTTTCTGCTTCCGACCATGGAGTATCGGGCTTCAGATTCAATAGTGCAAGGAGTGTCAAAGCTGACCTCTCGTTCTGCTGTCCACGTTCAAGCCCAAGGTCTTTAATAATACCAATAGCTTCTTCTATTTTCTTTTTTGCTTGTATTGGGTCTTTTATCTGTAACTGCTCTGCCTCATCCTCAGGCATATCTAGTAGTTCCTCCTTGATAAGTTGATCTAATTCATATTGAGCAGGGAACTGGTCCCCTATTTTTTCTCCTAGTGCTTCAAGCTGTTGTCGCGAAGGATATTTGATGTTTCGTAGATCTGTTGCATTCACTTGAGTATGGCCATTAAACTGGCGAAAAAACGAGTCCACCAGCGTAGCATTGAGGAAAGCTGCTAGACCTCGTGCGAGTGTTGGTGTGAGGCCTCGCCCGTATTGGTGAAAATAATTGAGGTGGTTCTCAAAACCAACAGTGCCCCCCGGCATCGTGGTAGGATCATATACCGCTGCAACTATACGTTTCTTCTCTTCTTTGGCAGAGAAGCGTTTCACCAGGACATAATACTCATTAGGGACTTGGAGCGTTCTCGATTGCTCTACATCAAAAAGGGCATTGGGCTTCTTCGAGTCGAGCTTCGGCCATGTTACTGAGCCATAGCTGACGTGTGTTGGGAAGAGGAGAGGAACAGTACCTAGCTCAGGCTCTGACCGAAGGAAATCTTCCGCTCGAAAATCAACGACCCTTCCAGTAGATACCTGGAGCCCTAGCTCTCCCAGTGAGGTATAAAATGTGCTCATGCTTCTCACAATGTGCTCACTCAGATCATCCTGCACCACACGGATGAATGCTTCAGGATCTTCCTGGTGGACAACCTGTGTATACTCCACCTCGTGTATCAACATAAAATCATCTTCTGGACCTGAACTAGAAGAGATAACGACTGTATCAGGCTTCTCCTTCTCTTTGACTGCATGAAGAATGATATTCTCTTGAAGCACGTCATTATCACGAAAGGCTTGCTTACGAGAATCGTAGACATGGAGACGGTGCAAGGACATAGCTTCAAGGAAGCTCTTGCGAAAGTTCTTAAAGTACGGGCCATTGCAGAAGCTTCTCGGGGTGATCGCGACCAACTCGCCACGACTAGTAAGGAGCTGTGTTGCGATCGCAAGAAAGGCTGTATAGAGATTACTTGTCTCAACGCCAATACGCTGCAGCAGTTTTCGCTCTGTTGAACTGGTCTGTATCTTTCTATAGGGAGGATTGAGAAGAGCACAGGTAAATGCTGGTCTCTCGCTCGCTGGCACAAAGAGTGTTCCTGCCAAAAGCTCTACCCCGTCTGCAATAAAGTCTTTCTGCACAATTTCTCCAGTAAATTGAATATTTACCTGTTCACATGCTTTCTGGCAAAGATAGATCGTTTCTTGTAAATACTCTAGAAGAATCTCATCTATTTCATAAGCTACAACATGAATATGCTCGGGGCGTGTATCTCTCTCGCATAAGTTGGCGACATAGGCAGCGAAAAGAGAACCAACTCCTGCTCCAGCATCAAGCAGAGTGATAACAGGGGGAGTATACTCGAACAGCGAGGCAAGAAGGTGGGCTACAGAAGCAGGAGTGAAGAACTGCCCCAGGTTTGCCTTGCGATCCGTATCCAACTTTCTTGTTGCATCTAGCCTGAGAAAGTCCACAGTGTCCAGGAGATGATGCCTCTCTTGGTTTGCTCTCATATCCTTATAGACAAGCTTCTCAATCATAGTAACTCCTCCTAGTTCAAATTAATGCTGAATAGATTATACGCATACAAAGTTGAAATGTGGCATTAACTAGGACTGAAGTTACTGAAGTACTGTGGCTTGCTTGCGACGACGCGCGTTATTCCAGTGTTTCACCTCTAGCAGACATCTGTAAGCCTCATAGAGCAGGGGTTGGTAGACGAGATCGTGCGTCTCTAGAAAGCGTATAGGATAGCCACCAAAGCCACGCTTGAAGACATAGACGCCCCATAATTCCTCTCCCTCCACCAGAGTATCGGGAATACCACGGAAATTATAATACCAGCAACCTTGCGACCGAGCCCACTGGATTGCCGACCATTGCAATAGGTGGTTTGGCATCCGCTCACGATGCTCGTTAGCAGAAGCCCCAAACATATACCAACTCCAGCGTCCCAACGAGACCGTGATAGTTCCCGCAATTGCTTGCCTATCATATTCAGCCAGCAATAGCACGCTACGGTTCTTCTCGCCAAACATGCGCAAAATATCTTGATAGTGTGACTTGTCATGAATGAAGAACTGATCGCGCACACTCGTGGTTTCGTAGATATGATAGAAGGTATCTAGGTCGGCCTGACTCTGGCCCTGACGGACAGTTACTCCCTTACGTGAGGCAAGACGAATATTGTAGCGCCACTTTTCCTTCATTTCCGCCAGCAACGCCTGCTCAGAAGGACGAATGTCTAGCACCCACTCGTGGCGCACGTGTGTCGCATAAGGATTGGGACGAAAGCCACGCCGCTGGAATGCCTTTAACCACCTCAAGTCACCATCTGGAATGCTTGGCTCGACCTTGAGCATAAAAGCCTGACGTTTACGAGCCTCGACCTTGATAAAATTGAGTAACAGGGCTAGTGCTGGTCCCTCAGGATCATCGATAACAGGGCCACGTGGAGCGTAGAAATAGGTGCTCTTTAGAATAGGCGCATGCATCACCAGGACAAGCATAGCGGCACACAACTGTCCTGCATCATCCACAATGCCAACACGCAACACCTCGCTGCACCCTAAGTGATGCGCAAGTTCTCCCCATTCATATGACTGTGTCACGTTACAACAAGCGGACGCTCCAACAAAGTCATTCCACAATTGGCAATCTGTAATGATCTGCGCCTCCATACCACCCTCTCCCTTTCTTGACTACTGTACTGAGACTATTTCTTGATCACGATGAGGTTCTTGTTCTTGGACTCCCATCCTTCGCGCAGCACGCGCCAATTCCACTGGTCGGCGCTGACGATGACGCCATTTCCGCCTCATCTCAACCACTCCACACCAAGGTTTATACACTAGCGGGCGATAGACATAATCTTGTGTGGCCATATTCAGACGTGAGAAACCACCAAAACCCCTTTTAAACTCATACACCCCCCACATTTCCTCACCTGGCTCTAAAACTTGGGGAATTGTACGAAAGTCAAAAGAGCTACAACCACGTGATTGCGCCCATTGCATAGAGCGGTATTGCAGCAGGAAGGTTGCTTTTACGTCACGCTTCACAGCTACTGAGGCCCCGAACATCTCCCAACACCAATCACCGAAACGTACAAGCATCTTGGCTGCTATAGCTTCACCCTCATGTTCGGCTAGATAAACTACTAGATCTCCTGTATCAGCAAACTGGCGCACAGCTTCTTTGTGAAAGTCCTTACCATGGATGAAGAAGTCATCACGTTCGCTCGTGATTTTGAGCAGTTCGTAGTATGCATCCAAATCGGCCTCGCAGGCCGCTTCACGAATCACTACCCCTTTGCGCTCTGCGATGCGTACATTACGCCGCCAAGTAGGCCTGAAATCTGCTAGCAGTTCTTCCGCACTGGGACGAATGTCAAGCACCCAAGCACGACGACCATGGATTGAGTTCTGGTTCGAGCGAAAACCGAGCTTATGGTAAGAGGCAAGCCAGCGATCCATATCAGGATCATCATCGGCAATATTTGGCTCAAGACGCAGCACCACCGCCCGCTCCTGCCGTGCCACCTCGTGGGCATATTCAACCAGTTGAGCCAGCACATATGTGTCCTGATCTTCCACAGCAGGACCACGAGCACTATATAGCCAGTTGAAATGCAATCCAGGCACAGGGACAGAAGTAACGGCGAGCTGCATAGCGCCAACTAAGCGTTCACCGTCCAGGGCACCGAGACGATAGATCCTCACTCCCAGATACTTATTTAATTCTCCCCACTCATACGATTGTAACAGATGTCCCCGAGGTTGACGGGTCAAAAAACTGTTCCACTGCTCCCGGTCAAAAATCTCCTGGATGGTTATATTCATAATTTTTGTGGACGACGGATGCGATACCTAAAGGGTACACGATACATCGCTCGCTATCCGAACGTCTTTACTCTTTCTCGAAAAACTCATTTCTGAGTAGACTATACATACGCACGTTGTGGTATTTACCAAAGCGCTGAATAGCCTCGCGTAGAGTCCCTTCAAGCTTGAAGCCTGCCTTCTCGTCAGCACGCCAACCAGCCACATTTTCTTCCATATCTTGGGTCTGGATGCGATTCAGATTGAGCTCTAAAAAGCCGTACCGTACCATTAGTTTGGTGGCCTCAGTACCATAGCCCTGTCCCCATACTGAACGGTCACCGATGATGACATAAAACTCTGCACTCTGGTTGAGGGTATTGACATCCTTCAAGCCAACAAGACCAATTAGACGATGGTCGCTTTTAAGGGCCACACCGAACAAAATATGTCTAAAATCTTTGTAGAGATTTTCTATGCGCTCTTTCCCACGCGTATCACTGGTCGGATAGACCGAAAAATAACGGCGGATTTCCTGATCATTAAGCCACGTCGCATACAAGTGATTGTCCTGTGCGGGCTCTAGGGCACGCAAGTAGACGCGCTCACCTACAATAAAGGGGTTTTGTAGGTGTGTAGGGCTAGCTATATCCTGGTCCAAGGTATGGTCTCCGTTCTTACAATAATAAATTCTAGGTCTCCCCTGGTGACTGACCTATAAGGCAGTATAGCATAGGGTACAGCTAGAGACAATTCTGCTCCCTTTGCCATAGGTCTTTTGTTTTACAGGTGTCACTATCGACAGCATCTGAGTTGTTCCTTAGCCTACCATATTGCTCTTCTTTGGAGGTTCATACACAGTCAGAAAGACCCGAGCATTCACTGCAAGCGTCTGCAACCGATAAAGAAGTACTAATGGATGAGTAGATATGCCCTCAGCGATTAACAAAAAGTAGTGCTACTTGCAATTATCCTAGATACTCAGGTATTATTCAAAAGGAAAAATAACCACATGTATTTCCTACTTCGGTAATAAGATGTTGACTCCCTACAAGATGAGGATTGCAAAAAAGTATTTGTATAACGATGGAGGCAAGAACTATGAGCAATCTAGTAATGGTTGTTGATGATTCGCTCACAGTGCGCAAAATCCTAGAGGTTAGCCTGAAACGAGCAGGGTTGGATGTCATTGCCTTCTCAGATGGGATTGAAGCACTACAGGCTTTGACGTCCTCTAATCTCCAACGCCTTCCAAATATAGTAATTCTAGATGTAATGATGCCTAAACTTAATGGTTACGCTTTTGCACGCCTTATACGCTCGAAACCATACTTGCGCCACATCCCTATTTTGATGCTTACAAGCCGGGATGGCATGGTTTCTCAGCTTCGTGGCCGCATTGCAGGAGCCAATATCTACATGACTAAACCGTTTAAGACTCAGGACGTTGTACAAACAGTTCTCGGCTGCCTTAAGATGGCACCCGGCTGATGTTTTATTCTTAAGGCATGTGTCAAAAAGGGGCGATTCTGCTTGACAGTGTTGACCTTGCACAAGCACAAAACTGTCAAGTGGGTTTGACGCATGCCTAACTATACATAGATCCTGCCGACTCTATGCAAACTGCTTACTTGTACTAGGGCAGTTAGGCATTTGGTGCATCAAGAACTAATCTTTCCGCACGGACTACAAGCTCATCCCTCTCTGCAATCCATTCGGGAGAAATCACTTGTTCCAGTTCCGTATTCCTTAAAAAATCGATACCTTCATAGGCCAGTGAAACCAATTGGTTATATAAGTTTTCCGTATAGGCTTGAAGGTCCGCCCTGGTAACTACTTCTTGCGAGATTTCTGAAACTGGTTTCAGCATCTGCACCATATCCGCTAAGAGCTGGCTGGTTGTTTTGTCTTCTATCAAGCGTACCTCCCAACGAGTATTTTGCACGCACTCGATATCCTTCATGCAATGACTATACACCATTTCTAGTACATACGCAATAAGAAATTGCTTCTTATTATACACTTGTATGTTATTATAGATAGAGAGGCAGACAAAAGAAAAACCTACAACGTGCTAGCATTCCTAATACGGAACTATGGGCCCTTCACGGAACTATGGGCCCTTCCAAGAGTAACTTGGCAAGATGGATGATTACACTACTGACGGAAGGCCCCTATTGTATCCTCTTTGCTCACTCGCTATCTGGCGAATAGGGTGAAGGAAATAAAAAAAGAACCTAGCATCTAATCCAGGTTCTTAAGAGATAATACCCTACCTTTATCCCGAAGGAAGGTAGTAACTGAAAAGAATTCTTTCCTCATTTTTGCCGAGCGAGCTATCAACACACTTGAAGCAGTGGACTCATCACTAGGATAAACAAGCCGTTCGATCATCAGCACGACTTCGCTTCACCTGTTACCAAGCGTCCACGTGTCGTCTGTCTACCAGGTCTTCTTCCTGGGATCTTCACTCTAAGAGTGGGAAAACTCATCTCGGGAGCGGCTTCGCGCTTAG
>DASYAN010000493.1:0-4896 GCA_036501345.1 Ktedonobacteraceae bacterium
CACCGGAGGGGTTGCAGGAGTCTCTGATATCACCCAGGGCCTACCACGAGTGGAGGAACTTTTCGAAGCCCGCGTGCCCAAAGAAGCAGCTATCCTCAGCGAGATCGATGGCACTGTAGCCATCACGAAAAAGAAGAGCGAGTACACCGTGCGTGTGGTTTCTCCGCTCGTTAGTCCAGCACAGTTCCTTGGTCGGCAGACTGAAGAAAAGGGACTGGATGCCAGTATGCAGATACTTCTGGATGGAGCCGAGGAAATGCGTATCGGTTCCTATGAACAAGAGGTTCGTTCATACGCTGTTCCATTGACACGCAAACTTGCGGTAAGCCACGGGCAGCAGATTGCTGCTGGTACTCCTTTGACGACTGGACCACTTGATCCTCGGGAAGTGTTGCGTCTACTGGGCAAGGAGGCCGTCCAGCAGTATCTGGTCAGCGAAGTGAGCAAGGTCTATCGCATGACAGGCGTCTCTCTCCATGAGAAGCATTTTGAAGTCATTGTTCGTGAGATGCTGCGTCATGTTCAGGTGGAGGAACCTGGGGATAGCAGACTGCTGCCGGGTGAGATCGTCGACCGTTTTGAGTATACGGACCTTAATGCGCATATTCTGGCGCAA
The DNA here is from genome assembly GCA_036501345.1 of Ktedonobacteraceae bacterium. Classification (GTDB taxonomy): domain Bacteria; phylum Chloroflexota; class Ktedonobacteria; order Ktedonobacterales; family Ktedonobacteraceae; genus DASYAN01. The sequence continues at coordinate 617 of DASYAN010000493.1, forward strand.
GGGGGCGAGCCGGCAACGGCCAGGACCCTATTGCTCGGATTGACCCGGACGGCCCTGGCATCGGAGAGTTGGCTGGCCGCAGCTTCCTTTCAAGAAGCTACCCGTGTCCTCACTGACAGCGTTCTGAAGGGAAAAGTCGACGATCTTCAAACTCTCAAGGCAAATGTGATGATTGGTCGTCTCATCCCTGCTGGAACCGGGTTCCGACTGCAGTAGCGACACAAAGGAACTCACTGCAAGCCCCAGCGGATTGGCTCAGTGCCTGTTGGGACATGTGACTGGCTCAATAGCTCTGCTTCATGAGTGTGAGGAGTTTTTGAGTGGTCGTGTAATTCCTGATCGTCATATCCTGATAGATTTTTTTGCTGACCAGCTTTCCCAATGCGCTTTTGGTCAAACCGCTTAACACCGTTGAGAGATATAAAACACCGTGTCCAATAGTTACAACATCTATTCCTTCTTTCGGCAGAATTTCTTGCCATGCTTCCTTTGCTGTAACAGGCTCTTTGATGAAAGCGACATTACACCTTAAATCGGTCCTTGTGTTCCAATCATCAGGGGCTTCTTCCACTACTTTTTGTATTTCCGCGTAGGATCTTAGGACAATTCGTGCGGTATAATCGAACGTTCGTGATAGGCTCTCTTCAATCTCTTTTGTCAGCTTTTCCTTGTTTTCATCCTCTGACTCAAAAATGACATTTCCGCTTTGGATGTAGGTTATGACCTGCTCAAACCCACCTACTTCAAAACAAGCTCGAAGCTGCTCCATCTTTATCCTATTATTGCCGCCGACATTGATTGCTCGAAGCAATGCTACGTATTTCATTGCCATTCCTCACTGCGTTTTACCTGATGATGTGGGCATCGGGTTTGGGGTAGATGGTCCAGAACCCGATGTCTGTTGGCTTCTCAATTCCTCTATTAAGGAGGAAGTGCAGCTCCTCAAGATTATGGGTTCATCACGTGTTTGCTGTCAAGGAAAGGAGCAAGAATGGGCAGGAGCAGATCTGCTCGCAAAACAATGGTGTAATGGGTGGCGCCAGGCAAGATAGCCAGTTGTGATGAGATGAGATGTTCTCCATTCCAGCCAGCATCCTTGAGCCCACCACCCAAGAGGGTGAAAAACTCGACGGCATGCGAAGGGGGAAGACCATCCGCATCGCCAGCGATAATGAGGGTAGGAGTGCTCAAAGAGGCAACCCGCTCTGTCCAATCATAGTCCTGACTCATGGCTTCTTTCATGGTCGCGACGAATCTGGGAAAATCCTCTGGTTTTGGCGCAACATGCAGATAGGCATCATAGATGGGAGTATCCATAAAGAACTCAGGGGCAAAGGTTGTCATGCCGGTTTGCATTTCGGGATGCCAGCCAGTCCTTTTGAAGGCAGTGGAGATCACCACGAGTTTGTTGACCCGTTCCGGGTGGCGAATAGCGGTCTGCAGAGCCACAGCACCGCCAAGAGAGAAGCCAAGTAGGTCTGCCTTTTCGAGTCCGAGATGGCTAATGAGGCCAGCGATATCATCAGCCATGTCCTCAAAGCGGATGGGGCGATCAGTCAAAGCGGTGCGTCCGTGTCCGTAAAGATCGACCCCAATGACCTGATGGTTGGCAGCAAGGGTAGGAGAAAGAGCGGTGAACATCTCAAAGGTCCCAAAGCCCCCATGAAGCATGATCAAAGGCTTGCCTGTTCCATGAAGCTCATAGTACAGCTCAATTCCATTCACAGCAGCATAGGTTCCTGCTGGATGGTTCGCGTCGATTTTCATATACAAATACTCCTTTGGTTTCAGTTTGTGATACTATCTCACTTCTGACGTGATGGTTTACTCGTTGTGTAGGATCATACTGAAGATGCTGACCGCTCTTTTCTTGAGAGCGTATCTTCGGCGTGAACAATGTACTGTATGTTCCCTGCTTGCTCAAAAGGGCAAACAAGATAGTTGTCTTTATGCATCATTTCGCGCACGCTCTTTCTATTCTCATTTCAAAGAGAACAATCGGAATCGGAAGAAGAAAGTCACCCCACATCAAAAAGAGGTGAAATGGCAGATGGCAACAGAGGACAAGAGGCCCGCAGGAAATCTAACTCCCTGGGGAAGATTGGAAAGAGTGGCTGCTCCCCGAGTGGCGCAAACTATGGGCGCAAGCAGAGCTTCTCAGGCTCGGGAGCGTCACGTTTGTGCGTGAAAAGGCGTGTCCTTAAGAAAAGACCTCTTTTCATTGGGGAGGATGTCTGGGCTATCACTCCTTCAGAAGAGCATCATGGTGGGTCTTTTCTCTTAGGCAAGGTTCGGAAATGAGCTGAAAGCAATGTGACAATTTGAACGATCCAAAAATTGTGTGGAGCCTTGTCAAAGGCCATCTCATGAGCCGATTACTGGTCTGCAATTGTCACATTCTTTCGAACCTTGCCTTAGATGGGGCCTCTTGGCATGATCTTGGCAAACGGAGAAAACTTTTGGAATCGGTATTGAAACTATGGAAAGGATATTTGGCATCTGGAGTCGAAGGGATCGCATCTGTCCTAATTGCCTTGGCAGCTATCCAAGCGGCTCTGCAGGCTCTTGTGCTCTTTATCAAGAGAGGACAGGGTTCTATCCAGAGCCAGGAGCCCCAAACGGAGTTGCTTCGCCTGCGCCTGGGTCGCTGGTTGGCTCTGGCTCTGGAGTTTGAGTTAGGGGCTGATATCCTGCGGACAGCCATCGCTCCAACGTGGAATGAGATCGGACAGTTGGCAGCTATTGCCACCATCCGAACGGCATTGAATTATTTTCTCCAACAAGAGATCGATCGAGCAGCACACCGTCAACCAGATCACGCCTTGCAAGCACTGCACCCACAACCAACCAAGCATGAGCAGTGGGCAGATCGAAGAACAGGAAGCAGTGACCATGTTCATCACTAACCTGTTTGATGTCCCCTTGTGGGCTGCTCTGATTGAGTTTGTTGGAGCACTCGTGATTATTGGCTATCTACTGGCAGCATTGCTCACTGTGTTCCACACCAGAGATATATAACTGGCACGTCTGCAGGCGGGGACAGGGGTGGTGACTGGCTTGAGCTTCAAACTGGCAGGGACGCTGCTCAAAACGATCCAATTGCATACATGGCAACAGATCCTCATGTTTGTTGCCATCTTCACCCTGCGGACCGTACTCAAACGGGTCTTTACCTGGGAGCGGGAGCGGCTCTGGTACAAGGAGGAAGCAAAAGATGATGGAGAAAGAGGCCAAGCACAGATCGTCATTGAGTAGCCCTTTGTGCTTTCAACACTCCGAAGCTGTCGTAAGCCCATTGGCATTGGAGCATCTGGTATCATTCTGCCCCTCCTAAAGCTTCGACGATGACCTCTGCAGCCTTCTGGTGTCCAACCAGTTTGATAAGCTGATCATGATGTTCTCCAAGCCTATCATAGGCGGCAGTGATGATCTCGTGCGAACCAGTTTGCCGGAAGCCTGCCAGATGCTGCATGGCTTGACACTCTGCCTCAATCTGCTGTCTCAATCGTGCGACTTCACTGTTCATTTTCGATTCCTTTCTGCTGATTGGCTTGCAAACAATAGGTCTATAAACCATATAATTACAAACCAACTACTGTCAAGCCCATGGGACTGCTATACTGGCTCGCAAGAGGAGAAAGCGGGATGATTCGACTGAAAGTGAAGGAAGTCGCAGCAGAAAAGGGAGTCAGTCAGCGACAATTAGCTTTGCGTTCTGGCGTTGATATCAAAAACGTCCAGAAGATATTTAGGCATCCGACCAGTATTGTGACGACCGAAACGCTCGATAAGCTGGCCAAGGTGTTAGGCGTTGACGCTGCTGAATTGATCGAGAGTATTGCTGATGAAACGGCAAAAGAAGAGGACTCTCAGGTCAATCAAACCCAAGAGCCCTAAATCTTTTCTTTGGCTCCTTCATCCAACCTCGTATTGCTTCTTCAGCTAACCACGCGTGCGAGAAGACGTTGTAACTCCTGGCGAATAGCAGCTACATGTGCCGGTCTTTTCCTCGCATCCATCGAGACCATCTGGCGCACGAGGTGCTCAGTTTCGACCATGTCCAGATCTGTCCCGTTAGAAAGGGGAGCAAAGGAGAAGGATTGCGTAGCCGGGTTGATTCCAGAGAGGAGCCGATGGAGGGTTGCACCCAGACTGTAGATGTCAGCTCGTACCGTCGTTTGTTCTCCACCATACTGTTCAGGCGCTGCGTAACCGGGCGAAACAAAGCTCATGGTATCGTGAGCTTGTCCCATCTGAAAGAAGCGTGCAATGCCGAAGTC
>DASYAN010000494.1:0-14053 GCA_036501345.1 Ktedonobacteraceae bacterium
ACCTCTACCGCTGGCTGTACGTCTGCATCTTCATTAGTCAGGCTCTCCTCGATGTCATCAAGGTCATCGAGGTCATTAATGAAGGCAATCCGGAAGTTAGCCGGATGAGCTGTTGTGTTCCATTGGCGCCGTTGTGCTACCCATTCTTGGCTAGAAAGCCCTTGGCGCAGGGGACTTGTGCTGGCAAGCTGTTCATAGGCGTCTTCATAGTCGCCCTTGGCATAGCTCTCCAGAAAATTGCCAACGATATCGAGGTATTCTGAGGCAGGGAGGAGCTTGTCTGCTTCAGACAGGAAAGATTCGAAGTTTGCAAGGAAACTTTCGCTCTTCCCGTTAGGTGTATTATCATGATGCTTGTTTGGCATGGCTGTATCCTTTTTTCAGTACTATACAAATTATTTTTGCTTTGAACTGTGCATATATTGCCGTACTGTCTGCACAATCTCTAATTCAGGACTGATCCGTTCGGCCTCTTCCAACGCCTGTTGGGCTGCACGGCGGTCACCTTGTTCAAGGAATACTGAGGCTCGCAGGGCGTGCAGGTGAGCCGATTCGGGATTGACCCGCACAGCTTGCCCTATGATGGCGTTGGCCTGGGCTAGCTGACCTCGGTTCATATAGATAGCTGTAAGTTCGCTGTAAGGGCGGATATCGTGAGGATCAACCTCTATGGCTTGCTGATAGCATTTCTCTGCATCTTCAAATTGTTTGAGCAACCGATGGGCAAAGCCGAGGCTGGCCCAAGCTCCACGATATTGTGGGTCGCTTTCTACAACACGCTTAAAATGAATAATGGCTTCACTTATTTGTTCACGTTGTAATGCGAGGTGGCCGAGTCCGGCTTCGATGGTAGTTTGTTCGTCGAGTCCTGGATTCCTCTCCTGGGCTTTGTGGAACTCCGCTTCTGCCTCATCATTGTCTCCTCTTCGCATAAGGAGTTCAGCTAGTGCTACATGGCCAGTAATATCATCGTCGATAGCTATGGACTCTTGTAACGTTTCTTCGGCACGCTGCAGCAAGTGCTTGACGCGATCAGGCATCTTTTGTGGATTATAGCTATATGCCAGCCCTGCCTGCGTAACACCCAATTGGCTCAGGTTGTGGGCACGTTTCTCTTGAAAGCGTTGTATCATAAGTTCTAGATACACAATGACACGCTCGGGGTTGCCTAGCAGTATCGAGTGAGCATAAGCTTGTTCATGGATTTGGTAGTCCAGCGGAAGTTGGGCAATCAGTGCGTCGTAGAAATGCAATATCTGTGTGAGGCGCCAGGATACTTCTTCCATCGCCTGCTCGACATCGGCATGCTGCTGTGTGGTGAGCTCATCGATAACTTTCTGGTATTCTTTGATACGTGACTGCAACTCATGAATAGATAAGCCCTGAAGTGTCATCCCTTCATCTGTAGTCTGCTGAATACGCCAGACCCCTTCTTCATGCACAAGAGTATAGCTTGTCCAGAACCAGTGTCTGCCAGTTTCTTTATTGACGGCAGTTCCCATGGGCATGTCTTTGAGTGTTCCACTTAGTGGCGTATCGCTCAATTCAAGTGACCAGCCAACCTCGATGGTTTTACGTGAAGGTGCATGCAAGCTGATAGAGGATGGTAGCCAGAGTGCGCTCTGGCTTGCCTCACGTTCGCGAACAAACCCGAGCTGCATACGGGTGGGATGTGCTTCTTGGTGCCAAGCACGGTGGAGTTCAATCCACTCATCGCGTGATAAACTGTTACGAACGCTGCTATCGCGAGCGAGGAAGTCATAGGCCAGTCCGTAGTCTCCAAACACCCAGGCTCCAAGGCAATTGACGATTACTTCCTGTTCCTCTAAATCAGGAGTGATGAGAGAGAGACCGTGATCCTCACCGAGATCTGTTGCTTGTAGGATGAGCTTGTTGATGAGCGGGATCTGGTGGCGATAGGTTTTGTCTGGTGCCTTGCCTTGCCACTGGTTGACAGAGAGTGCTTCCTCGATCAGGCGCTTGCCTTCTGCCAGCGTACAATCAACCAATGCAACATCGTCTGGTAGGTCGGCCCGTGTTTTTTCTATAAGCTGATCGAGACGACGCTTTGAGAGTATTTCGGTCTCGACATCTTTGATGCCTATCTGCCAGTAGTTAAGGGTGAACGTGATTACACGGGCTTCGCTATAGTCGTATCCTTGTTCCCAACAGAGGATAAGCTGTACTTCACCCTGATCGCGAGATTGGGTGACAAGTCCCTTCCAGAAACGAGGGTCCTCGCTATGCTGTAGCTGGACGGCAGGTGTATGGACGATCGGTGGTTTCCACCGAGCATAGGTTTTAGTCGCTTCGAGACGAATGAGTCCACGACGAGCCTCTTTGCGGACTTCTTTGTGTGTGCCCAGCGTATGGATTGCAGTCAGGACATCAGCGGCATCGATATTATTCTCTTTGGCTAATGTTTTGAGCAGCATAAGCTGTACCGAAGTCGGCAACACCGTGATATCGGCCAGAATTGCCTCGACTTGAGCCTGATCTGCACTATTGTGCAACTGTTCAGCTATCTGGTGATATCGTGAAAATAGATCTTGTATCTGCTGATGATCCTGTTGTGAAAACTGAGTACCAGTTTCTTTTTTCTGGGACATAAGACTCTTCTTTCCACCTAAAAACTTAGCGCATGATGTCGATTGTACCACGAAGTGTGTGAAGAGTCGAGAACAATAGCCTGATCAAGCCAAATTCAATAAAAATCCTACAGTTTAAACACTCACAGGAGAAGGCACTCCAACACTTTCGGCGAGTTTGCGCAGGAAAGCAGATGCTAGTGCACGATGAGAGAGAGGCTCCAACTTCGCTGTCATCAAAATGAAGACGGGGAAGGCTGCGCAGTAAAAATAGGATGGCAGACTTCTCCAAGCGAAGAACAATGGTAAAATGGCGAGAAGCATCGCCGCTTCTGGCCGCTTACGGCAGATACGCCAGTACCAGACCAGTACAAGAAGCATTGCAGCAGCTTCGAGCAGTGTATAAATTGTTTGGGGAAGATAAGGTAGCAAGTGTGTCGCGCTCAGGTTGATCAGGCCGACACCCATAGGGAACATGGGGTCTGAGACTGGTGCCATCATGCCGACTGACCAAGCCTTCCAATCCCACATAATAAACGGTAGATTGATCAGCAATCCCAGGCCTGAAGCGATAGCCATGCGGTGGATAGCTTCCTTGAAACCGTACTGGTGCCAAGTCATGATCAGATAGAAAGGAGCGAAGTACCAAGCAATTTGTTTGCTAGCTAGTGCCAGCCCGAAGTACACAGCGGAACTCCAGCGATGGCTGCGGAACCACCAAGCCAGAATGATGAGCAAAATATAAAGGATATCGAGGTTACCCCCCCTGGTGGATGATAACATCGGTACATTGGCAATTGCTAGCAGGAGCACCCAGGGGCGTATTTCAGGACGCGCCAACTTCCAAGCGACTACTACTAGCAATAAATAGCATAGAAGGTAGAATGGCAAGACATTGTAATTGCCGGTCATCGCAAAGGGTACAAGAGTTAGAAATGACAGTGCCGGATAGTCTGTTTTCGCTTCAAACTCTGGGACATCTCCGGCTTTCAGTGAAGTATTGAGAACGGATTGGAGCTCGGCATCGCTTGGATAATCGAGCCGATTGGCAAGTTGACCCTCACGTAGTGGTGTTGTCCATGCTGGGAGAATATAAAAACGCCGCAGCAATTCTGGCATATTTGAGTCAGTATAAGGATTGTGTCCCTGTATAAGCAAAATAGCTGCGTTAGCGTCAAGAGATGTACCATCATTTGTGAAGAGCGGTGGGAGGAAACTGTCAACAACTGTGAAACCGAGTTCCGCGACTCCTCCAATGGTCAATAACGCTGTCATGATCAGCACAATGCGCTGCCAGAGGCGTGGCTGCTGAATCGTTGTTCCTTGCTCCTCTTTGCGTGATTTTGACGGACGCATTGCCATCCATATAGCGTAGAAACTACCCAGGAACAGCGCAAGAGGGAGGAGAGAACTAAAACGGCCTAGGAATGAATAGTATGTATGGTCAATCTCATTAGCGGATTGAAATAGGAGAGCAAGAGCTATCCAAATCGCTCTCTGTTGCCATTCGATGATAGGACGACTCTGTGCCGACTGATCTTCAGTAAAGAAATACCGCATCCATTTATAATTGAATAATCTGCGCTTTCGCTCTGATAAAGTCGTCTGTTCAAGTAGATATTCCTGTGCCATAAATCATATGCTCTATCTAACGCCTATTTATGCCAACCTCGAATTGTTGCAATAACTGACACAATGGTGCTATGCGTGAGACTATGAGCTTTTGCCTCCCATCAAAGTACCGAGAAGTTTATTGTGCAGATAGCTTACATATCAGGTAGAGATGTTCTCTCGGTCTAATCCTTAAAACGAAAGGAAAAAAGAGTCCGTCACAAATAGAACCGAGTGGATTAGAAGATTTACAAATTCTTGAGGTTTGGTGCCGAGCTATCAGCAAATACTAGCATAATGGGGCGTAGTACTTTTAGTGTGGTAATCGGCAGTTCCAATTACAGCTTCAGCCGATAATAGAGTTCACGATGCTGTAGTTCAAAGCCAAGCATTTCGTAGAGGTGGATTGCAGGCTGATTCTGTTCCCAAACGTGTAGATCGAGCGCAGCCAATTTGTGTTCGCTACGAGCATAGGTGATGGTATGGCTGAGAAGTTGTTGTGCTAATCCTTTACCCTGGAAGTTTGGATGGATAACGACGCGTTTGATATAGCCAGTCGCATTCACAGTCTCCTGAGGAGGCAGCATCAATTCAGCTTTGCCTGCGATAGTACCATTGATCTCTAAGAGAAAAATGAGAGTATGCTCATGAGTAGAAGGGTCGACCGAGCCAAAGTACTTGTGCAGATCCCGATGGATATCTCGCGGAGGTGAGGTGGTGAAGCTATCAAGGTAATCGATCTGCTCAAGATCTTCAGGCACAGCAAGGCGAATAATCAACGCTGGTGCGGGCTGCTGATCAGACATATGGTATCGTTCCACTACTATATAATGCTCTAAATAGCATTAAGATTGATTTCTGCGTGGCAACATTAAAAGTGCCACTAAGGCGGCAAAAGAGCATCCTAGCAGCATCAATGAATAAATAATGCTTTCTCCATCTTTTACTGGTGCACTGAGATTGGAGGTTAACATCGCTAGTCCCCACCAGAGGAAGCCGATAAAGACGGCAAATAATAGGATTGTGCTGGTTATTTTCTTACTCATCAAAATATTGTGCTCCTACTGGAAAGGTTAGAGGAGAGATAAGCCTCTTTATTTGTTCCCTATTGCAAAATCCCTTGACATATTAAGCGTTGTTCTATTAGAATGACCTACATCAGAAGTGTAAGGGGCAGCATCGGGTTTTTCTCTTTCTTTTCGATCCGTCTGAGGATACTGCAAGTATTATAGCATACCTTTGCTAGATATCCCTTTCTTAAGTGTGCAGTGCTTCCCACGCAAGACGGTGGATAATGGCTCGGAAACGCCCCCAATCTCTCCAATAGCCATCGATCTGCTTACTATAGTTTGCGGTCACCTGCTCCAAGTTTTGGGCAACGGCGAGAAGTGCCTCTGGTGGAAATTCTCGAAAATCCTCTATTTGCTCTTCTTCATCGATTACTTGCAATGTTCCGCCGACTTCATCGAGTAAAAAGGCGAAGGTATAGAAGGAAGGATAGTCTTGGCCCGGGATACGGTAAGCAGCAGCAGCCAGGAAACGCTCAACATTGACGTGTAGTCCCGTCTCTTCCTGGGTTTCACGCAGCAAGGCGTCAATGACCGATTCAACATGATTAATGCCGCCAGTAGGTAGCCGATAGGCATTGGGTGGGTAAGTGGTTTTGGTCATGGTTAGCAAGTGACCATTTGGTCGGCGTATGACCATACATACTTCACCATAGCGATCTGTTTTGTTCAAAGGTTCGAAGCGTCTTGCGCTGGCAAGCTCGATGGTATCTGTGAGAGGTTGACCATAACGTCGTGCTAGCTGGCGCAGTTCGTCTTGGATGTCGTGGGGGAGTGAGGTGAACATTTGTTATTGTACTGCCTTTCAAGCTGTATGCTGGCTTAGCAGGCTACGTGTCCAGTTCTCTTTCCAGAGATCAGTGCGATCAAGCATCTCCTGAGCGCTTTTAATCGAGAGCTCGGTTACATTGCCTCCCATGATATGGGCAAGTTCGCGTGCCTGCTGCTCTGGACGCAGTTCGTTGACAATCGTAATTGTGCGGTTGTCAAAAATCTGCTTATTGACATTGTAGTGGGTGTCGGCAAAGGATGCAATTTGTGGCAGGTGAGTGACACAGATAACCTGATGATCCCGTGTCAACTGCCACAATTTTTCGCCGACGACCTGACCGCTACGCCCACTGATACCAGCATCAATTTCGTCAAATATGAGGGTTGGTGTGGCGTCTGCTCCGGCGAGGATGGTCTTGAGAGCGAGCATTAGGCGCGATGTTTCACCGCCTGAGGCGATCTTTGTGAGTGGCTTGAATGGCTCTCCAGGATTGGGTGCAATCAGAAATTGGACGCGATCAATCCCTGTCTGGTCGCAGCTGTAGAGCTGTTCTGCTTGACCATTGATGCTAGCTGGGACACCCTGTTCATCGGCTATCTGCTCGATTTCAACTTGGAAGCGGGCACGTCGCATATTCAGGTCGTTAAGTTGCTCTTCCATTGCTCTGGAGAGCCGCTGGGCTGCTTCGCAGCGATACTGTGAGAGTTTCTGAGCTAGCACGCCGATCTCGCGGCGGAACTGACCATCCTGCTGCTGCAGTTTGACGATCATTTCATCCCGATTGACGATGGTATCCAGTTCAGCTTGATCTGCCTCCGCATGCTTTAGGACTTCCTCAATGGTTGCTCCATATTTACGCTTGAGTTTAGAGAGCAGATCAAGGCGCTCTTGTATCTCTGCAAGGTGGCGTGGATCATCTTCAATGTCTGCCTCGTAGCTACTGATAGAACTTGCCACATCTTCTAGCTGATAGATGGCCTCTGCAAGCGTGTCGGCATACTCTTCCATATTTTTATCGAGGCGTACCAGTTCGCTAATACTACGCTGGGCGTTACTCAACTGATCGAGAGCTGGCTTGAAATCATCACCTGCTAGATCAGTGCCTTTGATTGAACCGTAGATCAGTGTACACAGTTCACGCAGGCGTTCTGCATTACTGAGTATTTTCTGCTCTTCCTCCAGCTCCTCTTCCTCTCCGATGCGCAAATCTGCTTTTTCGATCTCATCAATCTCATAGCGCAAAAACTTAGCTCGCCGTTCCTGCTCGCGGATATTTTGTTGCAGTGATTGGAGCGTTTTGCGAGCATTACGCCATGCATTGACTTGCTTGCTCAGCTCTTCACGCAGGGAGAGCGTTTCGGCATAGCGATCCAGAAAATTAATGTGCTGTTCCGTGCGCAGCAGGCTGATATGTTCGCTCTGACCGTGGATGTCAATTAGCCAGCTTGCAACTTGTTGTAGGACCTGTTGGGAGAAGGCTCGTCCATTGATACGTGCCACCGTTCGTCCTGAGCGGAAGATATCGCGGGAAAGGATGAGCTGCCCATCTGCGGGCTCGATATCATAATCGTGCAGTAGGGTTGCCAGAGCGACACGAGCGTCGGCGGTACTAGCGTCAGAGTGATGCTGGGAGAAGCGATGCTCAGCATGCTCGATAATATCTAGAAGAGTGCTTGCACTATCAGCGTCTGTCTCGGTCGTCGTATCGAGTGTTTGCAACTTATTGTCGATGGGTGGGAGTGCTTCAATGGAGAAGACTCCTTCGACCGAAGCACGTTCAGAGCCAGCACGGACGAATTCTACCCCGATCTTTGCTCCGAGCAAGGCATTGACGGCGTCAATAATAATCGATTTTCCTGCCCCGGTTTCGCCTGTAAAGACATTGAACTGGCGATTGAGGCGTAAGTTCAGGTAATCGATAATAGCAAAATCTTTAATCGTTAATTCAAGTAACATGGCTGTCACTAGCTGGTGTGTTATTTTCTCTTAATTTCGCAGTGATAATCTGGTAAAAGTACGTTGGTGGTCTGCGTCTAAGGAACTTGGTAACAAACGGGCTTTTGCGAACGGAGACGATAGCCCCATCTCTAATTTCACGGTTCAACTGCCCATCAGCCGAAAAGGCCCCATGTTGATCATGAGTAAAAATTTGTAATTTGATATTTGCCTCTGGCTGCAGGACCAGGGATCGATCCGAGGCAAGATGCGTGGCGATCGGTGTCAGAACGCTGTTGCGCACCTGTGGGTGCAGCAGGGGACCACCCACGGCCATATTGTAAGCAGTTGAGCCCGTAGCCGTCGAAATAATGATACCATCGGCAAAGGTGGTGTTGTAATAATAGCCATCAATCCATACACGGATTTGCACGATCCGAGGCCATGTGCCACGAGCGATCACGATATCATTGAGTGCTAGGAACTCTTCGTGATGTCCATTTTGCTCCAGGATAGCGCGTAGCATCGTTCGTTCATCGACCCAGACCGAGGCATCGCCATCGAGATAGTAGGGCAGATGAGTTGTGACTTCTTGCGGTTCCAATTCAGTCAGAAATCCTACGCGTCCAAAATTGATGCCCACAATTGGTATACTGAGACAAGCACAGAGGCGTGCGGCATGAATAATCGTGCCATCCCCACCCAGAACCAAGGATATATCACAGCCTTCGAACTCGGAGGTGGTACACTCTTCGCCCGCTTCTTGGAGATCGATCACACGGACATGATGGCCTTGTTTTCTTAAAGTGGGCACGAGTTCGGATGCGAAATGGGATGTATCTTCTTTGAGCCCTTGATAGAATAAGGCAATCGTCTTCACCGATCGTCCTTTCTGGAAGCCCATTCCCTTGAGGGATTGGGAGGAAAGAAACAGCCCGCAGGCTGCGTCTGCTCAAGGTAGAAGTCCCTTGCGGGAAGCCGTTTTCTGACGGAACGGCTAAACCCCACTGCTTTCGCAGGTAATGGGGGCCTCGACGAAGTTAGAAAGCGGTTTGGCGTTGCAAGCACTGGCACTAACCCTCGTAAGCCTGTTTAACCTGCAACCGTAGAGCATCGGACTGGCCCACGCATCCTATGGTACCTAAATTTCGCCTCTAACGTAGCCCGATAGCTACCCAAGTAGCCCTGGCTGGGTCTGGTCAGGTGAAGCCGGAGTCGGATGGGCAGAAGTCACCCCCTACTCACAAGCCCATCTCCTTTAGGAGATCGGGTCCCTGACGTAGCGTCTCCACTAGGCAAATGAGGGCGAACACTATGTGCCGCCCTTACATGTTTACGGTAATGGTACGCCATGCGGGGTCACTTGTCAACAGGTCTAGTTAGGATGGATGTTCTTAGAGATGTATCGCTTATTTTTGAGAAGATCTCTTTGCCATGAAGGGAAGGAATAAGCACGCGGGCAAAGTTGTAATCTTGAGTAATCAATCAAGTATCGCAGAGCGTGTTGAATAGCATAGATAGGCAATACCCCCTTGTACCATAGGGTATACTTGATAATATTGATCAGTTTACTGAGGTGTAATAATTCACGATGTCATCGTGAATTATTACCCATCTTTATTGCGTTTTCAGCACAACAGTGATATATTCGGTCACAATTATTGGGCCCATTTCAGTCACTATGTATGCGCGGCAATTCTAGGGAGTAAAGACAGATATGAAATTTTCGACTAAAGCGATTCATGTAGGACAGGAGCCAGATCCCACGACGGGGGCAGTCATGACTCCAATCTATCAAACGGCAACCTATGCTCAAACAGGAATGAGCGAACACAAAGGTTATGAATATGCACGGACAGGCAATCCCACTCGTACCGCGCTAGAGGCATGTATAGCAGCATTGGAGAATGGCCGCTATGGTCTGGCCTTCGCTTCTGGGTTGGCAGCAGAGCAGGCTGTGCTCAGTCTACTTAGTGCTGGTGATCATATCGTCTCCTCTGATGATCTCTATGGGGGGACTTACCGTCTCTTTGAGCGCGTTATGCGGCGCTACAACGTCGAAACCAGCTATGTGAGGACGAATGCGATCGCGGATTATGAAAAGGCCATTCGCCCAAATACGAAACTGCTCTGGTTGGAAACACCCACCAATCCACTATTGCGGCTGGTCGATATTCGGGCCATTGCAGATATCGCCCACCGACATAATGTACGGCTTGTTGTCGATAACACCTTTGCCAGCCCTTACTTCCAGCGACCACTCGATCTGGGCGCGGACATTGTCGTGCATAGTACAACAAAGTATATCAATGGACATAGCGATGTCATTGGTGGAATGCTGGTGATGAAGGATGATGAAGTCTACCAGAACCTTGAGTTCTACCAGAACGCCGCAGGGGCAGTACCGGGACCTTTCGATGCTTGGCTGACATTGCGCGGTGTTAAGACGCTGGCCGTACGTATGCGTCAGCACGCAGAGAATGCATATACGATCGCTCGCTTCTTATCCGAGCATCCACGGGTCGAAAAAGTCTACTATCCAGGCTTGCCCTCGCATCCTGATCATGAACTAGCAAAACGGCAGATGAGTGGCTTCGGCGGCATGGTCTCTTTCCAGTTCAAAGGAACCTTAGCAGAGGTAGATGAGACTGTACGCCGCTTCAAAGTCTTCATCTTTGCCGAAAGCTTAGGTGGCATCGAATCGCTGGTCTGCCATCCTGCTAGCATGACCCATGGAGCCATTCCTGCCAGTGTGCGTGAGGCTTCTGGCCTGACAGATACCTTGCTGCGTCTCTCTGTTGGCATCGAAGATAGCGAGGACCTGCTCGCCGACTTGAATCAGGCATTGACATAAACGTCATTCGATATATGGGGACCCAGCATACGTGCTAAATCGGGTCCCCACAAGACAGGTAGCAGTGGACCTTCTAGGTAGAAATTGCTATTGCGGAGTTATTTGTCGTGTCCGCTGTACCCCTCTGCTCTCCAATACCGTTTAGATGTTATTGACCCCAAAGAATAAGCAAAATTGGTTGTCGCCAACGTCTACTATATTATATACTGGTCAACAGTATCGGAACGGCGAA
The DNA here is from genome assembly GCA_036501345.1 of Ktedonobacteraceae bacterium. Classification (GTDB taxonomy): domain Bacteria; phylum Chloroflexota; class Ktedonobacteria; order Ktedonobacterales; family Ktedonobacteraceae; genus DASYAN01. Next base: position 11,060 of record DASYAN010000494.1, read on the forward strand.
TACAAGCATCAGCATAACCCATCTAAAAATTTGTTACATTTACACTAGATAGATCGATATAAAATATGCAAACTAGACATTTTGCAACTCTCCGGTACCTAACATTCTTCATTTGTCAGATGTGCCAACGAAGTCAGGAGGTCGCTCTGGTATGCAATATTTAAGACATTCACGGGGACAGTCAAAAAAAATGCGCAAGGTAAACAGTTTTGTAGTGTTAATTACTCTGCTTACGCTCTTGCTCAGTGCATGCGGTAGCCCACAGGCAGAGCAGCAGTCTAATCAGAGTAAAGCTGAGCTAGACACACAGATTGCCAATGCTAGAAACTCTGGCATCTCTAACTCTATTTTGCAGCCTATCCTTAATCAAGAGAAAAACTTGAGTCAGACTGGTGTACTACCCACACTCTTTTCTAATCAATCTGCAACCAATAACAATCAAAATCTGACTAAACGTTATCAAATGCTGACGGTTCAGGTACGTGGATTGGAAGATCAGGTCGCGCAAACGCTTAGCTATCAAGCTGTCCAGAATATGCAAGATTTCCAGACAATTTTGACACAGCGCCAGACTCAGGGCTTTGTTGAGGTACCAACCTTCTCCAGTCTCTATCATACCTATAGCAAGCAATTGGGGCAGGCCCAATCTCCCAAAGATTACGCCAATATAAGTAATAAAGCTCAGGATGCAACACAGTCCCTACAATTGTTGGGCACAGCCTTTGACAAGCTTACTACGTTCCAGCACCTGATTAGCCAATTGCAAAGCTCCAACATGGATGCCAGTGCACTTAATGAGCAGGTCAACAGCGATACTGACCTTCTACGTAGTGCAGCCAGTGTAAGTGACTTTAATAATGTTATCACTCAGCTTGATGCTCAGCTCCAGGGAACAGTAACGTTCTCGACCCAGGCCATTCCTTATGTTGGAGCAATCAAGCTAAAAGAGTACAGTGACGCTATCAACACGATACAACAATATGGTGGGGATACCACCACTTTCAAGCAGAGTCTGCAGACTGATCGCAATATGCTCGATAAGGCCAGAACAATTGGGGACTTCCTGACTTTCTCATCCCAGATCGATAACGATCTCACGGCGATTCAAGTCCCATCATTGCGTGCCAAGGCCAATTTCTTTGTGCAGGACTACCACAAGCAGGTAACCGCTTGGCGTACCGCCAATGTCTACCACGATCCTTTTGATGGTAAGGACTACCAGCTAGGAAATGCATATGATACGATGCCCGGTGATTACGGTGAGGGCTCGGCTATTGACGACGCTTTTCAGAGTGCACAGACGCCAGAAGACTATCAAGGGGTAATCAACCTCGTTCAGGACACAGAGGCAAATTTTAAGGCTATGCAAGCGGACTATCTTGATACTATCCCTTGGAATCAGTCACATGCCACCGACAAACAATTAATGGACTATTATAAGGTGACAAGTGGAACGGTTGTAGTCGTCTCCGAGATAGAACAAGCTGCACGTATCTACCAAAATGGACAACTCATACACTCTGCGCAAGTTGTGACAGGAGAATACCCCAGACCAACGCCTCCAGGTTTCACACAAGTCTTTAGTAAGCAGCACCCGATACGCTTCGTATCATTTGATGCACCAGGGTCGCCATTCTATTATGCACCCATTACGCTACAATATGGGCTGGAATTCCACCAAGGTGGATACTTCTTACATGATGTCGAATGGCGAGGAGTATTCGGTAATGGTCCCGATCATCGAGCCGATCTACCTCATTCTGATCCTGTCGATCAGACAGACGCTGGCACTGGCAGCCACGGCTGTATCAATTTCCCGCTGGATGAGGCTGCTTGGTTGTTTAGCAATATCGATTATGGCACACCAGTGATTGTTTACTAACACAGTTGTCGTGAGGCTTGGGGTGTGCGGAGGATTAGTGCAATTGTTTGACATTTCTAAAAGTCTTCTGCTATAATCTACCCGCACTCAGTCCAACATGTTCTATCAGTATTTTTGTTCTGCCTTGCGTCCAGAAATCTGGGAATATTGTGAACTTTCTGAATGCAATGATGTATTCTAATCAAGCCTGTGCTAAGGGGGATTGATACCTAAATGCCCAATACTACGTCTGCGTCAAAGCGTATGCGCCAAGAGCAGAAGCGTCGCTTGGTCAATCGCAGAACCAAGTCAATTGTTAAAACGGCAATTACAAAGGCTCGTCAGGCCATTGTCATACCCGCCGTCAATGAAGAGGCTGCCACCGCGGCTGTCCAAAGTGCTATTAGCGAGCTGGACAAAGCTGCCAAAAAAGGTGTTATTCATAAGAACAACGCAGCTCGTCGTAAATCACGCCTGATGAAGCAACTCAACACAAAGTGATGTGATGTAAAGATTTGCGCCCATTGCTCTGCCAAATCATCCAAACGATGAGCATTGTGGGCCTAGGAGGAAAAACGATGGCAGAGAACCAAGTCGTAACAAAGCCAGCAGGGCGGGCGTTGCTTACCGCTGTCGAAAGTGCTCAGTTACGGAAAGGTCTTCCTGAAATCAAGTCGGGCGATACTGTTCGCCTGCAAGTGAAGGTCGTCGAGGGAAACCGCGAGCGGCTCCAACCATTTGAAGGTGTGGTGATGCGCCTGCGTGGAGGTAGCGTCAACCGCAATTTCACCGTCCGTCGTATCACTAACGGCGTTGGTGTAGAACGCACCTTTTTGATCAACTCTCCTCGCATTGAGAAGATTGAGGTATTGCGCCATGCCCGTGTGCGCCGCAAACAGCTCTACTATCTGCGAGGTCGGACTGGTAAGGCTGCTCGCCTGAAAGAGGTTCTTCCAATGAGCAAGCAAGCCGCAAAGGCTGCCAAAGAGGCTAAGGCTGCTGCCAGTAATGAGACAAACGCCTAAGCAGAAGAACACTCCAACGCTAGTGGAAGAAATGGCCCTGTTTGAGCAGGGCTATTCCTTTGTGGCGGGACTTGATGAGGCTGGTCGAGGTTGTCTCGCTGGTCCAGT
>DASYAN010000495.1:0-7968 GCA_036501345.1 Ktedonobacteraceae bacterium
TCATTGTAGGAGATGCTGATACGGCTCATGCGGTATGCTTCCCGGCGTTCCTCAAGCGATGCATTGTAGAGCTCACGATTACGGTCAAGGGTGAACTGGAGAGCATCACGCTGATGCCGCGTAGGATAGAGACGGTATTTAAACGCTTTCATCATGTTTGTACTCTCCTTTCTTGAATAGATATAGATCATATAATATATGTCAATAAATAAAATTTCACACTACAAAACAAACAAATGAACACTTTGTCATACAATTCGTACCCCTATGCCCAAGCCCCACAAAAGGAACGGCGCTCTCATCCCCCGCATAAATGACGGGAGTTTTCCCTCGCCCGACATTATAACGTTCGATTGGAGCAAGAGAGAGACTCATTCTATTCTGCCTAAGAAGCTAGCCCTCAACCCATGTTTCTCCATCGGTTGCTACTTCTTTTTTCCAGATGGGCACTGTTCGTTTGAGTGTATCAATAATGTAACGACATGCGTCAAATGCTTCGCTCCGATGGGGACTGGCGACGACGATGATGACGCTGGCCTCGCCAATTTCTAGGCGTCCAAAGCGATGAGCGACGGCGACACGCTCAACTCCCCAACGCTGCTGCGCTTCGGTGATGATTGTGCGTATCTGCTCTATAGCCATCTCTTCATAGACATCGTATTCGAGATAACGCACCTGCTTTCCGCGTGCATTATCACGGACAACTCCCTCAAAGACAACGATGCCACCTACGCTGGGATGGCTGACTGTTCTGACAAGAGCGTCACGATCGAGTGGCTCACGTGTCAATTGGATCAGCGGCTGTATAAAAGTTCCACCTCCCGTGGGGGGAATGAATACTAGTTCATCACCCTCTTTTAATATTGTTTCGGCAGGAACATAGCGATGGTTTACTGCATAGACACAGCGTTCCAATATTGGTCGTAGCTGTGAATAACGTGTGAGTACCATTATGCGCACATCGGTAATCGTTGCCTCATTGGGCACAGTGAGTTGTTCTTCGTCTTCTCCTGTGATCTCACGGAGCGATGCAAAGTAACGGATCTGAATATGCATATAAATCGGATCTTTCTCCCTTTAGATATTCTATCTGTATGGTATTCCCAACTGTCAAGCTCATTCTTGTATATAAATGACAAATAAATGCATTGTTGTATTAAAAGATATACCAGTTCTGGCATGGGTCAAATGAACTTGACAGAACGTTCGTACTGGGCAAATAATATCAAGCAAGGTTGCCTTTATTTGAACCTTGCTTTAGAAGAGGTTAAATGTCCTCACAAGGAGGTAGAAATATGACACACTGGGCATACTGGCTCACGGTTATATGTTGGGGAACATTTTGTCTCGTATGGGCTATTGGGTGGATCTACAATCTCTTGAAAGCTCCTGCCACTCAGAAACGATCCAGATTTCTCTCGCTGTGGATTATCAGTATTGTGATAATTGTACTGGTCACGCAATTTATTCCGCGTAGCATATGGACCTTCGTGACGTTTATTATTCCCTGGTTACAAATTGCTGGTGCTGCTTGCCTGATCATCTTCACGGCGTTTACGCTTTGGGCACGTTGGGTCTTAGGAACCATGTGGTCATCCTCGCCAGAGATAAAGGTTGGCCACCAGTTGCGTACTGATGGTCCCTATCGTATCACACGGCATCCGATCTATACAGGTATCCTGGGCATGCTGCTTGGCACTCTGCTCATAAGCCAAGGAGGTGCATGGATCTTGTACTTCACCATTATAGTAGTCGCGCTTGTTATAAAGATTTCCTCAGAGGAGCGCCTGTTGAAGGAGACCTTTGGTGAACAATATATCCAATACCAGCATCATGTACCACAGTTGGTACCTGGATTGCAGCTGATCATAAGACAACGGTGATATGATTCAAGGGCTCATGGCTAGAGCCAACGAGAAACCCGCCTATCCGCCTCGGATAAATCCACAGCGGCTTGTAGCGGTTTCTTTAGAGTCATTTACTTTTGGGGGCTTTGCTCACCTAATGTGGTGTTCGCCTTGGTGAGAGCTGTCTTCTCAAAGAGCTCAGACAACTCTCATGGATGAGCGCACCTTTAAGCTACATTTCCTCCCGGGCCTCCCGGGCTTCCTTGATCTCCTCCTGCCCCTCCCGTTCCTCCTTTGGGGCCGTTGACACAGTCGCCTCCCGTGCCTCCAGCTGCTCCGTTACTCTCATTATTTGCTGCACCTCCGTTACCACCATCGCCTGCCCTGCATATAAAAACGCTTTGTGGCCAGCCAGCGTCGGCATAAGCAGTTTGACTAGGGACGAGCGCGGCAAGCGATCCTCCTGAGAGGAGCATGCCAACTATCAGGATCAGCCGTTTCCATATAGAGAGCTCAGCGTGTTTGTGACTCTCTGTCATTGCTTGTTGCTTTCGCATGCATTTCCTTTCTAGGAGCTTCCTAATCTCATTAACTTCTTTCTCCGCCTGCTCATGCAATGGTCTTCGTGTGCAGCCATTGTCCTTTACATTGGAGTGTGATTTTACAACACTCGCTTGGCCAGGAAGGTCCCCGTCTTTGAAGTGGGAGCTGAACCGGAACCCCTTGGATTTATTCAGGGGTGATCTCAGTTATACTTCTTTCCATCGTCTACTCTGACCAGAAACCTTATAGTTATTGATCAATGGAGAATATCAGCCTTAGAGAATGGGTTCTTCGATGTGATTATGCAGGATAGGGAGTTATGCGAAGGCAGTGAACACCGCTTTTCTAGAACTGCAACCTACTCTTGTGTTAAACCGTCATAATTACAATGTACTTATTGGTTTAATGTATGCGTCTGGAAACCCCATAGCTCAAACAAAGTCAGAGGATATCCTTTATGAAGGATGCCTGTTTATGCAGAGGTCACTTATGGACGTGCCACATATGTCATCAGAAGAAATAGATGCATCTCCTAGTCAGGTTACTGAGCAATCTAGTGTTGGTGTTCTGTTAGTTCATGGTTTGAATGGTGGAAGGGGTGATATGAAGGAACTGGCTACATTTCTTGCTGCTCATGGCTTTTTGACCGAGAATATGTTGTTGCCCGGACATGGTACAGACGTGCGGGATATGCTGCCAATTGGCTGGTCAGAGTGGGCACGAGCTGTACGGAGCGAATTGCAGCAGCTCAAGAAGCGTTGTACATGGACCTTTCTGGTTGGGCATTCGCTGGGTGGTGCACTGTGCTTGCACACTGCTGCGCATGAAAAAGTCAATGGAGTGGTAGCGATGTGCCCTCCTTTATATATGCAGACATGGATGTTGCCAGCGGTACAATTGGCGAGATACTTTACTCCCCTGGTCCCAACGCTACGTGAAGATATACGTGATCCTGCTGCACGCCGTCGCTATACGCGCGATGTCTATCGCTGGACCCCTATGGCTCCGGTTGAGAGTATGCTACAGTACTTGCCACGATTATACAACGAGTTACCCGCTGTGACCTCGCCAGTGCTCATTATGAATGCTACACGTGATCATGTTGTGCCAGCGCGGGATGGACAAGCCATTTATCAGCTGATAGGTTCACGAGATAAGGAGTTGGTGACCTTCCGTTGCTCGTATCACGTGATTATGAAAGATTGCGAGCGCGAACAAGTCTTTACTAAGACATTGGCGTTTGTCCAGTGTGTAGCCGACAACGTGGCGCAGGGTAGTAGATCTGCACACTGACTAATGTAGGTGTATATTTTGCCTATCGACCTGTTGATTGTCAATTTTATATTTAGAATAGTGAGAATCCGTTGACACAGCAACTAAGCCGTCCGCCGGAACAGGAACCCACGATTTCCGGGTGGAGTGTCTGGTTTTTCCTGCTAATTGTCTCATGTTTGCTGGCTCTGTTTTTGGGTAGGCTAGTCAATTATTTGCCTCAGGTTACGCAGTTCGTGGAGTCTGGTCACTCTAGGGTATCGTCACTACAAGGTTCGGAGAAAGGACCATTGCCCCGCTCTGTCCTTTATGAGCAGGCAGGACAGCTCTGGATTGTCTCCTTGTGGGGGGGAAGCCCGCAGAAACTTTCCACTCCAGGTTATATTTATAATTATGCTGTGCCGCCGTTGCTTACACCATCTGGTCAGCTTCTGTATAGTGGAGATGGAGTGTGGCTAACCAATCCATTTACTGGACATCCCAAGCGAATTGCTAGTCTGCCTGCAGGCCAGGTGATCACCTCCCTGGCGCTAAGCCAGGATGGTTCGCAAATAGCATGGAGCAGTGTACCAGCATATGGCAAAGGCACTATCAATCTCTATGCTGGTCCGTTGGAAGCGACCGTACTTGTCCATCAACAATCGGCAAATGCATGTCCGTGTTTCCGCGTTTTCTCTTTCCTGCATGATGCTGCATCTTTGGGAGATAAGACACTCTTGCTCACTGAAGACCACGGTGACCATGACGCAGTTCAGCATGGTTTGTGGATATTTAATCTGAATGAGGGAGCGGCAGCACAGCCTCGGCAATTATTGGCAAGTGATCCTCCACAAGGACCTCTGGCACTTGCTCCCGATGATCGTCATCTGCTCTATGCCAGTTGGGAGGGCTATACACCTGTGACTGAGGATAGCAATACGCCGAATGGGGCCAATGCACTAAGAGATGTAAGCGGGCCGACGGAGGCTGGAACGCTAAGCAGTGCAAATGATTTGAACATAGCTACTATTGATACGCAAGGATCGAAATTCGCATCTTCCCAGGTGATTGTGCCTGGGCAGTCTCCAATGGAAGCTGATGCTATTGCGACTTCTGCCTATCACTGGATAACAACGCCGCGTTTTTCCCTAGATGGTCACACTCTGGCCTATCTTGAGTTTACCAGTAATGTAAGTGCTCCTTTTAAGCGTGATACTAAGATATACACCATCACTATTGATGATTCGGGGACACAGATTACACTTGGCTCGCCAAAGCTTCTTGCTGTTGGCCAATCTGGCTATTCTGAACTGGGTAACTGGCTCGACGATCATAGCCTGACTTTGTACATTAATGGTGAAATCTATGCATTAGATCTCAATCATAAAAAATTGACTGGAATTGTGCAAACCAAGGGATATGCCCAAATCATTGCTACAGTAGCTCGGGGGTAGGTATGCAGTCCAGGCGAGTAGTGTTAGTCAGTTTACTATTAATTTTGCTCGTTATCTTTGTCATTGCTTATCCATTGGCAGTAATTGGTATTGCTTTTGATGTGAAGCCATCGTTTGCAATGTCATGGGCTGGCAGCGCACTGCTTTTTCTAGAAGGAACGCTACTAATTGTAGCCGCGATGCTGGTCTATGGGTGGCTACGAGCACTTCTGGCGGCGCTGATCGTGATTGTGCTCTCCTATCTGATTGAGGCTCTAGGAGTGAATACCGGCTTCCCCTTTGGGACATATCACTATACAAACCTGCTTTTTCCCTTTTTGCCTGGCGCATTTCCTCTAGCGATTGCGTTTGCATGGATATTGATTGTCTTTGGAAGTTATAATCTGGTGAAACGCAGCAGGTCTGCTGGACGTGGTATGGGGGGGGGTTCAGCATTGCTAGGGGCGCTGCTGGCGACATTGTTAGATCTGGCGATTGAGCCTGTCGCGGCACACGTTGTACTGTATTGGGAATGGTTGGCTCCGGGTCCTGCTAACTATTATGGAGTGCCGCTAGCAAATTTTGTGGCGTGGTTTGTAGTGGCGCTCGTGTTGTTAGTAGTAGTGGACTCTGTATTAGGTAATGGACGGCAGATAGCGGTTGAAACAGTGTGTGAGGAGAAACGCGAGCGTGTGGCGCGGAAAGATGGGGAGATGGGAATGGCAATGCGCATGGCAGTGCTGACTCCACCTGTCCTCTTTGGGGGGAGTCTCCTCATGTTTGGCCTGATCGATCTGACGCATGGCTATCGCTGGGCTGTTGTGTTTGCGCTATTGGCAGGCATTATCATCTTTCTTCTCAAGGATCGCTGGGCAGCTTTATCAATCCGCCTATGCATGCTTGATTCTATCAAGTAGGTATTGTCGCCCTTTCCACATTGCTCCCTTTTTACGATAATGCCACCATATCGAGTTCAGTAAGATAAAACATTCCAAAACGATCGAAATGGGGTGGAACAGGCAAAGTAAGAGCATCAATGCTCGCTTTGCTCGTGCAAAACGCAAAGTGAGCAGGATGCGCATAAGAACTGCAAGCGCATAAGCTATAGATGCCGAAACTACTAGTGTGGGCGGCAACATTATGAACAGTGCAGTAAGGATCAGCAATGGTGGAGCAACAAAGAGCGTCAGATTGAGTATCAGAGCCAGGAGTGCGAAGATTAGAGAGTAGTTATAGAATGCGAAGAGATTCTTTGAGAAGCCAGTCCACACTTCTTTGGAAGAGCGATACATACGACACCTTACCAAGTCTATGGCATCTACAAAGGCCATGGAATAGCCTGCAGCCTTAACTGCGCGTGCTAGCAAGACATCTTCCAGAATACATCCCTTTACTGCTGTATGTCCGCCAATGGCTTCATATGCGGAACGATGAAAGCAGAGTAACTGACCATTGCCTATTGCTAGACTAGGCTCAGGGCGCAGCTGTACAAGTGCTACAGGTAACAGAGTCAGAATGGTAAAGTTGAGCAGTGGCACAACTAGGAGCTCTCCTAGGCTCTCCAACACGTGTTCAGGTTGAGCAGTAAGCAGTTGAAGGTTGCAGCTTTGCATATAGCCAATTACTGTCTTGACAGTCTCGGGTGCATGAATGGTATCCGCATCTGTGAAGAATAGATATTCATTCTGTGCATATTTTGTCAGTTGGTAACATGCGAAGTTTTTCCCAATCCAGTTGTTCGGTAATGAGTCTCCGTGCAGGAGGCGCAAGCGACCTTGCTGTGCCGGGAGAAGGCTATCAATGATATGCTGAACGATTGCAGCCGTGGCATCGCTGCTCTGATCGTCTAGTACAAGTATTTCCAGATGTTCATACTGCTGAGAGATGAGGGAATGGATGCATGCCGCAATACAATGTTCTTCATTGCGTGCTGGCACCAGGATCGAAACTGATGGCATTGTTCGTGATACTGCATTTGTTGTAGTACGTAAGCGATAGAAAGTGAAGAGGTTGATAATAAGCACCAAAAGAAAGGCACTAAGAATGCCCAGAATGGTGTCAGCAATGAGCATCAATATTGTCTGTTCCATAAAAACTTCTACTATCTATGGCTTTTACTGCCTGTGGAGCTGTTTTCTAAATAGGAAGGCATCAAAGATCCTATTGATTGACACTCTGCCATGCATGAGCAGAGTAAAACTGCTATAATTGCTAGCTAGCACATCTGCACGCAACTGGTCGAGTTCGGTTGTGACACGATCCTCCAGAAGCTTTGTATAGTGCTTCAGAGAGCCTGGGGACTTCATTTCCTCCGTATTAACGTAGAGAGGTTCGCCGAGGCTGATAAAGAGGTCAGGATGTTGTTCAGCCAGATATTCAATGCAAGTTACCAGTGGATAGAGCAAGACAGGTGCACTCAGCCTGGCCAGATGAGCGGCACCTCTGAAGAAAACGAGAGGACGGCAATCATTAGGAGCAATCTCTCCTTGTGGAAAGAGCCAGACCATCCGTCCAGGACGCTCTTTGAGTAAATGCGCTGCGTACCGGATTGATTGCATGGCGGCGCGTGGATGGTGACGATCAATAGAGAAACAACCAATCCAGGAGAAGAAGAAGTAGCGGCGTAGTTGTGACTCTTCCATCATCAGGTAGCCCTCAATTCCTAGATGACGTTTCACCAGAGCTGCGACATAGCCATCCCACCAATTTGAGTGGTTAGCACAGATAATCATTGACAGGTTGCACTGCTCCTCGGTTCGCTCACTGCGCATGCGAAAGAAGATGCGGTCGAAGTGCTTTCGCAGCGAAGTTTTGACTAGCAACCAGACAAGCTTCTCGCCCAATGGAAACTTACGTGCTGGTATCATATAGCCATTCCTTACCCATGCTTTTAT
>DASYAN010000496.1:0-14133 GCA_036501345.1 Ktedonobacteraceae bacterium
CGCATCTAGCCTTCCTCCCCTAGGTTGGTTAAGCACGCTTGATGGATATATAAGATCCGCAATAACTGCCTTGACAGGATTATAACACTGTTTGACCTTACTATGCTATGGGTTATTTCTCTGTAAGAGTATAACTCCCTCAGCCTGAGCTAGGACGCGAAACTGGTGCGAGCGCTCTATCCAGTTGAGTGTATTCAAAAAGTTGGTGGATTCTGCTTTGTTCTCAGGTGAGACATTCTCGAGGTCTACGATCACGTATTGCGCAGGAACTGTCTTTCCTGTATTCATAGTGACAATATCGAGTTCGGGGAAGGCGGTGATATACTGACGTTCTGTGAGATGGGGATTGATATTGCCTCCGGCGGATACAGGAGCATCTGGAGGAATCATTGTCAGCAGCTGCGTAATGTGTTGTTCGCGGTCGCCTGGCTGGTGGTTTGCCCAGAAGATGTTGAGCTTCGGAGACATGATGAAATAATTGAGTGCAATCATCCCAACAATCCATATCACACAGCACAATTGTAAGAGGGAAACAGGTAGCGAGTGTGCGAGGTCGGTACCGCGTGCATGAAAGCTGTCTGAAGACTTTATCAAGCGAGAGCGTAGCGTGGTAAGTGTGCGTTGTACAATAGCACGCTTGCCGATGGCTGTTCTTATAGTCTGGATACGGAGCCTCAGGGCCTGTGATATACTACTGAGAACAAGCCTCCTGCGAGTCTCCTGTACGTCAATGTTCTGGTGAGCAGGCAGAGCCAAGATATTGGCTTCACGTAGAAGTTCCAGTTGCTTTAGCTCTCCACGCCAGCTACACCAAAGCAGAGCGAAGCGCCGGGCACCGTTGATGGCTGCGATCATTATAAAAGGAATGATGGCTGCACTGTAGTGGTAGACACCGCTATACTGAGCGCTGTTTGCGCTGAATAGGTTAATTGTCAGGCTGAATAGCGTTGGCAATAGCCACTCTGGCCCTAGTAGGGCAAGAAATCCTGTGCTACGCAGTAAATTGATTACGTAATAAATACGGTCCAGCGTGAAGAATGTGGTGAATAGCAACCATGGATGAAGCAGAATGTTTATAGCCGCTGCTTTGGGCGAATTACCCAGCCTCGCATAGCGATACCAGAAATTATTGGTGTGTGCTCCAATGTTAAAGTGTGGTTCAATGACCAGGAAGGCGATGAGAGACCAGATTATTCCTACAATAAGCAATACAATGCCCAGACGAGGTAATTTGTACTTCCAGATGACTAGTAGGCCTAACACTGCTACGACCAAAGGTATCTCTTCTTTACACGCGGCAGCGAGAATACAACATAGTACAAACCAAGCATAGCGCCTGTAAGTTAGCGCAAGTACTGCATAGAGCAATAGGGGAGTTGCCAGTGCGACCGGATGGAAATCGAATAAATTCTCACTAATTAGTGCAGGTGAGAGTAGATAGGCTGCAGCCATAATAGGAGCAAGCAAAGGCCAGACTGGCACAGATCTACGTGTGAGCAGGAAGACAGGAAGAGCACCAGAGGTTAGAGCCAGAGTCTGAAAGATCAGAATGATATGCACGTCAGCATGGAACATATAAAGCAGGGAAAGAGGAAGGATGATTGGCTCAACGTGCTGTGCTAAGCGAATCGGATAGCCATACCAGTCCGATCCATGGTTGGTAAACTGGAACGGACGGCCATGAAGAGTATTCCAGATGGCCTGATCCATATTCCCTAAGTCAAAGGCGGTGGCCTTAAAGGTATCGTAGCGCAAGAGAGCCTGATTACCGATCCATATTGCATAGATCAGCATGAGCAATCCCAGTAGTACCCACAATATTAAGATAAGAGTTCGCAGAGAAAAACGTTTCATGATTTTAGACCATAATAATGGACTGCCAGATACCAATTCCTACTAAGATCATAAATGACCACACAATGACTGGCTCTGGCCACGATCCTGTGCGGAAGCGCCAGTGAGGATTAGGAGGGAAGCCATAGCGTTTATGGTTGGGCCATAGTAGTGGAACGCCACCAGTTGTCAGTGCGTCAGCGGCAATATGCATAGCACAGCCGAACAGTACACCAAAAAAAACTATGTGCCATCCTCTCACGAAGGATGCGGGAGCAGCAAATCCACGTACGCTCAACATATAGGCTACTCCTTGCTCCAGACCAAGAGCGAGCAATGAACCAAGGGCAAGACCAAGTAAACTATGAAATAGTGTACGATGCCCTGCGAGATGCTGAATGCTTTTACTAATCGGACCCAGACGATGTCCCAGCGTGCTGCGGGCATTATCAATATCGGGAAGGAGAGCCCCGAAGCCAACCGAGAAATAATAAACAGCCTTTCTGGCGATCAGCGTTAGAGGAACCGTTTTTGCGATTGTGAGAGGGTCACCCGACAGATGCACAACACTATCCAGCACTACCCCGGCTGTCAAGCCAATGAGTAGGTGCGATTTACCTTCCATCGTATACCTTTCATGAATTGGGAATCCATTTGTGGAAATCTCTATCTTCGCTGGCTCAATTGTAGAGGCTGACAGCCCAAACGTCAATGTATGAATATCTTAACTTCAAGGCTATTCAAAAAAGGGCAGTAAATTGCCTTTTATGGGTAAGGTATTTTGTGTTGCTAGCAAAGTTGTCCCTCTTTCTCTCTAGAAAAAGCTTCTCTCGTTAAGTACTATCTTTTTGATTGTCCTTGAATAGAACTGCTATTTGTGAGACATCTTAGTGCCAAACAGTACTATGTTCCCTTTGTCTAAATAACAATAGACATGTATGAGAAAATAGGCAGAAGAAGCTGGCCTTTGTTCTGACCTGTTACTCTTATATTATAGTAGATGCAACGTGTTCTTAGCTGATTGTTCGGAAGCTTGGAGCATCCTATCCATTTCATCTGTGCCGCTGATATCGCAGGCTTGATTCAGCGGTCAAAAGATGCAGAGATGTCAGAAGAGGAGCGTGTAATTGATGATCGCTCAGCAACAAAGTTTTTTGCCTAAGATTGTCATTCAACCTGTCTACTCTGTTGTAGCGCCGGTATTCAACGAAGAAGAAACCTTATCCCATTTTTACGAGCGTATAGTAGCGGTCATGGATGGGTTAGGTGAACCATTTGAGCTACTGCTTGTCAACGATGGGAGCCGTGACAGTTCTTTCAAGATTATGAGAGAGCTACACAAACAGGACCCACGCGTACGTGTCATAGATTTCTCACGTAACTTTGGACATCAGATTGCCATTTCAGCTGGGCTCGATTATGCGCAAGGTCAGGCTGTCATCATCGTTGATTCCGATTTGCAGGATCCTCCGGAGGTGATCCCACGTCTGATTGAGTGCTGGAAGAATGGAGCCGAGGTGGTTTATGCTCAACGTGCCAGGCGTGCAGGTGAAACGAAATTTAAGCTGGTCACTGCCTCATTATTCTATCGTCTGATCAGGAGTATCACATCGGTCAATATTCCGCGTGACGTAGGTGATTTTCGCCTGATGGATCGCCGGGTAGTAGACGCACTTGTATCGATGCGTGAGCATCATCGTTTCATGCGTGGTCTCTCAGCATGGGTTGGTTTCCGTCAGGAAGCAGTTCTTTATGACCGACAAGAACGTTTCGCCGGTAAAACCAAATATCCATTAATGAGGATGATTCATTTCTCACTCGATGCGATTACTAGCTTCAGCCACCTCCCACTCCAGTTAGCAACGACATTTGGTTTTGTGCTGGCAAGCATTAGCTTGATTGGCATTATCATTGCGGCGTTCTTACGTCTCTTTGTGGGTGCTATTGTTGGACAAGCCTCTACCTTAATCCTAGTACTGTTTCTGGGAGGTGTCCAGTTGATCTTCTTAGGTATTATCGGCGAATACCTTGGTCGCATCTATGATGAGGTACGTGCACGCCCACTCTATATTGTTCATCATGTTCTAGGCGCTGAAAAGCCGGATCGCTCCTCTCAGGCTATACTCACTAATGAGGATTAAAGAAGTGTGAGGGGCCATGAGCTGATGCTATGCTTGATTGTTGCGGCATCCGGGGCAGCGACCGAAGAGAGCAAGAGAGTGACCTTCAATAGAGAAATCTGTCTCATGTCCGACTGCAGTAAGCAGTTCAGTTGGCACGCAGATATCTACTTCAACAACACGGCGGCACTGGATACAGGTTAAGTGATGATGATGGCCATCGTCGCAGACGCGATAATGGTGGGTACCATCTGCAAACTCAACGCGATTGAGCAAGCCTAGATTGACCAGTGTTTCGACGGCACGATAAACGGTTGCGCGGCCTAAGCGTGGCTCTATCTCGCGTATACTTTGCCAAAGATCATCAATCGTGAAATTGGCTCCGCTTTTGGCTAGCTCAATAACACGTTCTTCAATGATTCGCCGTGGCCGTGTATGGCGCTGACTCATGGCATCAAACGCTGCGTGAATTTTCTCGGCAGTTGTATTTGGTTCTATCAAGTTGTCCCCTCTCTTCTCTTTTATTCAAGAGGCAGGTTAATATAGATCCCATCTTCTTCAATCTTTACGGGATAAGTAGCGAGATCCTGGCGTGCGGGACCACAGAGGACTTTGCCAGTACGCACATCAAATTCGGCACCATGCGAGGGGCAGGTGATCGTGCAGCCTTCTAGTTCGCCTTCGTTGAGGGGACCACTGATATGTGTACAGTTATCAGTGAAGGCATAGATGATGCCATCAATCTTTGTGAGGCAGATAAGTTCCCCGTCTGCTTCTACTGGGAATAATGAATTTTCTTGAACTTCGCTTAATTCTGCAACTTTGATAAAATTAGACATAAATCCTATTTCTAGTGAAGCACTATTCTTCGTCGTCTTCCGTTGGCTTCTCAAGACCCGCAAGGGCTAGACCACGGTGCAACACTCTGAGAGAGAGAAATGCACATTTTGTACGGGCCGGACTGATGGGGATACCCAGTGCCTCTAGAACATCATCTTTGCCCAGCGCAATCACCTCTTGCACGGTCTTACCATCAATCATTTCCGTAAGCATCGAAGCTGTTGCCTGACTGATCGCGCAACCTCGCCCGCGGAAGCGTACTGCCGTCACACGATCGCTCTCAACCTGCAGGTCCATAGCAAGTTGATCGCCACAGAGTGGATTAAAATCCTCGCAATGCACGTCAGGATGCTCCAACTCTCCATAGTTGCGAGGGTCACGATAATGATCTAGTATGTATTCCCGGTAGTCCATTGCCATAAAAATACCTCATCAATTGGATGTGAGCACTAGAAATGAAAGATCTCTTGTGCCTTGCGTAATCCTTGCACTAGTATATCAATTTCTTCGGGTAGCGTATAGATATAGAAACTGGCGCGAGCCGTTGCGGCCAACTCAAAGCGATCCATCAATGGCTGGGCACAATGATGACCCGCACGGATAGCCACCCCCACTTCCTGGTCCAGAATCGAGGCCAGATCGTGCGGATGGATATCATCTAAAATAAAGGAGATTACGCCACCACGTTGGCTAGCATCAGGTCCGTAGATTTTCAGATCAGGAACTAGCTGTAATTGCTCCAAAGCATAAATTGTAATCTCACGCTCGTGTTGTTGCACTGCCGTCATTCCCAATGTGTTCAGATAATCTACGGCAGCTCCCAGGCCGATGGCCTCAGCAATTGCCGGTGTCCCAGCCTCAAATTTCCATGGCAGATCATTCCAGGTGGACTCGCGTAGGTGCACAGAGCGGATCATATCACCACCGCCCATAAAGGGAGGCATAGCTTCTAGCAATGCTCTTTTACCATAAAGGACGCCGATACCTGTAGGACCTAACATCTTATGTCCGCTGAAGGCCAGAAAATCGACATCAAGATCTTGGACATCGACTGGTAAGTGGGGCACACTCTGTGCTGCATCCAGCAGTACTATTGCTCCAGCAGTATGTGCTTGTGCGATCATCTCTTTAGCAGGATTTATCGTTCCCAGCACATTAGACATGTGGGTAAAGGCTACCAGTTTTGGTTGCTGCTGCAAAAGCTGCTCATAGATATCCAGGCGCAACAGGCCATCATCACTCACGGGGATAAACTCCAGGCGGGCACCAGTGCGCTGAGCTAGTAGTTGCCAGGGAACGAGATTGCTATGATGTTCCATCTCGGTTAGCACAATCAGGTCTCCTGCATGAATATTCTCGGTCCCCCAGCTATAGGCCACAAGATTGATGCTCTCGGTAGTATTGCGTGTAAAAATGACTTGCTTGCTCTGGCGTGCATTGATGAAACGAGCGATCTTCACACGTGCCTTATCCACCGCTGCTGTCGCTTCTTCACTGATCTGGTAGACGCCGCGATGAATATTGGCATTGTATGACCGATAGTAGTGCTCCATCGTTTCAAGCACGATGGTGGGTTTCTGCGAACTGGCAGTACTATCTAAGTATACCAGTGGCTTGTCATGTACCTGACGAGATAGAATGGGAAAATCCTTGCGGATCCCTTCTGTGGAGCGCATAGCAAGGTTTGTTTGTGTTATAGATAATGTATCATCAAATGTAGCCATAGTTCGTTCTTTCTTGTCAGCTTTGTCTTCCACTTTATCTTCTATATTGCTTTGAGATAAATACTTGTTTAGCCACTCGTAGATATCTTCTTCATCTTTGGATTTGAGAGCCTTATCTTCAAGATGGCTCAGCACCTGGATATCTTGAATATCACCGAGTGCTTGTTTAGCGAGATCGATGAGCATATCATTTGAAAAACGGAATTTTAGGATATTCAAGATCGAATCGGCTTTGCTCTCAATCTTGCCCTCGATCTTGCCTTCCATCTCCCTCTGCAGAGCGATCCGCTCGACGTCAGGATTTTGGCTTATGAATTTCTGATATGGTGTATACATGCGAAAATCCTCTATGGCATTGCTCTTCCGACTCCCATTTTTAGTGTTAGAAGAGCAATTTTTGCGATCTTTCTCTGACCAAGAAATTGGACGTTGCTATTCCTCTTCGCCTTCCATATCGCCTGCTGTTTTATTTTGAGGCAAATACTTGCCTAGCCATTGATGAACATCTTGTTCATCTGGAGATCGAAGAGCCTCCAATTCAAGTTGACCGAGGATCTCAATATCGTGAATGCTGCCAAGTGCTTGTTTAGCAAGATCGATGAGCATATCATTTGAAAAACGGAAGCTTAGAATATTTAAGATCGATTTCTGTGCGTATTTGATCTCGCCCTCCATCTCTCTCTGTTGCCCGTATCGTTCAACATCAGGATTCTGGCTTATGAATTGCTGATAAGGTGTATACATTTCGAGTACCTCCTGTATCTTTTGCTTATTTGATTCTGAGACGGTTGTCGTCCGTTTGAGCATTACGCCAAACTGGATGAGTCGTTCGACGGCACGTCTCTCGTCATAGTACTCGCAAATTGCCTTGATTGCTCCTTTGAGGAGAGCGATCGATGGGTCCTTCATCCCAGGCAATAGGACATAGAGCGAAACAGCATAATGATCGATATACGGCTGTGGATCCACTTCCCATAGGCGGATCACATCGTAGTAGCAGGATGAGCACTCCCGACCAGCGCACATCACATGGTAGGGCGATTTTACTGTGTCACATTCGAACAAATAGAGGAGTATGGAGATGACTGGTAGCCCGTATGTACTGTGTAGACCAGCATTGTAGATGCTCATTCGCTTCTCCATATCCTCGTCCTCGCCACTTTGCGCCTCAAAGTGGAGAATGGCTAACTCTGTTAGATAACGAATTTTGAGCGCCAAGTCCACTCTCAGGGTGCTACGGTCAATTTCGATATTGACATCTCCGACCAGCTCTGCTCCTTGCAGGAGTAGAGGGACGATCTTGCGTGCCTCGCTACGAAAAAGATGCTTTACAAGACTATCATACGGTTGTGAATCTTTTTTTGCGGAATCTGTCACTGCTATCTTCCCCCATTGCTTTACATTGATGATGTAGAATAGGAGAAGTATAGCATAAGTGACATTCATCTGCAATGCTGTAACGCTGGTTATTCCCTATTTTGGAGGAAATGTGAGTTGCTTAATACTCCGTAAGCTTGATATCATCTTCTCTGGTGCTATCGTCCAGGTGGATTGCTACCTCGTCGACACCTTCGATTTCCCAGCGCTCCTGGGCATCAATCCAGGTATCGGCCTCGGTCTCGTAGCCACCACTCATACGATGTACGATGCTACGGCGTAGGCGGGTGCGCAGATGCTCCAGTGGGATACGCTGCAACACTGGCTCAAAGAAACCCTGCACAATGATGCGCTCAGCCTCCGGACGCTGAATGCCTCGTACCATTAGGTAGAAGAGTTGGTCTTCGTCAATCTGACCAGTGGTTGCACCATGGCTGGCACTGACCTCGTTGGCAGCTATCTCCAAGCCGGGAATGAATTCGCCACGTGCCTTCTTGCTGAGTAGCAGGCCATGTGCTGAGAGAAACGAGGCTGTTTGCTGGGCTTTCGGGCGTATCCGGATCATGCCATCGAACTCTACTCGTGACTCGTCAGTAAGCACACCTTTGACCAACGTCTCAGCGTTGGTAGAGAGGCCGATGTGATCCGACAGAGTATTGATCGCATAACGCTGGTTGTGATCAGTGAAAAAGACACCGACTAGTTCTGCCGCAGTACCATTCCCTTGCAAACCGGCACCGATGGTTTCTAGATTGACCGCGCTACCTAGATCAGCAATCACAAAGGTTACGCTAGCATCATTCTGGTGAATAGCATTCTTGTTGGTAATGTTCCAGACATTCTGACCAAGATCCTGCATATTGCTGAACTCAACACGTGCCTCACGATTAGCATAGATCTCAACCACATCGCTTAAGAGAGCGGGTTCCTCGCTTGCAATGAACGAATTATACTCTTGAACGAAGCGCACACTGCTTTGCTCTTCTGCGATGATTAGCGTGTGCGAGAAGGTGGCAGACAGAGGTGTGTTCAGCCAGACCTGTGCCAAGATTGGTTCTTCAATCTTGACACCCTGTGGCACGTATAAGAAGAAACCACCAGTCCAGAAAGCAGCATGCAGTGCTGTATACTTGCTGGTTGCTGCGGGCACACACTCGGTCATAAAATACTTCTGTACCAGTTCAGGATGCTCGCGCACAGCTGTATCCAGATCAGTTAGGATTACGCCCTGCTGCTTGAGGGTCTCGCGCAATTCGCTGCGTACAACACTGGAATTGAGTTGGACTAGCAAGCCCGAACGCTCGTTTGCCAGTGCTGAGGCTACCGATTGTTCGATAGCGGTAGGTAAAGCTGAGCCGGATGGGGTAAACGGACTCAGATTCTGGAACTTGAAATTGGCAACCGTGCGTCGTGTACCCAGGTCACCGCGACGACCCAATGGAGCTGGAGTATTTTCATAGATCTCCCAGGCATGCAAGCGCAACTGTAGCATCCAATCGGGTTCGCCTCTCAGATGTGACAGCTCTTCTATTGCAGCTCGAGAGAATCCAGGAGCCAAAACTTTAGATTCGGACATCGGCACTGACTCCATTCTCTTCGTCGGCAGGTTTGAGCCATTCATAGCCTTTCTCTTCCAGTTCAAGAGCTAGTTCTTTGCCTCCCGATTTGATGATGCGACCATTAAACATTACATGCACATAATCGGGCGTGATGTAGTTGAGCATGCGCTGGTAATGGGTGATCAGCAAAATACCCAGGTTGGGACCAGTCAAGGCATTGACACTCTCAGATACAATACGCAGCGCATCGATATCCAGGCCGGAGTCTGTCTCGTCCATTAGAGCAATTTCGGGTTCCAGCAGTGCCATCTGCAGGATCTCAGCACGCTTTTTCTCACCGCCAGAGAAGCCATCATTGATGGAACGGTTAATAAAGCTATTATCGACTTTGAGCAAGCGCATCTTCTCCTGCAAGAGTTTACGGAACTCTCCGGGAGGCGTAGTCTTACGCTTTGTCATCTTGCCAGTGGGATTCTCCCCCTCTTCAAGTGCCTTATTGCCTTCGCGTACAGCCTCCAATGAGCGGCGCAGGAAGTTGGCTACGCTTACGCCAGGGACGGACATAGGGTACTGAAATGCCAGAAACAGACGCATGCGAGCGCGACGATCCGGTGAATATTCCAGAATATTCTCACCCTTGAACCAGATCTCACCTTCGATAACCTCATATTTTGGGTTACCCATAATGACATTTGCCAACGTGCTTTTGCCCGAACCGTTGGGACCCATCAGTGCATGAATCTCGCCCTGCTTAACGGTCAGATCTACACCGCGCAGGATCGGCTTGCCTTCAATATTGGCATGCAGATTTTTAATTACAAGTTCAGATGTCATGAATTCAGACATACCTTCCTATATTATGATAAAGGACGAAGCTCTGACTCACCATTTTGTGAGCGAATAGCATTCTTTTCAATCAGCGAGCCCCGCAGGAGTGCTACTGGGTAGTATTGCTGACTGTGTATCTAGGTGCTCTCCCTTAGGGGGTGTACCTACATGAATGTTGGAAAGTGCAATGAAATGAGCGGCTGTTTGTTGATCTTCTGATACTGCCACCAGTTCTGCCAATGTAATAGAGTCGAGAGTTTGAGCAACAGCGTCGCGCACAAGTGCCCAGAGATATTTTGTTTTGCATGAGTCGAGGAAGTTACAGATCTGCACCATCTCGCCCTCCGTCGCACAGATCATAGGAGAAATTGGCCCTTCCAGAGCACGAACAACTTCTCCCATAGTAATCTCTTGTGGGTTACGACTCAACTTGTAGCCACCATGAGCACCTCGTGTACTGATTACCAGAGGAGGTTCAGACTCACGCAGCAATTTCACCAGTTGCTCCAGGTAGGCGAGCGGTAACATCTCCGCCTGCGAAATATCTGTGAGAGACCGAGGGCGACCATTGTAATGACGAGCCAGATCAACCATGATCCGAACCCCATATTCGCCTTTTGTAGATACACGCAACATCATACGTCTCTGCCTTCTTGTTTGTCCTCAAACAAACGGGATTAATCCGACCTATTCACTAGGATATATTTTAGCACTAAGGTGGGCAAGCGTCAACTGTCGCCAATTGGCTTGCGTCCAACAACGATCTGCCGCGATCCTTTGCCAAAGGGCCACCATTGATAGTCTCCATAAATTGCTTCGATGCGAAATCCGGTCGCTAGGAAAAGCAATTGTAGTTCACGTGGAAAGAAATTATGCATATCCATCTTACTGAGATAGCGCTCATTTTCGCCAGTCTGGAAAAATTTCTCATGTGTCCAGCTAATATGTTGTACTTGCTCGAAAGGATCATACTTGCGGGTTGTATAGATTAGCATAGTAAAATCCCCGTCGAGAGACTCGATTTCGTCCTCTAAATAAACGTGTGAGGGACGATTCAAAGCATCACTTAAATAATCGACGTCGGGCAGAAATGTATCAACGACGAAGCGGCCTCCGGGAGCGAGATGGTCATATGTGGTATGAAATGCAGAAAGCTGCTGCTCAATTTCATAGAGGTGTGAGATTGAATTAAAGGGCAGAAAGATCAGATTGAACTTGCCTTTATGCTCAAGCTCATAGAGGCACATATCGCCTTCATGAAGTGTGACACGCTGTTGTAGTGCTTCTGGCTCGTGCTCCAATTTACGCTGGTAGGCAGCGAGCATATCTGGCTCGATATCCAGGCCCTCCAGATGAAAACTTCCAGGACTTTTCAGTAGCTCCAGTCCTATGCGACCGCTGCCGCAGGCTAGTTCAAGCACACGTCTAGGCGTATAGCGCATAACCAGTTCACGCCAAAAAGGCAAGTCCTGTTCTGATTGACTTTGGTACTGCAAGTCATAATCATTAATACGTTCGTAATATTCTCCCATCTTGTGGGGCATCAGTAATGTCCTCCTAACTTTGATATCGCAATGAAATCTCCAATGAAGTATCATACAACAAAATGAGCAAAAAGTTGTTCTAGATGCTCTGTGGTATTATACAACCTTCGTTCGATGGTCTTTCTCTGATCTTGTCGTTCCTCATATCCATTGGGTGCTCCAGTAAGCGTGACTAGTTTGGTGATTTGGTCTTCTACACCCTTAAGGAGAGTCTCGCTATCATCAAGCTCTTTAGCCTTTGCCTGCAAGACGCGGAGCAATGAGAGTGTATCAACAGGTCGCAGAGTCACTGTTCCACTGTTCTGTTGTATTCTTACCATATGATCAAATAATCTATATTGCGTATTGATCTCCTCTTGTACATTTTTTATATGAGTGCATGCACTCCTTAGTTGGAACCTTTCATGATGAGCCGCTTGCAAGTAGGCATCTTGCTGTTGCAGTGCGGCTAGAAGTGCAGAACTGAGTGCCGTGATTTCCCTGATCAGGATACTCCCTCGATTGAATGTGTCAACAAGTCTTTGGCGGAGTTGTTCCAAGCTTATTGCCAATGGTTCAAGCCTTCCTGCTTCATGCAACGGTATTGCTTTTCTAAACTGTCCTTGCCCAAAGGCAAACACGGCTTCATTGAGTCGATGGATGCCCTGCTCAAAGTTATCAAGCCGATGTTCTGCAGCGAGGGAACGGGCTAATCGGTCCAACATCAAGTTCAAACCCACGGCTAATGGCAGCAGTTCCCCACTCGTAATGGATGCTCGTGCTTGTAAATCTCCATTAGCAACACGGCTATGAACTGCCTGGATGATCGCAATTCCTTCTTCTAGGCGCTTCTTCTGTTCCGTTATTAGTTGATAGGCTTTTTCCAATTCTTTAGTGCGATCGGCTTCACGCAGGGCACGTTCCACACTTCCAGCCGATAGCCATGACGCAACGGCCAGTGTAAAGGTAGAAACCGCTGGCAGAATGATTGTCGCATAAAGCCCAACTTGTTGAATATATTCATCCAAGTTTTGTTGATGGGTTTCAAAAGTAAGATCAAGGACTATAAAGAGAATACAGCCACTCCAAATAAGAAAAGGCGTGTGTTTGGGAAGAAGGATGCCGGCGAGAATGATAGGGATAACAAACATATCAAATGTTGGCAAATCCTGCATTCCGAGTCCATTCGGCGTAGCGAGGAGCGAGAAAGCAATTGCCGCCGCGATCCCAACCACTAACACCGATGCGGCTGCATTCATAAGACCATAGCGGTTCAGTAAAATACTTCCAATGACAATCGCGCTACAAACGGAGAGTGCTCCGAAAAGGCTGGGGTCAAGCTCTGGAATAAAACCCTTGGGAAAAAGTACAACTATTGTCCCTAAGAGTACGAGAAGAAAGAGACTCAGAAGGCGTGAGCGCCGTAATTGCTCACGCATGCGTGCATCTAGGTGTGATTGTGGTTGAGGGGGAGCCGTCATACGCAGCCACCATCCCCATGCTCCATGTGAGTATTGAGGAAGAGGTGTCATGCTTTCTTCTAATAGCTCTAATGGTAAAGATAAGGAAGGTTTGCCAGCGCCTTCTGGCTGTGAGGGTGGTACGTTTTCCTGATGTGATGAAGTAGGTGTATTCTGAAACATACTGTTTCCCTCCCTATATTAAGGGGGTAAAAATGCATCAATATATCAGAAATACAAGAACTGTGTTTCTGTTATGTAGGTTAAGCATCGGGAGGAACCGCTGTTACGCCTGGGGTTTCTGGCATAGCTTGGCTTTCGCATCCCAGTGTCTCTAATTCTACGAGAATGAGGATAAAACGTCAACAATATCCCTCGCATATAAGAGACTGTAGAAAAAATACAGTGTATACCTGATGACACTGGAGCATTTTTTTGCTCTAGTATTAGGTAGCATGGAAAGCAGACTTTTTTTACTGTAACGGTTGTTTTTAAGGAAGGCAGTATGGTCAATGTATGACATTGTCCCAGAGGTTGTATCTATTGCAGATGCTTGCCTTGGCAGCCTGCAAGGACGTTCAGCACTATTAATTGGTCCAGAAGAGCGGCGTTATCCGTACTTGCAGGTTTTGCGGCGGTCACGTATGAAAAACATTTTTCAAGAAGATACGCCTGCTAGACTTCCTCTTCTTCTTCCTCATGTAGAGCTTGTGATCAGTATGCCAGCGCTTTTGTCGTCTGATACACAACAGGTGAGGCCCCTATTGACGGCAGCCAGTATTGCGCAGGGGTGTATCGGACGTCGCTCCCCCTTGTTGATTTTTGATCTTGCACCATTTTCCTCTGTCGAGGAGATGGCTGGTTTGTTG
>DASYAN010000497.1:0-10240 GCA_036501345.1 Ktedonobacteraceae bacterium
GGACCTGTGAACGAGACTACAACCAGATTATTTCTATTAACCATATCTGATCGGTTAGGTATCGTGAAATAGAAGATAGCCAGACCATCGCTTTCAGTTATTGCAACTTCGCTATCTCTATAGCCATCAGCCCATTCAACACTTGCTTGCGCACTAGCCCCAGTGACACCCACAGGATTGCCATTCACATTGTGAATGAAATGCGCATACACAGGAATCTTATTCCCCGGCTTGAAGGCTGGCGTAGTATTAGTAATCCAAGCGCCACACAAATAGGGAGCGACAGTTGGTATTGATGACATATTGTTGCTGAAGTGGATAGTAACAGCGATTTGTGGATTACCCAGATCTGGTGTAGGATTTGCATTATTTTCACCACAAGCGATGACCAGTACACTGAGTAATAAGAGGAGAAGAACAGCAACACTTTTGAGACAAAGAGAGACATGAGATTTGATTGTTCGTTGTTGGTGCTCTTCAGTTTTCATGAGAGTGCCATGCCTTTACGCACTTGATAGTACTGTCCGCAAAGTATAACACAAGTAACATGATGGAGAACTAAATTTATACATACAGATACACAAAAGTACTAGCTACAGTCGTCTTTAAGCAAGCAGCCGAAGTACTAGATACCTGATAGTTGAAACGAGGTGGGCAAGATCACACATAGAAAAGAACATATTATCCATAAGTAGACAATATGCTCTTTTTACTCTTTTTAGGCAGTGACATGGACGAGCAGGTTCATGTTTGGATGGATGGTACAATAATAGTGAAAATCACCAGCGGCGTTGAATGGTCCGATGGTCTGTGTGTCACTCCCATTGAAGTTAAGGGTACCAATCTGCGGGGCATCTGGCTCTGATGGCTTCTCTACTTTCCCACTAGCATCATAGAGACCATTTGAGATCACGTGCGTATTTGACACGGTATCGACAAGATCGAGCGATTCCCCTTTCTTAACCGCTATGCTCGTAGTTATAAACTGCGATGTTCCCATGAGTGCCTTTGGATTTTTGGGAAGCGTGCTTGCATCGACAATACGGCAAGCAGAGAATAAGATAGTCAAAAGCATGCAGCCGAACAGGCCAAATAAGAGCTTTTTATTCATAGGTGCTGATTAGAATCCTCCTGAGTACTCTATATTATGTTGTCTCCTGCGGATTGTTAGATGAGATTTGAGAACATCCCCGTAGGGACAATATTACTATAGCAAAATGTCTTCAAGATAGCAAAGAGACAAGGAGATAAACCCCTTGTCTCTTTTATAAAATAGCGCATACGGGATTCGAACCCGTGATCTCCGCCTTGAGAGGGCGATGTCCTAGGCCGCTAGACGAATGCGCCGCGCTCTTAACTAGGCTACGAGATGTATTTTCGTGCCCATTTGACTTACCACGGGGCTCATAATAACCCATCGCGGACAACTTGTCAATAGGTTTTTGGCAGAGAGTTCCAAGTAGAGAAAGGCTCCTGCCACATGAAACCAAGCAGGAGCCAAGGAATCATTCGTCCACTGGGACAGCTTCTTCTGTCGTTTCTTCACTCACTGGGACTACATACTCCGTCGTTCCTTCGTTCATTGGGACCACATCCTCCGCTATTTCTTCATTCACTGGAGCTGTATCCTCCATCGCTCCTTTGGGTCGAGATACCCGTCTTGTAGGTATATACCATCTCCATACTAACCAGATGATAATAGCGGCCGGAACAATGTAAAGACCAAAGGCGACTAGGTAAACGAGTAACCCTATCAGTCTCTGACCAAAAGCCAGTGATGTGCTAAAAGCATCATGGAATACCTGGCCGATAGACCATCCATTATTTGCTGGTGGTGGAGCAGCAGTTTCTATCGGCTCCAAGCTAACTGTGACTGTATAGAATGTAACCTGACTAGTTAAAGTATTGAGTTGTGCTTCATCACTCTCGATCTGGCCTTCGACATCTGTTAGCTGCTGGTCAATGCTTAGAATATCGCTAAGTGCCTGTGCATGACTGAGTAGATCCTGCAAACGCCCTTGTTCAAGACGTAGATTTTGCAAACGTGATTGTGTATCAACGTAGGTACCAGTAACATCCTGAATCGACTCGTTGAATGTTGCAAGACGCCCCCCGTTATGCTCCGTGTAGTCTCTCAAATAACGATAGACCTGTGGGTAAAGGGTTGCTTGCACGGAGAAGGTCAACGATATGTTGTAGAGATTATCACTCACTTGCTCATAGTCAGTTCCACTTGTGCTCGCACGCGGATCTGTTTTTGTAATCCATGTCTGCAGGTCGTCTGCAACTTTTCGTGTATCTTTAACTTGCAAATCGACATTGAGCGTCTTAACCAAGTATTGTGGACCAATGTCGCTTGTTTGTGTCTTCTGCCCGCTGGAACTTGAGTTTGCCTCTACCGCTCCACCAATGCTATTTGTGCCATTGGGAGCACTGACTGCTAGATTAGCCAATTGGGGTACACCACCAGGTAGTTTGAGAGCAGATGGTTGGGGGGATAAGTGGTTAACAGCAACGCTGAAGTTGGATGGTGTTGTAAACCCTCCAGAGCTTCGACCCACCATGAAACTGGCAACGATTACAACTAGGAGTACGACGCCTCCAAGTGAGAATAGGGATCGTTTCTTGCCTATCCACGAGTACTTCATAAATCTCCTCCTGCTAATGAATGCCATTTGAATAGAGTAAAGTATCAAAAGATTAAAACGTCGAGAGGGGGTAGAAGCACCTTATGTAGTGGTTAGTTCAAAAAAATTGCTCAAAAAGAGCTCAAAATCTGAAACCACTAAGTAGGGTGGCTGTACCGCGAAAATCTGCTGGTGAATTTTCGCTGAGCTTAAAGAATAGCTCGAGACTGTCGCTGCTACCCCTCTCACTATCATGACGCTTTCAACTGATCAATAGTTCCCTGTTGGGATGCATGAATATTAAAGGATTCTTGATCCTGAAGGAAGTACATTGAGATAAGAGTGCAAAAGAAGGGGAGTTGTAACTCTGCTCTAGGATCTATTAAGAGAGACATCGTCGATTGTTCTGATTGTAGGATCGAGATTGCGTTTGTATGACAACCGGATGGATATCAACGGATATGCAGCTTCTTCTCTCGAAGAGCTTGCAAAGGAGACTTGCTATGACAGCACTTCTCATTAGCATTATTGTGATCGCTCTAGCCCTGTTAGGGCTTGCTGGCCTTCGCGTTGTACAACAATACGAACGTGGTGTTATCTTTATCCTGGGTCACTTGCAAGGAGCAAAAGGGCCAGGACTTTTCTGGATACCTCCATTCATTTCACGCATGGTAAAAGTTGACCTGCGTATTGTGACTCTCACGGTGCCACCACAAGAGGTAATTACAAGAGATAATGTTACAGTCAGAGTAACAGCTGTAGTGTACTTCTATGTAGAGAATCCTGCCACGGCAGTTGTCAACGTGGTAGATTTTATGCAGGCGACATCACAAATTGGTCAAACGACACTCCGCAACGTCCTTGGTCAATCAGAACTGGATGAACTACTATCCCAGCGCAACAAGATCAATCAGCAGTTGCAGACTATTATCGATGAGCATACAGAACGCTGGGGGGTGAAGGTAACAGCGGTGGAGGTAAAAGATATCGAGTTGCCCGCTACCATGCAGCGTGCTATGGCCAAGCAAGCTGAAGCTGAACGAGAGAAGCGTGCAAAAATCATCCATGCCGAAGGTGAATTGCAGGCCTCCACACAGCTTGCTGAGGCTGCTGGGATCATTGGTTCACAGCCAAGTGCGCTACAACTGCGTTACTTGCAAACGCTGACGGAGATTGCCGCAGAAAAGAATTCAACCATCATTTTTCCGCTTCCTATAGATGTACTTCAGCCAATCATGGAAAATCTTCGTAAGGGGAGCGAGCCAGAACGGGTGCCAAACAAGGATATCCATGAGCCACAGGTGTCACAGCCAATTCCTGCTGCACCTCTCTAGCTATGATGGTCCATAAATGACCTGTTTGCTACGCCTGTGCGTTATCGACTCTAGAGATGATGCGGAGACACAGAAAAGAGGAAGTGAGGCATCGAAGAATGTCTCACTTCCTCCGCTTAAGATTTCTGGTGGCTATAGATTCAAGTTGCCAGTAGGTGGCTCCTTTTGTTTACTCGCTAAATAGTCTGCACAGGTACGGTATGTTTCATCTGAAATCAGGCCCTTAGACATGTAGTGAGTGAGCATAACATCCAGCTTCAGGATACTGATCAAATTATACCCATGCCGATGCAAGCGCTCGGCTGCCCCGTGTTCACGATCAATTAACACGATGACATCCCTGACCTTCAAACCCATTTCTTCAAGCAAGGAGGCAGTCTCAAGAATGCTGCTACCGCGCGTAATCAGATCATCGACGATGAGTGCTGTATCTCCTGGCAAAAAATGTCCCTCGATACCAGGTTTGCCGGTCCCTTCCTGACGAATCCGTGCATAAATAAGGGGAATGTTGGTTTCTAACGAATAAGCCGTTGCCAACAGGAGCCCGCCTACTGGTACTCCCGCGACGATTGTGAAGGGATGAACGCGTGGACGACGAAGTGATTGCGCCAAGTCGATTTCTTGCTGCATCAGTTTACTAGCAACACGCAGAGCAGCTGGGTTACTGATCAGAACTTTGGGATTGATAAAAATAGGTGAACTGACCGCCGACTCGCTTACTGCAAAATTACCAAATTGAATGCCTCCCAAGTCGTACAAGGCTTGTGCCAACCAGAGATTATCCAGAGTTTGTTCTTTCATAGAGTTGTTGGCAAGGAGACCCCTCGGCTTCAGCCTGGGGCGGAATGGCCTCCTGTACGCATGGGGCGTAGGGAAGACCAATGGCGGGCTTGTTAGCCAACTGGGTCTTGTGCGGTAGCACCACCTTGCTCTCCTTTCTGTTGTGTTGCTGTCCCTTGCGGGAGAGTCTTTTTAGGAGAAAGACCCAGAAAACTCTTGACCGATTTCGGTCCACTCCTGGTCTAAGCCAAGCTGTTATGACCCTTCGAGATGGCAATACAGGCATAGGTCTGAGACCGTCTGCTTCGGCGTGGCAGGTAGTGGTTTAGACTAGGGTGGCATCCAAACATACTTTCGCTACTCTCCCTAGCACATAAGCCTGGGATTCCGCTATTTCTTAGCCCGTATCGCTGCTGCTCCCGTTGCCGAGAGCCCTCTAGACAAGAACTTACGTTGCGCTAGCCGTTTTCGCAAGCCCCTAGCCTTTAGCAAGGGGTTCTTGACCAGCGTGCAACCTGCTAATACCCCTGTATTGACGCATAGGGAAGATGCAGGTCTTCCTTTCTTGGGGCTTAGGGTACTGCCTCTCTCAATGTGAGCAAACGTACTCACACATCAATTCCGGTGAAAACATCTGTATACCGCACGGGATCACCCGTGTGTGGCCCTAGCAGGGCAAGATACTGCTCCCTCGTATCAAGAGAGTGAAAGACCGGAGATGAACACTAGCTTTTGCTATGGGGTTCCTGACATTCAGCATCCTTTCTCATTTAAAGAAGGATTTATTACTCTGAAACTCCCTAACATAAATGCAAAGAGTTCGAGAAACTCAGCTCGCTTCTGTAAGTATAACATAGTTTCCTGCCTAAGTATAGTTACTAATTAATAGAACAAACATCCTATAATCCATTCACACGACAAGCTATAATCGCACATGAATTTGGTTGAACCAGTTGTGTATTGCTGATATACTACATCTACACATCCATAAAATCAGAAAGGAGTACCAAGTACGACACAGGTTTTCTCTGTACCGAAACAGCTATTTGTGTGCTCAGATTACATAGAAGGTCTACGACAGACCTCACTACCTAGAAACTGAGGAGAAAATGGGTTTTATGAAGGTTTACAGGGCAGAACAGATTCGTAACATAGCACTGATCTCTCACGTTGGAACAGGCAAGACATCGCTCATTGATGCAGCACTCTACGACAGTGGTGCCATCACCCGACAGGGAAAGGTTGACGAAGGCACATCGGTTGTCGATCATGATCCAGAGGAACTCAAACGCCGCATGTCCTTGAATGCCAAAGTGCTACCAGTCGAATGGAAAAACCATAAGATCAACTTTATT
Organism: Ktedonobacteraceae bacterium; assembly: GCA_036501345.1. Taxonomy (GTDB): domain Bacteria; phylum Chloroflexota; class Ktedonobacteria; order Ktedonobacterales; family Ktedonobacteraceae; genus DASYAN01. The sequence goes on from DASYAN010000497.1 coordinate 6,097, forward strand.
GACACTCCCGGTTACCCAGACTTCGTTGGTGAAGTCAAAGCTGGCCTCCGCGTCGCCGATGCAGCCTTGGTAGTAGTCACCGCTGAAAAGGGTGTAGAAGTCGGGACCGAACTTACCTGGAAATATGCAGACGAACGCAAGCTTCCTCGTATTGTACTCGTCAACAAGCTCGATCGCGAAAACACCTCATTTGACCAGGCGCTCGAGTCACTGCGCCGACAGTTTGGCGTGAAGATCGCTCCTTTACAAATTCCCATTGGAGAGCAGGCTGGCTTCAAAGGTGTGATTGATCTCGTCAGGCAGAAAGCTTACACTTTTGAAGGCGGCAACAAGATACAGGAAATTCCTATTCCCGCCAACTTGCAGGACCGCATTAGTACCTACCGCGACCAGCTTCTTGAGTCAGCCGTAGAAAGCGATGACACTGTGATGGAAAAGTTCCTAGAAGGGGAGACGCTCAGCGATGAGGAGGTCCTCACAGTGGTTAAAAAAGGAACGAGTAGTGGAGAACTTATTCCAGTCTTGTGTGGATCAGCAACGAAAAACATTGGGATACAGACCCTGCTTGATGCAGTCATCGACTATTTACCCAGCCCAGCCGATGCTGTCCCAGCAGATGTCAAACCCTTTGGCAACGACCTTTCCTTGTTCGTGTTCAAGACAGCAGGTGCACAAGTTGGCACGATTTCAACATTTCGCGTCTATAGTGGCACACTTAAAGCCGATAGCCATCTTCACAATATCCAGACCAGAACTGATGAGCGCGTAAGCCAACTGATCATTCCCCGTGGTAAGACTCAGGAAACAGCCACAGAGATTTCGGCAGGCGACTTTGGAGCAGTTGCCAAGCTTTCAAATACCCATACCGGCGATACACTCACCAGTAATAAAGATAGAACGACTCCTCTAGAGCCCATCAGGTTCCCCAACCCTTGCTATACAGTTGCCATTGTTCCAAAGAGTCAGGGAGACTTGGATAAAATGAGTACGGCGATGGCACGTATCGTAGAAGAGGATCGTACCATACGTATCTCTCGCGATCCAGAAACAGCTGAAACTCTATTATCGGGCATGGGCGAGTCGCACATTCAGATCCTGATTGAGAGTATCAAACGTAAGTATGCAACTGATCTGGAAATGCACGAACCGAGTATAGCCTACCGTGAAACCATTCGTAAGAAGGCAAAAGCTAATGGCCGTCACAAGCGGCAGAGTGGTGGACATGGGCAGTTCGGCGATGTCTGGCTGGAAATTGAGCCTCTACCACGCGATGGCGAGAAGACCTTTGTCTTCGAAGACCGTATCGTAGGCGGTGTAGTTCCAGGCCAGTTTATCCCTGGCGTAGAAAAGGGTGTGCGAGAGTCACTTAAACGAGGTTTTGTCTCCGGTCATCCGATGATCTATGTCAAGGTCGCCTTGGTCGACGGTAAGTATCACCCGGTAGACTCCTCTGCCCAAGCATTTGAAATTGCTGGTTCGCTCGGCATGCAAGAGGTCGTTCCACTGGCCAGCCCGGCGATCCTAGAACCTGTTATGAGCGTCACAATTAACGTTCCCGAAGCAAATATGGGTGACGTTATGAGCGACATCAACACCAAACGTGGTCGCGTTCAGGGAATGGAATCACAAGAGGATGGAACGCAGACCATCACGGCATATGTCCCCCAGGCTGAAATGCTGCAGTATGCAACGGATCTGCGCTCTATCACCCAGGGCCGTGGCTCCTTTACCATGGAACTAGCTAGATACGAAGAAGTACCAGCTAATATCCAGCAGGAACTAACTTCCAAGCAAAAGAAAGCCGAAGGGGAGAAGTAGACAGGTTTTTCTAACCTCATAGAATGGCCGCCCAGAGATTAGTTCAGCGTAATATGCTCTCTGGGCGGCTTTTTTGAAGAGAGTCTAAGGCACTTCGACTTGGAAGGTAGTCAAGCTGACCTGCATTTCTTGTATTATACTTCTTAGCTTTGAAGTAGCAGCAATAATTTCTTGAGCAAATTCTAGATAGAAACGAGCTAATTCCTGTTTAGACACACTATTAGAGCCTGACGAGAGCAGGCTAGATCCCTTATCCAGAGAACTTCCTTGCGCACTCGTTACAATTTCACCCTCGATTGTAGTGACGAGAGAGAGAGCATTTGCAATGTTTGTATGCAGCGTATGCATCTCTTGCCCCGCTTTTAGAAGCGTCTGCTGTATCTTTGATACTTCCGGTATTGATCTCGTTTCCAATTGTTGGGTGAGATGGTAAGCATGCTCTATCTGTGCCAAAACGGAATTCATTGCCGCTTCAGTTCCTTGATTAGCAGCCATTTGCATTAGACTGCGCACCTGATGGAGACGCGACAGAGTCTGCTGTGGTAGAGGATGCTGTCCTACGCTCTCTGGGGCCTCAAGCTCATGAGAAGAAAGAACCCTTTTTGCCACTGCGATAGAACTTTCGGCATGCTTAATCTCCTGTCGGAATACAACATCAATCTGCTGCATAGAGGTGCGGGTTCGCAGCACAAGACGTCGGAACCGCCCAACAGTCAGGTTAAATGCATTAGCAAGCATTCCAACTGGATCATTGCTTACTGCTGCATTCACGCGTAAGTCACCTGCACCTACTACGCGCATATCAGAGAAGAGACTATCTGCTGCGCTAGTAAGTGCATCACGCTGGTGACGTGCTTCTTCAAGTAAACCAACGATGGTATTTAACATGGTATTGACCGAGGCTGCAACCTGAGCTATCTCATCCCTTCCTGAAACAAATACACGGGAGTCAAATCGCCCATCTTCAACAGATTGAACGACATTCCGTAGGTCTTGCAGGCGGGGAACAATTGTCCCTGAAATAAACCAGCCAACTATGCCAACTGCAATAAATGCTATCAAGGCACCAACGAGCGTTATAATCAATTGGTTGCGCTCTTCTATCCCTTCAATAGAAAGGACGGAGTCAGCAAGCTCTCCCTCCGATTGAATGAGTGCACGGAGAGCACTCAGAGCATCATTGTGTGTAGGGGTTGCTAGATTAGTGTTGAACTGCTGAGCTGCGGCCAAATTGTTATTTTCAATATCGTTGATGATCCCGTTTTGCGCATCACGGTAGGTTTGCCAAGTTCTCAACGCACTACTAGCGAGCGTCCTTTGTTTGATTATAAGACCGTCACTACCTGCCTCATGGATCAAAGCCTGTTGATCAGGATTCTCATCAATCAGGTTATGCTGTGCGTAGTTCGTTAAAATAGTATCGTAGCTACTCGCAAGCCCTTGCACATTTTGGATAGTCTGACCCTGGCTCCCTGACGAACCACCAGATTGGGCAGTGGCAACCGCTTGATTCAAACCAGTGTTCATAAGTTGGAGAAAGCCATCGCTCTTGGTAAGCTGGCTATTGGAATCTACTAGCCCCCGATAAAATTGAGCTTGATTCTGAAGGGTATTTGTACGTTCTATTCCCGTGATACTTGAAACAGCGGCAGCAATAACCGCTGCTGTTAGAAATCCCAGCACTAACCGTCGTGCAATAGGCCAACTTAGCAACAGATGATAACCGGGAGCCAGTGGTTTTCTAGGCGAATCTTGTGCAGGACTCCCACTAAATGACTGCGAACGAAGATGCGGCGGTGCTGGCTTCATCATATGTTGATCTGCAGAATTCATAAAGTTTCATCCTTCTTCATTATTAGCAGTAACATTAGAACTGCGTCCTCGCAAAAGTAAACAGCGTTACGGGTTTGACTCTGAATCTAAGCCGTTTCTCTACAGGCTTCATCATACCAAGTTTGGCGCTAAGGCGTAGTCTCTCTTTGGAAAATGAGTATCTTATCTTCTGAGAGAAACTACAACCTACAGAGCCAATAGAAATGCTGAAAAGCATAGCTTTTCCCGCCAATTTCACTGCTTATCAGAATCAAGAGTGATACGGCGTGGTCTGTTCCTCTGATTTTGCCACCATGCGTCGGGCTGAGCATTTCCGCCAGACTGAGATGGATCGACAGGTGGTCTTTCCTGATAGTTCGGATTGACAGGTGGCCTTTCCTGATAGTTCGGGCTGCTAGGCCTTTCTTGATAGTTCGGGCTGCTAGGCCTTTCTTGATAATTTGGATTGACGCGTCCACCTTGTTGATAGTTTGGATTATTAGGCCCAACTTGA